>JADGOZ010000061.1 GCA_017882705.1 Candidatus Nanopelagicales bacterium | reverse complement strand
TCGGTCGGCGCCTCGGCGGCGGGTGCCGTGGCGAGCGGCTTCGGGGGGCCGGCCGGGCGCCCGGCCGCACGGCGGCGGCGGGGGGCGGGGGGCTCGGTGGCGGATGCGGTGGTGGTGTCGTCACTCACGGGAGGTACTCCAGTTCTGACCTCCGGGTGCGGACACCGCGCGGAGGTCGTGTCGTCCGGTGCTCGCGCGTCGGACGGAAGCCAGTGGGATGCCCCCGTGGCGGGCCGGGTGGCCCGCTTCCGGGTGCCGAGTCGGTCAGTCGCGATCAGCCGCGAGCGGGTCGGAGACCGCACGGCGCGGATCTCCGTCGCTCGCGCCGTCGACCAGCGGCCCCTGTGCCAGCCGGGTCACCCGGGCGGGGATCGGCGGCACGAGGTCGGCCACGAGTCGGAGCGCGGCGAGGACGTCATCGGGTCGGACGGACGGTGTGACGTGCCGCACGACCAGGTCGAGTATCGCACACGGGGTGCCGTCAGCCCCCGGCGAGGCCTCGCGGGTCTCCAGACGGACCACCGGCTCGCGAGCGTCGAACGTCCGCATGCCGGACTTCGTGAGCCGGGAGACCTCGGCCCGGTCGCACTTCAGGAAGGCTGCCGCGGCCGACGACGCCTCCTCGCAGCCCACGCCGGGGAGCTCGACGGTCCACACGCTGGCCTCGAGGCGGGCGGCGAGGTCGGGCGTGCGCACCTCGACGACCTCCAGCACGTCGAGACCCTCCGGCAGCGCCTCGTCGAGGGCGTCGCGCAGCCGCTCGGGGTCCAGCCGCTTCACCAGCGCGAGCTCGACGTACTCGGCCTCGCTCGCCGTGCCGGTGGGCGCGGCGTTGGTGTAGGAGATGCGCGGGTGCGGGTTGAAGCCCTGGCTGTAGGCCATCGGGACGCCGGTTCGCCGCAGGGCGCGCTCGAGGGCGCGCTGGAAGTCGCGGGTGCTCGTGAACCGCAGCCGCCCGCGCTTGGCGTAGCGCAGCCGCAGACGCTGCACCGTGGGGGCGACGTCGCGCACAGGGGCCTGGCGGGCCATCAGAGCGCCGTCCCGGGGCTCGGCGCGGCCGCGAGCAGGTCGTCGCCGCGCGGCGGCAGCGGCGGCATGCCGAGCAGCGTCACCCCGGTGGGGCCGACCTGGATCTCGGTGCCCATCTGCTCGCACACGCCGCAGTCGAAGCACGGCGTCCACCGGCAGTCCTCGACGCCGACCTCGGCGAGGGAGTCCTGCCAGTCCTCCCACAGCCAGTCCTTGTCGAGACCGGAGTCGAGGTGGTCCCAGGGCAGCACCTCGGTGTAGTCGCGCTCGCGCGTGGTGTACCAGTCGACGTCGACGGGGCCGCCCTCGAACGCGTTCTGCGCCGCCGCCATCCAGCGGTCGTAGGAGAAGTGCTCGCTCCAGCCGTCGAAGCGGGCGCCGCCGCGCCAGACCTGCTCGATGACCGCGCCGACCCGACGGTCGCCGCGCGAGAGCAGCCCCTCGACGATGCCGGGCTTGCCGTCGTGGTAGCGGAAGCCGATGGACTTGCCGTACTTGCGGTCGGCGCGGATCACGTCGCGCAGCTTGCGCAGGCGCGCGTCGGTGGTCTCGTGGTCGAGCTGCGCGGCCCACTGGAACGGCGTGTGCGGCTTGGGCACGAAGCCGCCGATCGACACCGTGCAGCGGATGTCCTTGGTGCCGCTGGCCTGTCGGCCGGTCTCGATGACGCGGCTCGCGAGCTCGGCGATCTGCAGGACGTCGTCGTCGGTCTCGGTCGGGAGGCCGCACATGAAGTAGAGCTTCACCGAGCGCCAGCCGTTGCCGTACGCCGTGGCGACCGTGCGGATGAGGTCCTCCTCGGTCACCATCTTGTTGATGACCTTGCGCATGCGCTCGCTGCCGCCCTCGGGGGCGAAGGTGAGGCCGCTGCGACGACCGTTGCGCGTGAGCTCGTTGGCCAGCTCGATGTTGAACGCGTCGACGCGCGTGCTCGGCAGCGACAGGCCGGTCTCGGTGCCCTCGTAGCGATCCGCCAGACCCTTCGCGATCACCGCGATCTCGCTGTGGTCGGCGCTCGACAGGCTGAGGAGCCCGACCTCCTCGTAACCGGTCTTGGCCAGCCCGTTGTCGACCATCTCGGCGATCGTGCGGGCGCTGCGCTCGCGGACCGGGCGGGTGATCATGCCGGCCTGGCAGAAGCGGCAGCCACGCGTGCAGCCGCGGAAGATCTCGACGCTCATCCGCTCGTGGACGCTCTCGGCGAGCGGGACGAGCGGAGCCTTCGGGTAGGGCCACTCGTCGAGGTCCATCACGGTGTGCTTCGAGACGCGCCACGGGACGCCGGGGCGGTTCGGCGCGACGCGCTGGATGCGCCCGTCCGGCAGGTAGTCGACGTCGTAGAACGACGGCACGTAGACGCCACCGGTGCGCGCGAGGCGCAGCAGCAG
Organism: Candidatus Nanopelagicales bacterium; assembly: GCA_017882705.1. Classification (GTDB taxonomy): domain Bacteria; phylum Actinomycetota; class Actinomycetes; order S36-B12; family CAIYMF01; genus Longivirga. Next base: position 12,639 of record JADGOZ010000061.1, on the reverse strand, counting down.
TTCCTCGCGGCCGCCGGGACGGCCCTCGGCCTTCCACGCACGGACGATCTCGGTGATGGCGAGCACGGCCTGCTCGCCGTCGCCGAGGACGGCTGCGTCGACGAAGTCGGCGATCGCCTCGGGGTTGAACGCCGCGTGGCCACCGGCCACGACGACCGGGTGCGACTCGTCGCGGTCGCGCGCGTGCAAGGGGATGCCGGCGAGGTCGAGCGCGGTGAGCATGTTGGTGTAGCCGAGCTCGGTGGAGAAGCTCAGGCCGAACAGGTCGAATGCGCCGACCGGGCGGTGGCAGTCGACGGTGAACTGGGGCACGTCGTTGGCGCGCATGAGCGCCTCGAGGTCGGGCCACACGGCGTACGTGCGCTCGGCGAGGGCGTCGGGGTGCTCGTTGATGACCTCGTAGAGGATCTGGACGCCCTGGTTGGGCACGCCGACCTCGTAGGCGTCCGGGTACATCAGCGCCCAGTGCACGGACACGGAGTCCCACGGCTTGCTGACCGCGTTGAGCTCGCCGCCGACGTACTGCACGGGCTTGGTCACCAGCGGCAGGAGCGCCTCGAGCTGCGGGAAGACCGACTCGACCGACACAGGAAGCACCTTCGACGTACGACGGGGGAAGTAAGCAGATCCTAACGGTGCTGGCCGGACCCGCCTGTTCACTACTCCTGGGCGCGGAGGTGGACGTTGACCAGAAGGCCTATCGCCAGCCAGCTGGCGAACATGGAGGTGCCGCCGTAGCTGACCCAGGGCAGCGGGACGCCGGTCACCGGCATGATGCCGAGGTTCATCCCGATGTTCTCGAAGGCCTGGAACGCGATCCAGGTGGCGACGCCCGTGGCGACGAGACGGCCGAAGAGGTCCGAGGCGCGCAGCGCGATGCGGATCGCGCGCCAGAGGATCACGCCGAGCAGCAGGATGATCAGCGCGGCGCCGACGAAGCCGAGCTCCTCCCCCGCGACGGAGTAGACGAAGTCGGTCTGGTTCTCCGGCACGAAGTGACCCTGGGTCTGCGGGCCGTGGAACAGGCCCGTGCCGAACATCCCGCCGGAGCCGATGGCGATGCGCGCCTGCTGGGTGTTGTAGCCCGTGGTGCGGCCGTTCTGGGTCGGGTCGGTGAACGCCGTCAGCCGGTCGAGCTGGTACTGCTTGAGGATCCCGACCTGGATCGCGACGAAGGCCACGAGCACGCCGCCGACGAGGATCCCGATGAGCCAGCGGGCCTTGGCGCCCGACACCGCGATGATCCCGAAGACGATCGTCGCGATGACCATGACCGTGCCGAGGTCGGGCTGCACCAGGATGAGTGCGATCGGGATGCCGGCGACGCCGAGCGCGAAGGCGACGTCGATGTCGCGCGGCTCGTTCTCCGCGTCGCGCTTCTCCGACAGGATCATCGCCATCCCGAGGATGATCGCGATCTTCGCGAACTCCGCCGGCTGGAGCGACAGCCCCGCCGGCAGCGCGATCCACGCCTTCGCGCCGTTGATGCGCGCGCCGTGCACGAGCACGAAGAGCAGCCCGAGGATCGAGGCGCCCCACAGGATCGGCGTGTAGGCGCGCAGCAGGCGGTAGTCGAACCGCGAGATGAGCACGGCGAACGCGATGCCCACGACGAGGTTGATCAGGTTCTTCTTCAGGAACGACTGCGGGTCGAGCCCGGACTCGACGAGCTTGCCCTGCGTCGCGGACCACACCAGGAGGGAGCCGATGACCGAGAGGGCCAGAGCTGCACCGACGAGCACCCAGTCCATCCGGCGCAGGTAGGACGACGACCGCGGTCGTCTCGCCACCTGCGGAGCGGCGTAGCCGATCGTCATCGGGACCACAGCCGTACGTCGGGTGCTCGGGACCGTCGGTCACGACGGGCGCGACGCCCGACGAGTCCGGCGCCGAGCAGCACGGGGAGCGCGACGAGCACGCCGGAGGACGAGGAGCTCGGCCCGGGGTTCGGCGACGCGGCGTCGTTCGCGCCGGCGGTCGCGGCGGGAGCGGTGACCGGCTTGGCGGCGGCGACGGACTTCGGCATGCCCGGGTAGACCGGGGTGCCGTCGGCGAGGACGGTCGGCAGCTTCGTCGCCGGGGTCCCGCCGGCGAGGACCGACTTCGTGGGATCGACGGTGGAGCCCGTGACGCCGAACAGGGCCTCGTAGATCTTGCGGACGCTCGGCGCGCTCGTCCCGGCGCCGGTCCCACCCTGCGACACCATCATCACGACCGCGTACTTCGGCTTGTTGGCAGGTGCGAAGGTCGCGAACCACGACGTCGACTGGTCCCCGCTCTTGGCGGCCTGGCCGGTGCCCGTCTTGGCCGCCACCGGGATCTGTGCGAGCGGGAAGCCCTTGAACGGGTTGTAGCCCGTGCCGTAGGGCTGGCTGGTGACCTGGGAGAACGCGGAGCGCAGGAACGCCATGTTGGCCTTCGACACCGGGAGGGTGCCGTTCTTCTTGGGCTTGAAGATCGACACGACCTTGCCGTCGCTCGCGACGAGGCCCTTGGCCACCTGCGGCTGCCAGAGCGTGCCGCCGTTGGCGAGCGCGGCGAAGGCGGTCGCCACCTGGAGCGGCGTGACGACGGTGTCGCCCTGGCCGATCGCGAGGTTGACCTCGTCACCGCCCTTGTAGAGGCCGCCCGAGACGCAGGCCTCGACGGCGTAGGCCTTGAGCAGGTTGGCCCGGCGCGGATCGGTCGTCGCGACCTCGGGGTAGCCGGTCTTGGCCCGCCGACACCAGGCGTCGTGCAGCTGGGCGTTGAGCGCGGTCTTGAACGCACGACCGCCGACCCGCCCGCGCGACTCGCTCGGCAGGTCGATCCCGGTGCGCGCGCCGTAGCCGTAGGACCGGGCCATCTTCTCGATCGGGTCGAGCGGCTTGGCCACCGGGTTGTTGCCGCCGTCGCGCAGCCAGTAGTCGAACGCGATCTTGTACCACATCGTGTCGCAGGAGACGGCGAGTCCCTTGGCCAGGTCGACCGGTCCCGGTGCCTCGCCCTCGAAGTTCGAGAACTTGCGGTTTCCCACCTGCACGAACGCGGGGCACTGGTAGGTCTGGTTCGCCGTGTAGCCGTTCTGCAGCGCGGCCGACGCCGACACGATCTTGAAGGTCGACGCGGGGACGAACTCTCCCTGCATGGCACGCGAGATGAGCGGGTAGTTCGAGGCTGGCGCCGTGAGCGCGGTGTACTCCTTCTTGGAGATCCCGCCCACCCACACCGACGGGTCGTACGACGGCCACGACGCCATCGCCAGCACGTGCCCGTTCGTGACGTCGAGGACGACGGCCGCGCCGGAATCGCCCTTGTAGTGCTGTCCGGTGTGCTTGTCGGTCTGCGAGCGGGCGCGCAGGATCCCGGCGTAGAGCTGCTTCTCGACCACAGCCTGCAGCTTCGCGTCGATGTTCGTGACCAGGTAGTCGCCCGGCGTGGCTTGGGTCTCGCCCACCGTGCCCACGACGGCCGCGGCCTGGTTGACGGTGAGCTGCTTGACCCCGGGTGTCCCGCGCAGCTGGGTGTCGTACTCGGCCTCGAGCCCGGACCGGCCGATGAGGTCGGTGCGCTGCAGGAGCTCGTCCTGCGCGGTGAGCTGGCCGGACTGCTGCGCCGCCTTCTGCGCGGCGAGCTCGGAGTCGCTCACCGGGCCGAGGTAGCCGAGCAGGTGGGCGGCGTTGACGCCGTCGATGCCGGGGAAGACGCGCACCGCCTCGAGGCCCGCGCTGACGCCGGGGTAGTCCGAGCGCTTCTCCATGATCGTGAGCGCGAGGTCCTGCGGGATGTCCTTGGCCACCGGGATGGGCTGGTACTGCGAGCCGTTCCAGCAGATCGGCGGCTTCTCGTGCGAGCCGAGCCCGCAGATCTCGAGCCGGTAGGAGATCGCGGTGTAGGTCGTACCCAGGGCCTTCGCCAGGCGGGTGAGGACCGCGACGCCCTTGTCCTTCTGCTTGGCCAGCGCGGTGCGGTCGACGCTGACGACGAGCGAGGTGCGGTTCGCGACGAGCGGGCGACCGAGCTGGTCGAGGATCAGGCCGCGGGTGGCCGGGGTGACGACGTAGCGGTACTGGTTGGCCGAGGCCTTCTGGGTGTAGACGTCGGCCGAGACGACCTGCAGGAAGAACAGCCGGCCGACCATCGTGACCAGCAGCGAGACGATCAGGACGCCCAGCACGGCAAGGCGCAGTGACGACCTCTCGCTCACGGGTCAGGACTCCTGGTCTGGTGCGTCGGGACGGTCTCGGGGCGTTCGGGTCGCTAGGGCGTGGACGACGGGGGCGGGCGGCGGGTTCCCGGACGTGACCGAGGACTCACCACGCGGCACGGACGACGGTGTCCGAGTTCAGGCTACTGCCGCCCCACCTCGTAGCGGGGGGCCGGCGGATCGACCCGGCGCCAGAGGGCCGTCACCCCGGGCACCACGAAGGCGGCCAGGAACACGGCGTAGAGGGTCTGGGTGAGCAGGAGGCCCGGGACCCGGTCCCACGTGATCCGCGGGTCGGCCACGAGGCCCCCCACCAGCGCGAACGTCAGCGTGGACGCCGCGGTGAGGAGCCCGGCGTACGCGACCGTCAGGAACGGCGAGCGGTCCTGGTCGCCCCCGAGCAGACCGGCGAAGTAGCCGATCACGACGAGCACGAGGGCGGTGAGTCCGAGCACGCCGTCGGCGGGGGTCACGAGGTCGAGCAGCAGCCCCGCGGCGAGGCCGGTCGCGGCGCCCCGGACCGGTCCGCCGACCAGGCCGAGCGCGATCACGGTGACGGTCACGAGGTCCGGGGTGGCTCCTGGCAGGTGCAGGAACGGCAGAGCCGTGAGCTCGAGCAGCACGGCCGTCACCACCAGGGCGACGGCGAGCGCGGTGCGCAGCCAGGCCACGTCAGGACGCCGACGGGTTCGGGGTCGCCGTACCCGTGGCGGCGGGGGCGCCGCCGGTCGGGCTCGCGCTGGGGCTGGCGGTGGGCCGCGGCGGCAGGACGGCGTCGCGCGGGTTGTCGCGCGGTGCCTGCACCACGACGCCGACCAGGTCGAGCGACGTGGCGTCGACGAACGGCGCGACCTTCGCGATCCGGGTCAGCTGCCCCGGAGTGCCCTGGACCGAGGTGATGGTCCCGAGGGGTACGCCGGGCACGTAGGCGCCGCCCTTGACGCCGTAGGACACCAGGCGCTCCCCGACCGTGACCGGCGCGAAGGGGTCGATGAGCTGGAACTCCAGGGACTTCGGGTCGCCGGTGCCGTTGAGGAAGCCGACCTCCATCGACGACTCGACGCGGGCACCGACGGTCGACGTGGCGTCGACGAGCAGGGCGACCGTCGCGGTGCTCGACGTGGCGGCGACGATGCGACCGACGAGACCGTCGCCGTTGAGCACCGACTGGTCGATCTTGACGCCGTCCTTGCTGCCGACGTCGATCGTCACGGTCCAGGCGAATCCCTGCGCCGGCCCGATGGCGATGACCTGCGCAGGCAGCGTCTTGTACTGGCCGGCCCCGGCAAGGCGCAGCAGGTCGTTGAGCTCCTGCGCGCGGTTGCGGTCGAAGTCCGTCGTGTTGAGCTGCTGCTGGAGCGCATCCACCTTGGCCTGCAGGTCGGCGATCTGCTGGTCCTTGCTCCCGAGGGAGGAGATCGACGACAGGAAGTCACGGACTGGGCGCACGACCGCGCTCGCGGCGTTCTCGACCGGGCCGAACAGGCCGGAGGCGGTGCCGCGGGCCTCGCCGCCGCCGCCCCGGAGGCTGAGCACCACCAGGGTCAGGGACGTCAGCAGCAGCAGACCGAGGATGGTCCGCGTCCGCTTCGTGTCCCGCATCCGTTCCGCTCTCCCTGGTCATGGGTGCGCCCGCGACGCGTGGCGTCGCGGGCGCAGCCGTACGTGTTCCGTCGCCGTGCGCGCCGTGCTTAGCTGCGCGCCTCGGCGATGAGGACCTGCTGGAGGGCCTCGAACTCCTCGACGCACTTGCCGGAACCCAGCGCGACGCAGTCGAGCGGGTCCTCCGCGATGACGATCGGCATGCCGGTTTCGTGCCGGAGCCGCTCGTCGAGGCCGTGGAGCAGCGCGCCACCACCGGTGAGGACGATGCCGCGGTCCATGATGTCGCCGGACAGCTCGGGCGGCGTGCGGTCGAGCGTGGTCTTCACGGCGTCGACGATGGCGTTCACCGGCTCGTCGATCGCGCGCCGGATCTCCTCGGCGGTCACGACCACGGTGCGCGGGAGACCGGTCACGAGGTCGCGGCCGCGGATCTCCGCGTGCGGCTCGTCGGGGCTCGGGAACGCCGAGCCGATCGCCATCTTGATCTCCTCGGCGGTGCGCTCGCCGAGCATGAGGGAGTACTCCTTCTTCACGTAGTTGATGATCGAGGTGTCGAGCTCGTCACCGCCCACGCGGATGGAGAGGCTGGTCACGATGCCGCCCAGCGAGATGACCGCGACCTCGGTGGTGCCACCGCCGATGTCGACGACCATGTTGCCGGTCGGCTCGTGCACGGGGAGCCCGGCGCCGATCGCCGCAGCCATCGGCTCCTCGATGATGTAGACCTTGCGGGCGCCCGCGGCGTAGCCGGCGTCCTTGACCGCGCGCTGCTCGACGCCGGTGATGCCCGAGGGCACGCAGACGACGAGGCGTGGCTTGGCCAGGTGGCGGCGCTTGTGCACCTTCTGGATGAAGTAGCGCAGCATGCGCTCGGTGGTGTCGAAGTCGGCGATGACGCCGTCCTTCAGCGGCCGGATGGCGACGATGTTGCCCGGCGTGCGGCCGATCATCTTCTTCGCCTCGGCACCCACGGCGAGGATGCCGCCGGTGGTGTTGTTGATCGCGACGACGCTCGGCTCGTTGAGCACGATGCCGCGTCCACGCACGTAGACGAGCGTGTTGGCGGTGCCGAGGTCGACGGCCATGTCACGACCGATGAACGACAGGTTGTTGGCCATGGGGCGGGGAAGCCTTCCGGTGGAGAACGAACGGGTGAACGGCGCGCGACGCTGCGGTACGCCGTCCTCGACCCATGGTACGGGCCTTGTGGGGGTCGCCGTCCACGTCGCTCCGAGGACAGGACGGCTCCCCGACCGGGGTAGTTGAAGGTCAGACGAGGTTGGGGAAGAACAACGCGATCTCGCGGGCGGCCGACTCCGGGGAGTCCGAGCCGTGCGAGACGTTCTCGCTCATCACGGTGGCGAGGTCGCCGCGGATGGTGCCCGGGGCGGCCTTGGCCGGGTCCGTGGCGCCCATCATCGTGCGCCAGGACGCGATGGCCTCACGGCCCTCGATGACGGCCGCGAGGAGCGGGCCCGAGGTGATGAAGTCGACCAGCTCGCCGAAGAACGGCTTGTCCTTGTGCTCGCCGTAGTGCTCCTCGGCGGTGGCGCGGTCCAGCGTGCGCAGCTCGAGGGCGACGAGCGTGAAGCCCTTGCGCTCGATGCGGCTGAGTACCTCGCCGACCAGGCCGCGGGCGACGCCGTCGGGCTTGACGAGGACGAGGGTGCGCTCGGACACGACTGTGCTCCAGGAGGTGGGGATCGGGGCCGCCGCCGGGCCGGGAGGCCGTGGCGACACCGCAGATCCTAACCGTCGGAGGAGGGGGGCCCTGCCACGTCGCCCGAGGGGCCGGCTGTGACGCTGCCCTCGTCGGCGGGCACACCCGCGTCGCGCGTGCGGGCGGCCGCCTTGGCCTTGTTCTCCGCGGCGAGCCGGTCGCCCTTCGCGCCGTACACCAGGGCCACGACCCAGACGCCGAGGAAGGCCAGGCCGAGCACGCCCATCGCCGGCACGAGCAGGCCGGACAGGCACACGAGCACCTGGAGGACCCAGCCGACGGCGATGCCGTAGAGGCGCCGGACGAGGCCGGCGCCGAGCACGAGGAGCAGGGCCAGCACGGCCAGAGACCACGCGGCGACGGCCCCCCGGCCGTCGGCGATCACGGCCACCGGGATCGCGAGGGCGACGACCACCGCCTCGAAGAACAGCACCGCGGCGAGCAGCGACCTCACGGCTCAGGCCTCCCCGCGGCCGAGCAGGGAACGCGCCTCTGCCGCCGTGACGACCGAGCCGGTGACCAGGACGCCGGCGCCGCCGAGCTCGCCGGCCGCGTCGTCGGCCCGTTCGACGGCGATGTCGAGGGCGTCCGAGAGCCGGGCGGCGACCTCGACCCGCTCGGCTCCGAAGATGTCGACCGCGATGGCGGCGAGGGTGTCGACGTCGGTGGCGCGAGGAGACGAGCTCCGCGTGATCACGACCTCGGTGAGCACGGGCTCGAGAGCCTCGAGCACCCCGCGGGCGTCCTTGTCCGACAGGACTGCGACGACGCCGATGAGCGCGCTGAACTCGAACCCGTCGGCGACCGCCGCGGCGAGGGCGCGGGCGCCGTGCGGGTTGTGCGCCGCGTCGACGACGACCGTCGGGCCGCGGCGTACGACCTCGAGGCGGCCGGGCGACTCGACCGTGGCGAACCCCTGCCGCACGAGGTCGGGGTTGAGCGCGGTGCCGCCGCCGCCGAGGAAGGCCTCGGCGGCGGCGATGGCGATCGCGGCGTTGGCCGCCTGGTGCGCGCCGAAGAGCGGGAGGAAGACCTCGTCATAGCGACCGGCCGGTCCCTGCAGCGTGAGCAGCTGGCCGCCCACGGCCGGCGTGCGGTCGACGACGCCGAACTCCACGCCCTCACGGGCCGCGACGGCCTCGGTCTCGAGGCAGCGGCGGAGCAGGACCTCGGCGACTGGGAGTTCTTGTGCCGCAAGGACGACCGAGGATCCGGACTTGATGATCCCGGCCTTCTCCCCCGCGATGGATGCGAGGTCGGGCCCGAGGTAGTCCATGTGGTCCAGCGCGATCGGCGTGATGACCGCGACCGCGGCGTCGGCGACGTTGGTGGCGTCCCACGTGCCGCCCATGCCGGTCTCGAGGATCACGACGTCGACCGGGGCGTCGGCGAACGTCGCGAACGCGAGGCCGGTCATGATCTCGAAGAAGCTCAGCTCGGGTCCGCCCGAGTTCGCGCTGCTGCGGTCGACGATCGCGACGTAGGGCGCGATGTCGTCGTGCACGGTGACGAAGCGCTCGATGTCGACCGGCGCGCCGTCGATCCGGATCCGCTCGCGGAGGTTGTGCAGGTGCGGGCTGGTGAACAGCCCGGTGCGCAGCCCGAGGGAACGCAGCAGCGACTCGATCATCCGGGCGGTCGAGGTCTTGCCGTTGGTGCCGGCCACGTGGATCACGGGGACCGCACGCTGCGGGTCGCCGAGCAGGTCGACGAGCCCGGCGATGCGGTCGAGCGTGGGCTCGATCCGCGACTCGGGCCAGCGCCGCGTCAGCACCGCCTCGATCCGCTGGTAGCGCGTGAGCAGGTCGTCGGCCTCGTCGTCGGTGAGCGGGACGGCCTCGCCCGGTGCCTCGGGCGCGTCGTCGGGCACCAGGTCGAACGCCGGCCCGAGGCCGCCGTCCTCGTCGTCGTCGGGAGCCATCTCGCCGCGGGGGTCGCCCGCGGCCTCGAGCAGGTGTCCCTCGGCGTCCTCGAGCTCCTCGTCGTCCTCCGCGTCAGGACCGAGATCGTCGTCCTCGTCGCCGTCGAGGGGGCCGTTCAGGTCGTCGAGCTCGTCGCGGGGATCCACGAGCGGCGATCCTACGCGGGGCACGTCGTAGCCCCGGTCCGGCGGCGGCGCGGGGCTCGGGGCGCAACGCGTTCGGGCCACGGCTCGGCGTTCCCTAGGATTGCGTGCCATGAGCACCCCTGCGCCCGACTCGCGCGTCCCGGAGAAGCCGACCATCGACGGCATCGAGGACCGCTGGGCGCAGGTGTGGGAGGACCGGGGCACCTACCGCTTCGACCGGACGAAGAGCCGGGAGGAGATCTACGCCATCGACACGCCTCCTCCCACGGTGAGCGGCTCGCTGCACGTCGGCCACGTGTTCTCCTACACGCACACCGACTGCATCGCCCGCTACCAGCGGATGAGCGGCCTCGAGGTCTTCTACCCCATGGGGTGGGACGACAACGGCCTGCCGACCGAGCGCCGGGTGCAGAACTACTTCGGCGTGCGCTGCGACCCGTCGCTCCCGTTCGACCCCGACTTCGAACCGCCGGCCAAGCCGGACGAGAAGAAGCAGGTGCCGATCTCGCGGCGCAACTTCGTCGAGCTCTGCGAGCGCCTGACGATCGAGGACGAGAAGGCCTTCGAGGAGCTCTGGCGCCGCCTGGGCATCTCGGTGGACTGGTCGCACAACTACCAGACCATCGACGCCGGCGCCCGAGCCGCGTCGCAGCGCGCCTTCCTGCGCAACCTCGCCCGTGGCGAGGCCTACCAGTCCGAGGCGCCGACCCTCTGGGACGTCACCTTCCGCACGGCGGTGGCGCAGGCCGAGCTCGAGGACCGCGAGCGCGAGGGGAAGTACTACCGCATCGGCTTCCCCGCACCCGACGGCTCGCGCGTGTTCATCGAGACCACCCGCCCCGAACTGCTCGCCGCGTGCGTGGCGCTCGTGGCGCACCCCGACGACGAGCGCTACCAGCCGTTGTTCGGCTCGACGGTGCGCACGCCGCTGTTCGACGTCGAGGTGCCGGTCGTGGCGCACCACCTCGCCGACCCCGAGAAGGGGTCCGGCATCGCGATGATCTGCACGTTCGGCGACACGACCGACGTCACCTGGTGGCGCGAGCTGCAGCTGCCGACCCGCCCGATCATCGGCTGGGACGGCCGGATCCTGCCCGACACCCCGGAGTGGGTCGCCACGCCGACCGGCCAGGAGACCTACGCCGCCATCGCGGGCGCGACGTCGTTCACGGCGAAGGAGCGCATGGTCGAGGCGCTCACCGGCGCCGGCTTCGTCGAGGGCGAGCCTCGTCCCCCCGGGCAGGCGGTGCAGTTCTTCGAGAAGGGGGACAAGCCGCCCGAGATCGTCACGACTCGGCAGTGGTACATCCGTAACGGCGGCCGCGACACCGTGCTGCGCGAGCGGCTCGTGCAGCGCGGCGCGGAGCTGCAGTGGCACCCGCCCTACATGCAGGCCCGCTACACCTCCTGGGTCGAGGGCCTCAACGGCGACTGGCTGATCTCGCGCCAGCGCTTCTTCGGCGTGCCGTTCCCGGTCTGGTACCGCCTCGACGAGCACGGGATGCCGTCGTACGACGAGCCCCTGGTGCCCCTCGAGTCCGAGCTGCCGATCGACCCGAGCAGCGACGTCCCCGCGGGCTTCGACGCCTTGCAGCGCGGCGTGCCCGGTGGATTCATGGGCGACCCGGACGTCATGGACACCTGGGCGACGTCGTCGCTGTCGCCGCAGATCGCCGGCGGCTGGCAGGTCGACGACGACCTCTGGAACCGCCTCTGGCCCTTCGACCTCCGCCCGCAGGCGCACGAGATCATCCGCACCTGGCTGTTCTCCTCCGTGGTGCGCGCGCACCTCGAGGACGACGTCCTGCCGTGGAAGCACGCGGCGATCAGCGGCTGGATCCTCGACCCGGACCGCAAGAAGATGGCCAAGTCCAAGGGCAACGTGGTGACCCCCGGGCACCTCCTGGACGAGCACGGTGCCGACGGCGTGCGCTACTGGGCCGCGTCCGGCCGCCCGGGCACCGACACGGCGTTCGACCCGGGCCAGATGAAGATCGGTCGCCGCCTCGCGATCAAGCTGCTCAACGCCAGCAAGTTCGTGCTCGGCCTCGGCGCCGCGCTCCCCAGCGACGTGTCGGTCGTCAACGACCCGCTGGACCGCGCGATGCTCGCATCGCTCGCCGGCGTGGTGACCGAGGCCACCGCGGCGTTCGACGACTACAACTACGCCCGCGCGCTCGAGCTCGCGGAGTCGTTCTTCTGGTCGTTCTGCGACGACCACGTCGAGCTCGTCAAGGACCGGGCCTACGGCGCGCGCGGTCCCGAGGCCGCGGCGTCGGCCAAGGCCGCGCTCGCGGTGGCGCTGTCGGTCCAGCTGCGCCTGTTCGCCCCGGTGCTGCCGTTCGTGACCGAGGAGGTCTGGGGCTGGTGGCGCGAGGGCAGCGTGCACCGCGCCGCCTGGCCCTCGACCGACGAGCTGCACGGCGCTCTCGGCGACCCGGCCGTGGTGGCCGACGTGGCCGCGGTGCTCTCGGGCATCCGCAAGGCCAAGAGCGAGGCGAAGGTGTCCATGCGCGCCGACGTCGAGTCCGCGGTGGTCACGGGCGATCCCGACGCCATCGCCCGGGTCGAGGAGGCCGCCGGGGATCTGGCCGCGTCGGGCCGGATCGCGCACCTCACGTTCGTCCCCGCGGGGGGTCCGCTCCGCGTCGAGGTCACCCTGGCCGGCTGAAACAGGCGCCTCCGGCGGCTCAAGTGGCCGCCGGAGGGCGTCGATTCCTCCTGCGAGCCGGGTCGTGCCCTCGACCCGTGAGCGAACGAGGTGATCGGCGTGACCCGCACGACCGTCGTCCCCGAGGCGTCCCCCGCGGCGCTCACCGGCGCCACGATCCTGCCCGGCGTCCCGCTGCCCACCTGGGGCCGCCCCGCCGAGCCGGCCCTCCCGGACCCGCCGCCCGCGCCTCCGGCTCCGCCCGCACCGCCCGTCGAGGCCATCGCCCCGCCGCCCGTGCCGGTCGAGGCCCCCGCCCCCATGCCCGCCCCGGTCGAGCTCGCAACGCCCGAGCCGGCCCCCGTCGAGCTCGCAACGCCCGAGCCGGCCCCCGTCGAGCTCGCAACGCC
>JADGOZ010000060.1 GCA_017882705.1 Candidatus Nanopelagicales bacterium | reverse complement strand
GAGGCGGGGAGGAAGCCGCGGAGGCCGATGTCGAGGATGAGGCCGCCCTTGACGACCTCGATGACGGTGCCGGTGACGACGCCGTCCTCTTCCTTGACCTTCTCGATGGTGCCCCAGGCGCGCTCGTACTGCGCGCGCTTCTTGGACAGGATCAGGCGGCCTTCATTGTCCTCCTTCTGGAGGACCAGGGCCTCGACGACGTCGCCAAGCTTGACGACCTCGTTGGGGTCGACGTCGTGCTTGATCGACAGCTCGCGGGAGGGGATGACGCCCTCGGTCTTGTAACCGATGTCGAGGAGGACCTCGTCACGGTCGACCTTGACGATGGTGCCCTCGACGATGTCGCCGTCGTTGAAGTACTTGATGGTCTCGTCGACAGCGGCGGCGAAAGCCTCGGCATCGCCGATGTCGTTGACCGCGATCTGGAACTTCGCGGGGGTGTCGATGGTGGCAGTCATGGAGTAAGGAGCTCCGGTGGATGGGTGTCGAGACGGATGCGACGGCGGGCCCTGTGCATGCGGCGCGTTCCGGGCAACGGGCTGGTGGGCTCGACGCGGTGGGTCACGACGGACGACATGCGCGTGCCTGCTAGGTCTGAGGTGCGCGCAGGCCCGCGACGCACGGGCAAGGATACGGACGTGACGGAGACCGGGTCAAACCACCCCATGCGCTCTGACCTGGGCAAATACGAGTCGGTCCGGGCATCCCGGTCCTGGTGGGACGCCGAGGCGGACTCCTACGCCGACGAGCACGGGCGATTCCTGGGTGACGACGTCCCCGGAGGGGCGCTCGTCTGGGGTCCCGAGGGCTGGACCGAGGCCGAGCTGCGCCTGCTCGGTCCGCTCACCGGACGCCGGGTGCTCGAGGTCGGAGCAGGAGGCGCGCAGGGCTCCCGGTGGCTCGCCGCCGAGGGCGCCGAGCCCGTCGCGCTCGACCTCAGCCACGCGATGCTCCGCCAGTCCCAGGGCCGCTCCCCCGCGGTCCCCCTCGTGCAGGCCGACGCGGGAGCGCTGCCGTTCGCGTCCGCGTCGTTCGACCTGGCCTGCTCGGCGTACGGCGCGGTCCCGTTCGTCGCGGACGTCGAGGCGGTCTTCCTCGAGGTGGCGCGGGTGCTCCGCCCGGGCGGACGCTGGGTCTTCTCGGTCACCCACCCGGTGCGGTGGGCGTTCCCGGACGCTCCGGGACCCGCGGGGCTCGTCGCGGACCGGCCCTACTTCGACCGGACGCCGTACGTCGAGCGCGACGGGTCCGGGACCGCCACCTACGTGGAGCACCACCGCACGCTCGGCGACACGGTCCGCGCGCTGGTGGCCGCGGGGCTCCGCGTCGTCGACCTGGTCGAGCCCGAGTGGCCCGAGCGCAACGACGAGACGTGGGGCGGCTGGTCGCCGACCCGCGGGCAGATCCTGCCCGGCACCGCGATCTGGGTCGCCGTGCGCGATTGACGCATCGGGCCGGACGCGCGACCGCCCGCAGCGCACGGGCGCGGCGGGCGGTGCGGTCGGACTGGACGATCAGGCGTCGGACGGCCGGCGCACCAGCAGGACGCCGCCGACGAGGGCGAGGATGCCCAGGATGAGCGAGGCCACGGGCAGCACGTTGGAGACCATGTTCAGCTTCGAGGAGTTCGTCTTCGCCTCGTTGACCGAGTCGGTGACCTCCTGGTCGGTGAACCCGATCTTGCCGTCGAGGAGGACGAGGCCGTCGGTGCCGTCCGCGTTCTTGAGCCACTGCTTGGCGACGCTGTAGCCGTTGACGACCTGGCCGGTGAGCGGCTCGACCCAGAAGAACGTGTCGTTCTGGTACATGACCGTCGCGTCGCCCTGCTTGCCGACCTCGGTGGCGGGGATCACCTGCTCGTACTTGTACGTGTTGAGGCCCTGGACCGCCTCGTCACCCTTGTACTCGGCGGGAGCCCCCTTCATGATCGACGAGTCGAAGACGTTGTAGGTCTTCTTCTCGGAGCCGAAGGGGAACTTGAGCGGCATGATCGTGTCGGTGCCGATCATCGAGTCCGTGATCGGCACGCCTCCCACGTTGGCCCCGGCCGTCGCCACCATCACGGTGGTCGTGCGGTCGAAGGCGTAGCGCTCCGGGCTGGCCGGCAGGTAGGGCTTGCCGCCGGTGTCGGAGGCGAGGCTGAAGACGCTGAGCGAGTCGTAGACCCCGATGTTGCCCCCCGCCTGCTGCGAGGCCGCGACGTCGGCCTTGGTACGACGGATGCTGTTCAGCTCGACGTTGCTCTTCTCGGTGCCGGTGGCCAGGTCGACCACGGTCGTGACCGTCCCCGAGCTGTTCGAGGTGTTCGACGGGTCGAGGTCGAGCGGGGCGACGGACAGCTTCGGGACCGCGTAGAACTTCACCATCGGCGCAAGCACGAGGAACGCGGCACCTAGGCCGATCAAGATGAGTCCGATCACTCGGCGCATTGCATTCCTCCTCGCGAGACGTGCGATGTCGGCGGAACGGTAGCGGATAAGTGACCCGTCGGTAACCATTCTTGTTCTGCCCGTAACCTGCGTGTCGGGAATCCTGGGATGTCGACCGAGAACGGGGACGGATGAGCGCCACTACCGACGGCGGCCTTGGCCGAGCGGATGAGGCTAGCCTCCCCTCGCCCAGCGGTGGTCCTGCGCCAGAAAGCCTCCGAAGGGAGATGTCCGGCGGTGCTCACTTCGATGCGCTGGACGGCTACCGTGCGCTGGCGGCACTCATGGTCATGCTCACGCACGTGGCCACCACGACCGGCCTGTCCAGCACGAACGAGTTCGGGCATCTCCTGGCGCGCTGCGACTTCGGGGTACCGCTCTTCTTCCTCATGTCGGGTTTCCTGTTGTACCGGCCCTGGGTGCGGACCGCGCTGGAAGGACGCGCGCGCCCGCACCTAGGCCGGTATGCGCTCCGGCGTGCGGCGCGCATCCTGCCCCTCTATTGGGTCGTGGTCATCACGACGATGCTGGTGCTTCCGGAGATCCGTCCAGTCCCGTTCGAAGCCTGGTGGATCCACCTGCTCGGACTGCAGATCTACATCGGTCCCGGGATCGTCCAGGGCCTGAGCCAGACCTGGAGCCTCTGCACCGAGATGTCGTTCTACGTCGTCTTGCCGCTCTTGGGCATGTGGGGCGTGGGGCGCCGCGCGCGGTCCTCCGAGTCGCTGTGGCGCAGACAGATGACGTTGGTGATGGCGATGGTCTTCCTGGCCACCCTGTACAACGCGATCGCCTCCATCCAGGGAGTCCTGCCGTTTCGACAAGGCGTCTGGTTGCCGGCCTACCTCGACTGGTTCGCCGCCGGCATGCTGCTGGCGCTCGTGGAGGTCCGGTCCCGGCTGGCAGAGCCGCCCGCGTTCGTCCGGCTCGTCGTCGCCGTAGCGAACGACAGATGGTCATGCGTGGCCGTGTTCTGCTCGCTCTTCGTCATCGCCGCCACACCGATCGCGGGTTCCTTCGATTTCGGCGAGACGAGCCCCTGGCAGTCGATGATCAAGCACGAGCTGTATCTGGTCGCAGCAGCCGCCTTGCTTCTTCCTGGCGTTCTTGCGTCGAGCCGCGGGTGGCCCGCGCTGTTCGCACGAAAGTGGCCGCGAAGGATCGGACTCATCTCCTACGGCATCTTCCTGTGGCACCTGCTGTTCGTCCGGCTGCTGCTGCTGTGGCTGGACATCCCGGTGTTCACGGGGCATGCGCTGACGCTCTTCGCGGCGCTGCTGCCGCTGACCCTCGCCGTCGCGACGCTCACGTACCGGATCGTGGAGCGCCCGGCTCAGAGGTGGGCGCACCGCTTCTGACTCGCCGCAGTCGCCGACCGGTGCCCAACAGGGCACCGACCACGATCGAGCTCCCGAGCGCAGCGGCCACGGCCGCAGCCGACTGGAACGGCGCGGGCCACGTCGTGGCCGTCGGCCACGGTCCGATGCAGGCCGCGATGCACGCGATCCCGACTCCCGCGACCGAGCCCGCCACTCGGCCTCGAGGGGATCGGGCTGCCAGGTAGCCGGCAACCGTGCCAGCGACTCCCACGACTCCGAACGCCGACAGCGCGATCACGACGCCCGCTGTGAGCCGCACGGCGGGCCGGACGGGTCGCCGACCGGGATTGGCCCACGAGCTGCCGCGTGTCGACGGCAGGACGGCGATACCCAGCAGGACGATCGCGGCCAGCGCTCCGAGGCCGAGGGCGAGGCGATACGGCTGATCGGGGGCGAACTCAAGACGGATCGTGCCCGCCGTGCCTGCGGGGACCACCCATGCCTGTCGCCAGCCGTCGACCCGGACGCTCGTGAGTGGCCGCCCATCGATCGTGGCGGTCCATCCCGCGTTCGCGTTCTCGCCGAGCTCCAGGGTTCGAGCGCGGTCTCGCGCATCGACGCCCACCTCCCGGATCGTGGACGACCACGAGATGACTCGGGCCGAGGTCGCGGCCAGCGGCTGCGCGGTGGCGCTCCCCCAGGCGACCGACACCGGCGAGAACTGCGCCGAGGCGGCGACCTGCAGCCGATGCGCCCCCGGGGCCAGCCTCGATGCACTGCACGACGTCGCCTCTGCGGGTTGCCCGTCGAGCAGTGCACCCATCGTCGTGGTCAACGACGTCAGCACTGTCGGGCGACCGTCGACCGCGATCGACGGCGCGAATCCGCAGGGCAGGCTCACGACGGATGACCGGACTATCCCGACCTTCTGGCTCTCCGCCTCACCGAGGTCCAGTTCACTGATGCCGATGGGGAGCACCGAGCGCACTCGCAGGATCGAGTCGTAAGTGAGGACGGGGTTCGACGCGGTGAACTCGAGCTTGATCGAGGATGTCAGGGTAGCCGGGAACCTGATGAACCCGCGGTCGTCCGCCACCTCGCGGAACGCCCGCCCGCCCACGGTGACGACGACGTCGAAGGGCCGTGAGGCACCCAGCCCCAGGGTCTCTCGAACCCGCAGTCGAGAGACCACGACGGGCTTCGGAAGGTCGATGGTCAGCGTCGGTCTCGGGTCGATGGGGTTCGCCAGCCAGGACGTCGTCGGATCGTCGTCTATCGCCGCCTGGGCACGAGCGCTGGGATCGGCGACCCACGTGCTCGACGCAACCGCGACAGCAGCCTTCGTCGGCGGCAGCAGGAGATCATCGAGAGCCAGTCCCGGGCGCGGCAGGACCTGCACCGTCGCTGGACCGGAGATGCCCTGCGTCGTGACGGTCCTGTCGATCCCGATGGACTCCTCCCCGGTGCGCGCGAGCGACGGCAGGCAGTTCGTCGGCCCGCGCGCCACGCAGGCCGACCGAGAACCGTGCCGAACGCGGAACGCGACCCCGGCGGGGCCGGTCGTGGCCGGGGACACGGTCGTGCGCGTCATGTCCAGCGCGGGCAGGGACACCTCCGCGATACCCACTTTGGCGCCTGACAGGGCGCTCGTGTCCAGCAGCTGGATCCGCAGCGTGCGGGTCGGCCCCAACCCCGTCGGCAGCTGGAACGACGGGGCGGGGAGAGATACGACGATGTCCTTCGTCGTGGTGTCGGTGATGACTCGTATCCGCACCGACGCCTTCGGTACCGGGATCTCGACGGTCGGCGTCACTACGGCCCCGTCGACGACGATCGGCCGCGGAGCGACGATCTGCCACCACGGAGCTTCCGTGTCGCCCGTCCGCGGGAACCACGCGGTCAACAGCTCGCCGTCGACCGCGTTCCAGGGTCCCTCGGCCGGATTGATCCGGATGCTCGAGGCGTCGCCACGGCTCGAGGATGCGCTGATGGTGACGGCTCCGTCGAAGGCGAGCGCAGGCGTGGCGATGGCTGGACTGACGTCGTAGGAGTGCACTCGGCGAGACTGCGCCCACGCGTCAGCCTGCGTGAGGGTGGATGACCGGTTCTCGTGTCCTCTGCCGAAGTCGACCTCGACTCGACGGCCTGAGTCGGTGGACAGCGTCCGACCTGTCACGAGGTCGGCAGGCAGGTCACCTGCCCGCACGACGGTGCGATCGAACTCGCCGGGCAGGGCTGACGCCGTGAGCAGGGACTCCGACTCCCCATCGATCACGTCGACCGCAGAAGCGTCCCGCAGCACCGCTCTCTCGTCGGGCAGCGACGCGTCCACGTGGAACACTTCGACAGCCGGATAGCTACCGTCCACGCCGGCGTCCACCACGAGGTCGGACGTCGAGAAGCCCGACAGGAACGGTCCGAACGAGGCCACCCGGGTCAGGCCGCCCGAGCCGGCGATCGACTGGTGCACCAGCGAGGGTCGCGGCGAATCGACTGCCGAGTAGTTGAGGTCGCTCCGCACCACCAGGTAGCTCACGCCCATGCGGGCGAGGTAGGCCCCCAGCTGGGGATCGCCACGGCCGTCGGCGAACAGCGCCTCCACCTCGTCCAAGGCGCGGATGTTGCCAGCCGAGGAGAGCGGCACTGCGTCTCGTACCGCCCAGGGCGTGGTCGCGAGAACCTGCAGCGGTTCGTCGTGGCTCTCGCCCCACAAATAGGTGCCGAATGCAGCACCCGGGACCACAAGGGCACGACCGTGCGAGTCCGGTTGCGCGTCCAACCAGGCGGCGGCGTCCGACCAGTAGCCCGGCACTTCGCCGAATGTCCGGCCTGTCGTGAGGTCGCCGCGCAGCACGGGTGCCACCGCCGAGATCGTCACAGCCGCGATGACCACCAGGGCGGCACGGGGGGCCACCCACCCCCAGCGCCACCGTGCTGGCGTCCACATCGTCTCGTACGTCAGTCCCTGCGCCCTCGAGCGTTCGGCCCGGGCGAGGAGCAGCGCCACGGTCCACCCGAGCCCGAGCGCTACCGGCAGGCGCACCCATACGTCGAACTTGTGCACGTTGCGCAACGGGGCGAGGACCCCGTCCATCAGCACGCGCAGCTCTGGTGCCGCGAGTCCGTCGGCCACGACACCCGCAGGCGACACATGCGCCGCCACGAGGGCGACAAGGCCGAGCCCGAACGATACGACGAGGAACCTGCGATGCCTGGTTCGTGGGAGGGCAAGACCGACAACACCGAGACAGAGCACCCCCACAGTCCCGACGACCACAAGGCGGTCGTTGATCATCTGCCACCCGGCGGGCCACTGAGGCCCGACGCCAGAGGACAAGTAGGCGACCCAGTCCGACACGCCGCGCATCGAGGCCGACCCGTCGGTGATCGACGTGGTCACCGACGAGGACTCGATCCAGTCGAGGAACGGGGGCGAGTACTTGCCCAGCAGCACGAGCGGCAGCAGGTACCACGCACTCGCCAGCGCAGCGCAGCCAGTCCACGCCAGGGCGAGCCGGCGCCGGATCGTCGTGGGCGACTCGGTGAGGATCCACACCATGCCCAGCGCGGCGGCCACGACGGTTGCCACCGCGTTCACACCGCCCATCAGCAAGATCACGGCGGCCGACGCGGCCGCAGAGCGGCGGATCGAGCCGCCGCTCCTGAGCGAGGCGAGGGGAACCAGCATCCACGGGACGAGGACGTAAGGAAGCGTCTCGACGGAGATCGGCCCGAAGGTGCTGATCACGCGCGGGGAGAGTGCGAACGCGATGCCGGCCACCCACCTGGCGGCCGGTGCGTCGATGCCCATGAGCCTGGCGAGCCGCACGGTCCCGAGGAACGCCGCGCACAACAGGAGCCACCACCACAGGCGCTGCACCACCCAGGGGTCCAGTCGCAGGGCGTGGCCGACCCAGAAGAACGGTCCCACGGGGAAGAGGTAGCCGTAGGCCTGGTTCTGGAGCTGCCCGAAGAACGCCTGTGCATCCCACAAGTGCATGGACCTCGCCAGAAACGCGCCGGGGTCCTGCGTCAGATCGAGCTTCGTGTCGGCCGCGATCAATCCCGGTGACTGCAGGAACGCGAGGGCGCCCAGGACGAAGCACGTGGTAGTCAGCCTGATCCGCCAGGAGAGCCTCGTCACGGGCGTCGCCGCCCCACGATCGCCAGGTTCCAGCACGCGACCTCTCGCAGTCCCGGGACGGACGCCACGAACCCGGCCCAGACCGGCAGATAGCGAGGCACCAGGCGAACCTCGCGGAGCAGTCCTCGCCGCTCGGCCGAGCGGGCCCACGCGGCGCCCCGGCCCGCCGTGGTGCGGAACAGTGAGACGTCGAAGTCGTTCTTGGGCCGGTGCCCGTGCGTGCGGGCATAGCGCTCGGCCGCGCGGCCGCCGCCGAGGAAGTGCCACGGAGATGTCTCGTGGCCACCCCAGGGGCCGTACCAGAGCGTGTACGACAGGAACAGCAGCCCGCCCGGCGACGTGACGCGCACCATCTCGTCGGCCATCGCCCATGGGTGCCGCACGTGCTCCGCGACGTTGCTGGAGTAGGTGACGTCGAACGCACCGTCCGCGAAGGGCAGCGACGTGCCGTCGCCGATCACCGTGCGCGGGCCCGGCTCGCGGCCGTGCAGCGCCAGTTCGCCGGCGTCTGCGTCCAGGGGCACGTACGTCGCGCCGCGCGCGGCGAAGGCGTCGGCGAAATAGCCAGGTCCGCCGCCGACATCGAGGAGGCGGGCGCCGGTCAGATCGGCGTAGGACGACACCTGCGCGGCGGAGTCCTGGGCGAGCGATCCGTAGAAGCGGTCCGGGTCGTCCTGCTCGTGGCGGAAGTCGCCGAGGAGTCGCCAGGACCGACCGAGGGTCGCGCGGAACTCCGGGGACGTCACGGCGACGGACGGTACCCGACGACCGGCGTCGACCGTGCGCCGCGTCCCACCTGGTTACCGACCAGTTAACCTTCTGTGTCCCAGCCCTCATCCGAAGGTCCCACCCGTGACCGTGCCCGACCCCACTCCGGCCGTTGTCGCGCGCCCCGAGGTCACGTCGATGAGGGTGCTGTTCTGCAACTGGCGGGACACCCGGCACCCTGAGGGCGGCGGGTCCGAGGTCTACGTGGAGAGCGTCGCCCGGGCCCTCGCGGCGGCCGGCGACGACGTGACCATCCTCTGCGCGCGCTACCCCGAGTCCGTCCAGGACGAGGTGCACCAGGGTGTCCGCTACCACCGCGTCGGCAGCAAGCTCGGCGTCTACCCACGCGTCCTGCTGACCCAGGCGCTGCGGCGTCTGGGTCGGTTCGACGTCGTGGTCGACGTGCAGAACGGCGTGCCGTTCGCCTCGACTCTCGCGACGCGAAGTCCCGTCGTGAACCTCGTCCACCACGTGCACCGCGAGCAGTGGCCGGTGGTCTACGGCCCCGTCCGGTCACGGATCGGCTGGTTCCTCGAGTCCCGCGTGGGTCCGCGCGTCTATCGACGCTCGCGCTACGTGGCGGTGTCCGAGGTGACCCGGCGCGAGCTCGTGGAGCTCGGCGTGGCGGCCGACGCGGTCACGGTCGTGCACAACGGCGTCGAGGCGCCGCGCTCCGATCCGGCCCCGGCTGCCCACCCGACCCTCCTGGTGCTCGGTCGCCTGGTGCCCCACAAGCAGGTCGAGCACGTCTTCGAGGTCGCGGCGCGACTGCGCGGTGCGACGCCCGAGCTCCGCGTCCGGGTCGTCGGCGACGGCTGGTGGGCCGACGAGCTGCGGGCCGAGGCGGTGCGGGTCGGGGTCGACGACATCGTCGACTTCGTCGGGTTCGTCGACGAGGACGCCAAGCACCGGCACCTCGCCGAGTCCTGGGTGCTGGTCCTGCCCTCGCTCAAGGAGGGCTGGGGCCTCGTCGTGATGGAGGCGGCCGGCTACCGCGTCCCCACGGTGGCCTATCGCTCGGCGGGCGGCGTCACCGAGTCCGTCGTCGACCTCGTGACAGGGCTGCTCGTCGACGACATCGACGGTCTCGCCGAGGCCGTCCGCCGGCTGCTGGGGGACGAGGATCTACGTCGACGCCTCGGGACCGCCGCCGCGGCGCGCGCCGACGAGTTCGCCTGGGACACGACGGCGCGACAGTTCGCGCAGGTGCTGGCTCTGGCCACCGGACGGCCGGCGGCGGTCGCGTCCACACCCCCTGCCCACGTGCACCACGGCGAGCCGGACACGCACGAGGCGGCCACCCCGGAGGGGTGACCGCCTCGTGGACGAGTGTGTTCGAGCGTCAGGTCAGTTCGAGCCGTAGACCACGATGGAGCCGGTGTTCTGCTCGGGGAAGCTGCCGCCGCCCTGCGACTGCACCAGCACCACGCCGCCGCCGATGCCGACGACCGCGCCCACGACGAGGGCGATGATTCCAGCGATCAGACCGGGCATGGACGGCTCCTTGAAGGTCGAAGTAGCGCGACCCTACCAGCCGGTAGCCGTGGCGTGGGACTCCCGCGCAGACATCTGTCGAGTCACGGTGGTCGCCGTGGCGAGGCCGGCAGCGGTGATCAGCACCGCCAGGGTCACCAGGTCGGCGAGGACCACGGCGGCGACACCCTCGGGTGGCGGCTGCGCGTCGGGGGCCGCGAGCCGGTAGAGCGCCAGGTGGTCGCCCGGCACCACGAGTTCGGCGCCGCTCGGCAGGTCGACGGTCGGATCCGGGACGTCGGTCGCCACGACCGCCCAGCCCACCCCGATCCGTGCGAGCAGCGGCGCCAGAGGCTCGCCGTCGGCGATCGCACGGCTCACCAGGGCCGAGCGCGGGTCCTCCCCCCCGACGGTCAGAAGATCCCCGTGCGACCGGACCACCAGGCTGTCTGAGGCGACGACGGTGCGGGTCACCGCCCGTGGCACGGGGTCGAGCACCGTACGGCCGTCGTTCCACGGGAACCGTCGGAACGTCTGCCACGGCAGGCTGATCGCGTCGCCTGGGCCGGCCTCGGCGAGCCGTGCCCGGACGACGGCGTAGTCGTCGGGGTAGGAGACCGACGCGAGCGCTCCCGAGACGCCCCACACCGCGTCCGGAAGGCAGACGAGCGGCACGAGCACCAGCGCCACGAGCAGGCTCCTGGCCGTCGTGCGGTCGGTCCGTCGGGCCAGCGCCCGCGCGAGGCGGTCGGCCCCCAGACCGGCCGCGACGGCGACGATCATGAGCCACGGGGCGAGCCACTTCTGGGCGTCGCGGAGCACCCCGCCGCCCGGCGCGGAGGTCACGACCCAGGTGACCCACGGGTCGAGGATCTCGAGAGAACCCGCGACCGCCCACGCGATGCCCAGGACCGCGAGCGTGCCCAGCGTCAGCGTGGCGGCCCGACCGAGGACCGGCACCAGGCGGTGCGCCCCGGCGGCGGCGAGCGCGAGCACCAGCAGCGTGGCCACCAGCGGCAGGGCGGTCGAGCGGCTCCCCGGCACCGCCTCGGCGTTCCAGACGCCGCCGGTGCCGAGCGCGGTCACGAGTGCTCCGGCCCAGGACTCGGCACGCAGGCGGAACACCTCCGAGCCCGAGCCCCCGACCCCGACGGACCCCGTCGCGTGAACGAGGGTCGGCACGATCCACGGCAGCTGGGCGACGAGTCCGGTGAGCACCCAGGCGGCCCGTCGGGCACCGCGGACACGGGTGCGCGGGCCGACGGCGACGGGCAGCGATACCGCCAGGGCCAGCAGACCGCCGCTGACGGTGAGCGAGGCGAGGCCCAGCAGCAGGAACCACGGACCCCAGGTACGCCGCTCTCCGGACCGTGCGCGCCGTGCGAGGTCGAGCAGCCACGGCAACGTCCCCACGGCGAGCAGGAGCGACCAGTGGCCCATGAGGAGCCGCTCGACGACGTACGCGGACCAGACGGCGACCACCGCTCCGAGGAGCCGGGCCCCGTTCCCCGCGGGGCGCAGCAGCCGTGACACACCGCCGGCCAGCAGCGCGAGCGCCGACACCATCGCGACCTTCTCCAGCAGCCAGCCGGGGACCGGGCCGGAGAGCAACGCGACGACGGCATCCTGCGGCACCGAGCGCGGGAGGCCCGCGCCGAGGCCGAGCATCCACGGCAGCAGGCTCTGGTCCGGCACGAAGACCTGGTCGCGGATGAGGGTGTAGCCAGGGAGGAGCGCCGGGCCGAGGAGCACCAGGATCACGAGGGCGAGGACCAGGCGACGGAGCGCCGCCGCATGCCGGATCGCGCCGTGCGCGCCAGGGGGCACCGGCTCTCCTCACGCGTGACGGTCGGACGACGGCCTATTGTGACGCGTCCTCGCCCCGACGATCCCCAGGAGCCCACGTGTCCCTCGGCGCCGAGCCTGACGCCCGCGGCGCCGCGCGTCCCGGGACCCTGCTGGCCGGGAGCTCGCTCGTCGCGGTGGGGCTCGCAGTCGGCCAGCTCCTCGGCTACCTCCTCAACGTCCTCGGCGCCCGCATCCTCGGGCCGGGCGGCTACGGCGAGCTAGGCGCTCTCCTGGGCCTGGTGCTCATCGGCAACGTCGTAGCCCTGGCCGTGCAGACCGTCTCCTCACGGCGCACGTCGGTCGGCGAGGACGAGCCGTCGCGGCTGGCTCCGCTCGGCGTGCGGTTCGGTGTGGGCGAGGCTGCGGCCTTCCTCGTCCTCGTCCCGGTGCTCGCGGTGACGCTGCGCCTCGACGTCGTGGCTCTCGCCGCCGTGTCCCTGGGCTTCCTGCCGCTCACCGCCGTCGGCGTGGCCCTCGGCGTCACCCAGGGCGCGAGCCGGTTCCCCCGCCTGTCGTTGCAGTACGCCGTGCTGGCGGGTGCGCGCACGGGACTGGCACTGGCCGCCCTGATGGTGTGGCACGACGTCCGCGCGGTCACGATCGCGCTCCTTGTCGGCGGCGTATCTGCCTGGCTGCTGGTCGCCCGCCTCGCGGGCGTCCCCGGATGGACGTGGGCTGCCCTCCCGCGCGGTGTCGCGACGGAGACCCTGCACGTCTCGCACGCGCTGGTCGCGATGTTCACGTTCACGTCGGTCGACGTCCTGCTCGCGAGGTCGTTCCTCGAGGCCGACTCCGCGGGTCAGTACGCAGCCGGTGGCATCCTGATCAAGATCGCCTTCTGGCTGCCCCAGGCCGTGGTGGTCGCGGCTTTCCCCCGGATGTCCGTCCGCGAGCGCGGCGCGCTGCGCCGCTCCGCTCTTCTCGTCGGCGCGCTCGGGGCTGCTCTCGTGGCCCTCGCCGCCCTGCTCGGTCCGGCCGTGCTCCCCTGGGTCCTCGGAGCGGGTTATCCCGCTGCTGCGCAGCACGCCTGGGTGTTCGTCCTCGTCGGTGTGCTCGAGTCGTTGGCCTACCTCGTGGTGTTCGACCGGCTCGCGGGCCGGGACCGCAACGCCGTGTGGGTCGTGTGGGCCGCGGTCGCGCTGCTCGTCGTGCTGGTCCGTGTCGTCGGCACGGCCCCCCTCCCCCTCGCGTGGGCGGTCGCGGCGTCAGCCACACTCCTGTGCGGTGCCGGGGTGCTCGTCCCCCGCCGCAGCGAGGGACGAGGGGACATCGCATGACATCGACGACCGTCGAGCACGTGCCGCCGTGGCGGGCGCTGGGGTCGGCCCTGCGTCCGCGCCAGTGGACCAAGAACGTCCTCGTCGCAGCGGTTCCGCTCGCCGCCGGCCAGCTGAACGAGCGCGACGTCCTGCGCGCCACCTTCGTCGCGTTCCTGGCGTTCTGCGCGGTGGCCAGCGCCACCTACCTGCTCAACGACGTCCTCGACGTCCAGTCCGATCGCGCCCACCCGGTGAAGCGCGGCCGCGCGGTGGCTCGCGGCGACCTGAGCCGTGGCGCGGCGTTGGTCGTGGCCGCCGTGCTGTGCCTTGGCGGTTTCGCGGTCGCGGCCGCCTTCACCCGGACCGCCCTGGTCTGGACCCTGCTCGGCTACGCCGTCGTCACCGTCGTCTACAGCTCATGGCTCAAGCACGAACCCGTCCTCGAGCTCGCGCTCCTCTCCGCAGGATTCCTGCTGCGCGCCATCGCGGGTGGCGCAGCCACCGGCATCCCGGTGTCGCAGTGGTTCCTCATCGTGGCCGGCTTCGGCTCGCTGTTCATGGCTGCGGGGAAGCGCTTCTCAGAGCTCGTGAGCCGGCAGGACGGCGCTGCGGAGACCCGCCGCAGCCTGGCCCACTACACCCCGGGCTACCTGCGGTTCGTGTGGAGCCTGGCCGCGAGCGTGACGGTGCTCGGCTACTGCCTGTGGGCCTTCGAGGTCGGCAGCCGGCAGACGGGCATCACGGCCTGGGCGGCGTGGTCGGTCGTGCCGTTCGTGCTGGCGGTCCTGCGCTACGGCATGGACATCGACGCCGGTCGGGCGGAGGCGCCGGAGGACGTCGCGCTGCGCGACCGCCCGCTCCAGGTGCTCGCGGTCGTCTGGCTCGTGCTCTTCGCGCTCGGCGCCGCCGGCGTGTGACGAGGAGCGGGCGGTGGGCGGCCCTCGTGCCCGACCACCGCCGGCTCCTCGTGACCTGTCCTACTTCGCCGTGGGGTCCGGCCACGGGCCGGGCGACCACGCGGCGTTGTACCCGCTGCTGGTCCCCATGGCCGCCTCGATCCCCGCGGTGCCCGGCAAGACCCCGTTCTGCACCCAGTCGGTGAGCAGGTTGAGGATCGCGACGTTCGACTCCGGGGTGAAGTTGCAGTGCCCCGCGCCGTACGGCGCCCCGGGGTCCTGCGGGTAGGTCGTCGGCGCCACGGTGTAGGTCTGCACGAGCGGGGCGGTCGCGGTCCCAGCCTTCTGCGCGGCCTGGTAGCGGTCGAGGAAGAACGTCTGGTTCTGCGAGATCACCAGCGGGTCCGCCGCCGTGTGCATCGTGATCTCGGGCTTGGTGATCGTGGCCTTCGGGTCTCCGCCCTCGGCGAGCGCCTTGGTCTTCGCGGCGTCGTCGGCCGTGATCTTGGTGCCTGCCGCGAGCTCGGCGTTGAACCTGTCGGTCGCACCCGCGGTCACCGCGTCGATGAGCGAGCGCTCGCTGTCGGAGATGCGTCCGGCGTAGTCGGTGGCGTCGTTGCCGGACGGGTTGCCGCCGAAGCGCTGCTCGAGGTCGTAGCGGGCGAACGTGGCGTATCCGAGGTCGGTGGCCAGCGCCTCGACCGTCGCCTTCACCTTCGACTCCACCGAGGAGCCGTCGAAGTGCAGCGTCTGGCTCGGCGCGTCGACGAGCGCGGCGATGTAGAGGATCTTCGCCGTTCCGCCGCCCTTGACGTCGCTGGCCGCGGCGATGAGCGCCTTCATGGCGTTCGTCCAGTTCGCGACCGCCTCCTCGTACGACGCGTAGCCGGTGAGCTTCATGTCCGGGTAGATCAGCGTCTTCACGGCGTAGGACACGTCGAGCGCGAGGTTCATGTTCGGCACGACGCCGGCCATGACGCCGCACAGCGGTGCCGCGCCGTCGACCCACTCAGGGTGCTTCTCCGCGATCATCTGCGTGATGAGCCCGCCGAGGGAGTCGCCCCAGATCTCGGTGCGGTAGGGCTGAGCGATGTTGTCGACGAAGAACTTGTGGAGGTCCTCCGCCGCGGCGACGCCGTCCTGCACAGCCCAGCCGTTGGACTTGTACGCCGAGCCCGCGAGCGCGTAGCCCGCGGCGAGCAGCTTCGCCGCGGTCGCGTCGTCGGAGGCCGACACGGCCTTGGTCTCGACCGGCGAGAAGTCCGGCGGCGCCGGCTGCGCGTAGCGGTAGCCGTGGGAGTAGAGCAGCAGCGTGCCGTTCCACTTCGTCGGCATCTTGATCTCGTACGCGGCGCCGTTGAGCGTGTCGGAGCACTTGACCTTGTCGCACCCGGTGAACGGCACGTCGGTGGACGCCTGCCGGGCCCGGGGGATCTCGGGTGCCTGCGACCCGCAGGCGGTCAGGACGAGGAGGGAGGCGGAGAGTGCGGCGGCCGCGACGGTGCGGCGCCCGGGGGCAGTGGTCATGACGCCGGATACTGGCACGGTCCCGAACATTCGGCGCGCGGTGACGCGCCAATTGTTACCCGCGGGTAAGCGAACCACCGAAGGCAGTGGCGGGCCCGCTGCCGGGTCAGTGCCCGGCGTCCTCCCACGTGCGGCCGACGCCGACGGAGACGTCGAGCGGGACGGTGAGCGGCACGGCCCCGCCCATCGCCTCGCGCACCAGCGCCTCCACCTGCTCGAGCTCGCCCGCGGCCACCTCGAGGACGAGCTCGTCGTGGACCTGCAGCAGCATCCGGGAGGTCAGCCCGGCGGCCCGGAGCGCGTCGTCGACGCGGAGCATCGCGACCTTGACGATGTCGGCGGCCGACCCCTGGATGGGCGCGTTGAGCGCCATCCGCTCGGCCATCTCCCGGCGCTGGCGGACGTCGGAGGTGAGGTCGGGCAGGTAACGACGGCGACCGAGCATCGTCTCGGTGTAGCCGGTGCCGCGCGCGCGGTCGACGACCTCCCGGAGGTAGTCGCGCACCCCCCCGAACCGCAGGAAGTACTCGTCCATCAGGGAGTTCGCCTCGGCGGGCGTGATGGCGAGCTGCTGCGCCAGGCCGAACGGCGAGAGGCCGTAGGCCAGGCCGTAGGACATCGCCTTGATCTTGCGGCGCATCTCGGGGTCGACCTCGGACGGCTCGACGCCGAACACCCGCGACGCGACGGTCGTGTGCAGGTCCTCGCCGGACCGGAACGCCTCGATCAGGCCCTCGTCCTCCGACAGGTGCGCCATGAGACGCATCTCGATCTGGCTGTAGTCGGCGGTGAGCAGCGAGTCGTAGCCCGGCCCCACCACGAAGCCGCTGCGGATGCGACGGCCCTCGTCGGTGCGGATGGGGATGTTCTGCAGGTTGGGGTCCTGCGACGAGAGCCGTCCGGTGGCCGCGACGATCTGGTTGAACGTCGTGTGGATCCGGCCGTCGTCGGAGACCGAGGACAGCAGCCCGGTGACGGTCTGGCGCAGCTTCGAGACGTCGCGCCAGCGCAGCAGCTGCTCGAGCAGCGGGTCCCCCGTCTTCACGAACAGGTCCTGCAGCGCCTCGGCGTCGGTGGTGTGCCCGGTCTTGATCTTCTTCGTGGTGGGCAGCCCGCGTTCGCCGAACAGGATCTCCTGCAGCTGCTTGGGAGACCCGAGGTTGAAGGGACGCCCGGCCAGCTCGTGGGCCGTGGCCTCGGCGCCGCGCATCGCCTCGGCGAACTCGGAGTCGAGCCCCTCGAGGTGGGCCGTGTCGACCGCGATGCCGACCTGCTCGAGGTCGGCGAGGACATGCAGGAGGGGCAGCTCGACCTCGCGCATGAGGGTGGTGCCGCCACGCTCCTCGAGCTCGCGCTCGAGCGCCTCGGCGAGGTCGAGCGTGGCCTGCGCATGCAGCCCGAGAGTGGTGGCGCGGCCGTCGTCCTCGTCGGTGTCGAAGCTCAGCTGCGACGCCGCGGCGCTGTCGACCGAGCCGAGCTCGCGTCCGAGGAACCGCGGAGCGAGGTCGGCGAGGTCGAAGGACCGCTGCCCCGGGAGGACGAGGTACGCCGCGAGCGCGGTGTCGCACGTGAGGCCCTGCAGGCTCAAGCCCCGTGCGCGAAGGGCCAGCTCCGGGCCCTTCGCGTCGTGGATCGCCTTCGGACGCGCGGGATCGGCCAGCCACGCGGCCAGCGCCGACTCGTCGGCGGAGGTGAGACCCGGCAGCCCGGCGTAGGCGACGGAGCCGTCGGGCGCGGCCAGGGCGATGCCCGTGATGTCGCCGGTCCCTCGACCCCAGCGCCCGTCGAGCGCCACGCCCAGACGTACGCCGACCGGGGCGTGCGCCTCGAGCCAGCCGGCCAGAGCTCCCGCAGCAAGGACGTCGACCTCGACGTCGGGACCGGAGTCGGCCGCGAGGGTCGCGTCGTCGCCCAGGGAGGCGAAGAGCCGGTCGCGCAGGACGCGGAACTGCAGCGCGTCGAAGACCTCGTGGACGCGGTCACGGTCGAAGGACCGGCGCTCGAGCTCGTGCGGACCCAGCGGGAGGTCGACGTCGCGCACGAGCTCGGTGAGGCGACGGTTGCGCAGCACGCTGGGCAGGTGCTCGCGCAGCGCGTCGCCCGCCTTGCCCTTCACCTCGTCGACCCGGTCGACGAGCACGTCGAGCGAGCCGAACTCCCGGATCCACTTCGAGGCCGTCTTCTCCCCCACGCCCGGGATGTTCGGCAGGTTGTCGCTCGGGTCGCCCCGCAGCGCGGCGTAGTCCGGGTACTGAGCCGGGGTGAGACCGTACTTCGCCTCGACGGCCTCCGGCGTCATGCGCGCGAGGTCGCTCACGCCCTTGACCGGGTAGAGCACGGTGACGTGCGGGTCGACGAGCTGATAGGCATCGCGGTCACCGGTGATGATGAGGACGTCGAAGCCCTCGGCCTCGGCCTGCGTCGTGAGGGTGGCGATCAGGTCGTCGGCCTCGAATCCCTCGGACTCGACGTAGGAGATCGAGAGGGCGTCGAGGACCTCGCGGATGAGCGGGACCTGGCCCTTGAACTCGTCGGGGCTCGCCGAACGCGTCGCCTTGTACTCCGGGTACTCCGTCGTGCGGAAGGTGGTGCGCGAGACGTCGAAGGCCACCCCGACATGGGTCGGCCTCTCGTCGCGCAAGGTGTTGATCAGCATCGACGTGAAGCCGTAGACGGCGTTGGTGGGCTGCCCGGTGGTGGTGGAGAAGTTCTCGACGGGCAGCGCGTAGAACGCTCGGTACGCCAGCGAGTGGCCGTCGAGGAGGAGCAGCCGGGGACGATCGGGCGACGGGGTCACGCACGTGATCCTAGGCTGGGGCGGTGACGGACTACGCGGAGCACGTGATGGCGTTCGGTGTCGGCGAGCTGGCTGAGTCGATGGGGATCGAGATCACCGAGGCGAGCCCGGATCGGCTCGTCGGGCGGATGCCCGTCGCCGGCAACCGGCAGCCCTACGGCCTGCTGCACGGCGGGGCGAGCGTGGTGCTGGCCGAGACCCTGGGGTCCATCGCGGCGGCGCTGCACGGCGGGCCTGAGAAAGCACCCGTCGGCATCGAGATCTCGGCGACCCATCACCGCAGCGCGACGAGCGGGCACGTCACAGGGACGGCCACGGCGATCTCGCTCGGGCGCACGCTGGCCACCTACGAGATCGTGATCGTCGACGACGAGGACCGTCGCACGTGCACCGCGCGCCTCACCTGCCTGCTGCGCGACCGTCCGGGCGCCTGACCGCGCGGCGTCGCCGACGTCTCGGCTCCGCGGCGTTCAGGGGCGAGCGGGACTGCGCCGAGGGGTCAGGAGAGCTCGGCGGCGCAACGAGCGCTGCACCGGTGTGAGGTCGATGGTCACGTCCCGAGGGTCGAGTCGCGCCTCCACGCCGAGCTTGCGGCGCAGGTGACCGACGGGTGCGGACCGGCGTACGACGAGGGGCGCGAACCCCAGGCGGGCGTAGAAGCGGTTCACGTCGCGGGCGTTGGGCGGCACGTTGACGACGACGTCGGCCGCCCCGACCTCGTCGGCGAACAGCACGGCCTCGCGCAGCAGGTTCGTGCCGACGCCGTGCTTGCGGCGGGCGTCGGCCACGTGCACGACGTCGACCAGCACCCCGCACGCCGCCGCGAGGAGGCCGCGCGACACGACCGTGAACGAAGCCAGACCCGCGGGCTCGCCGTCGACGCACGCGTAGACCAAGCGGTACGTCGGGCGGCCGTCGAGCTCCACCGCGTCGCGGGAGCTCACCATCTGAGCACGGACCCGGTCCAGGACGTCAGGAGTCCCGCCGGTCACCACACCGGCACCCGCCTGCGCACGGCACTCGTCCCACAGCGGGAGCAGTCGGTCGAGGTCGTCCTCCGTCGCGACGTTCACGACGACCGGTGTCCTGGCCAACTCGGCTCCCCTCACGCACGGCGGCGCAGGGACCACGAAGCGTCGCCCCCACCCGGCGCGAGCCCCCGGCAGCGCCACTGCCGACTCTAGGCGCCCCGCCCGTGCGTCCCGCAACCCCTGCACGGGAGAATCTGCGTCAAGATCTCGCCAAGGCCGCGGGATCCGCAGCACCACGGCCCGTCCACCACGGGATCCGCAGGTCCGAACCGGAGGTGGGCGTGGTCGCGGGGACCGGAACCCTGATCAACGTCGTCGCCATCGTCGCCGGCTCCGCGGCCGGCGTCGCTCTCGGGGACCGCCTGCCCCGTCGGACGCGCGACGTCGTGACCGACGGGCTCGGCCTGGTCGTGCTCCTCATCGCAGCGCTCTCGGCGGCAGCGGTGCTCGAGCCCGCGTTCCGCACGGCCGTCGGGCCGGGCGGTCCGGTCCTCGTGGTGCTCGGTGCCGTGCTCGTGGGGGGCATCGTGGGCTCGCTGCTGCGGCTCGAGGACCGGATGGAGCACCTCGGCGGCTGGCTGCGCCGGCGGCTCGTCCGGGGCGCGGACGACGAGCAGGGCCACCGGTTCGTCGAAGGCTTCGTGAGCGCCTCGCTCGTGTTCTGCGTGGGACCGCTCGCCGTGCTCGGGTCGCTGTCGGACGGTCTGGGCAACGGCATCGAGCAGCTCGCCCTCAAGGCGGCGCTGGACGGCGTCGCCTCGATCGCGTTCGCGGCCGCCCTCGGCTGGGGCGTAGCCGCCTCCGCCCTCGCCGTGCTGGTCTACCAGGGCTTCTGGACCGTCCTGGGCGTCATGCTGGGCGACCTGCTCCCGGAGGCCGCCGTGGCCTCGCTGACCGCCACAGGAGGCCTCCTGCTCGTCGGCGTGGCCCTGCGTCTCCTGCGCGTCCGTGACGTCCCCGTCGCCGACCTCCTGCCGGCCCTCCTGGTCGCCCCGCTCCTCACCGCGATCGTCATGGCCGTCCGCTGACCCCGGGACGACCACGGCCCCCGCTCCGGGGAGCAGGGGCCGTCGTTCGTGTGCTTGCTACCCACCCAAGTAGGCCCTGACGATCTCGTCGTCCTCCGCCATCGGCGCGGCCGGCCCCTCGAGCTTGAGGCTGCCGGACTCGAGGACGTAGGCGTAGTCGGCGATGCGCAGCGCGGCCAGAGCGTTCTGCTCCACGACGAGGATCGTCGTTCCCTGCTCGCGGATCGTCTCGATGGTGTCGAAGATGAGGTCGACCAGCACGGGTGCGAGACCCATCGACGGCTCGTCGAGCAGGAGCAGCTGCGGGCTGCCCATGAGAGCGCGCGCGACAGCGAGCATCTGCTGCTCGCCGCCGGACATCGTGCCGGCCTTCTGCGAGATCCGGTCGGCGAGGCGCGGGAACAGGTCGAGGACGCGCTGGCGGTCGGCCGCGATGCCCTCCTTGTCGTTGCGCAGGAACGCACCGAGGTCGAGGTTCTCCGACACGGTCATGCGCGGGAAGATGCGCCGACCCTCGGGAGACTGGCAGATCCCCCGCTTCACGATCTCGTGGCCCTGCACGCCGGTGAGCTTCTCGCCGAGGAACGAGATCGAGCCCGCCCGCGGCTTGATCAGGCCGGAGATGGCCCGCAGGGTGGTCGACTTGCCGGCGCCGTTGGAGCCGATGAGCGTGACGATCTCGCCCTTGTGCACCCGCAGGGACAGGCCCTTCACCGCGGCGATGTTGCCGTAGTAGAGCGCGATGTCGTCGACCTGCAGCATCGGCTCCCCGGAACGGGTGCTCGCCGGGCTGGACTCGGTGGCGGTCACCGTGCGCTCCCCTCGGTGCCGGTGCGACCGAGGTAGGCCTCGACCACACGCGGGTTGTTGCGGATGTCGTCGGGGCCGCCCTCGGCGATCTTCTCGCCCTGGTCGAGCACGGTGATGCGCTCCGACACCCGCATGACCACGCTCATGTCGTGCTCGATGAGCAGGATCGACAGGCCCCGCTCGTCGCGCACGCGGCGGACGAAGTCGACGAACACCGCCGACTCCTGCGGGTTCATGCCGGCAGTCGGCTCGTCGAGCAGCAGCACCTTCGGCCGCAGGGCGAGAGCACGCGCCACCTCGAGTCGCCGCTGGTCGCCGTAGGAGAGGTTGCGGGCG
The DNA here is from genome assembly GCA_017882705.1 of Candidatus Nanopelagicales bacterium. Lineage (GTDB taxonomy): Bacteria > Actinomycetota > Actinomycetes > S36-B12 > CAIYMF01 > Longivirga. The sequence goes on along the minus strand of JADGOZ010000060.1, from coordinate 18,085 downwards.
TACTCGTCGGCGTGCTTCCCGACGCCCACGAAGTCGAGGAGCTCCTGGGCGAACTCGCGCCCCTCCTTCTCCTCGCGCCGCTGGTGGCGGGTCTTGCCGACGATCTGGAAGATGTTCGAGGTCGTGTGCGAGTGCATCGCCACCATCACGTTCTCCGCGGCCGTCATGAGGCCGAAGAGCCGGATGTTCTGGAAGGTCCGACCGAGGCCCAGCGCCGCGATCGTGTGCGGCGAGAGACCGGTGATGTCCTTCTCGCCGAGCACGACGCTGCCGGACGACGGGCGGTAGAGCCCCGTGAGCACGTTGAAGAAGGTCGTCTTCCCTGCGCCGTTGGGGCCGATGAGGGACACGATGCTGCGTTGCGGAATCGTGAACGACACGTTCTTGACGGCCACAAGGCCACCGAATCGTACGGTGATGTCGTCCGCGACGAGTGAGCTCGCGGTGTCGACGGTCGCGGTCATGCCTCTCCTCCGTCGAGCTCTTCGGCGTCAGAGCGCTCGGCTTCCTGAAGGACTTGTCGGGTGCGGGTCTCCGGGAACAGTCCCTCGCGACGGAACAGCATCATGAGCACGAGGATCGAGCCGAACAGCAGGTAGTTGTACGACGGGAAGTTGATGTCGGTCCCGAACTGCTGGTTGAACGAGTCACCGAACTGCGGCAGACCGGTGGAGTTGAACCAGGCGAGCCCGAGGGCGCCGACGATGACACCCCAGACGTTGCCCATCCCGCCGAGGACGACCATCGCGAGCAGGATGATGGAGATCGCGAAGTTGAAGCGGTCAGGGAAGACGCTGTTGTTGTGCACGGCGTAGACGACGCCGCCGAGGCCACCCATGAACGCACCGACGGCGTAGGCCGCCAGCTTGGACCGCATGAGGGGAACACCCATCATGGAGGCGGCCAGCTCGTCCTCGCGGATCGCCAGCCAGGCACGACCGAGCCGACCCTCGCGGATCCGCAGCGAGACGAAGACGCAGAACGCCGCGACCAGGACGAAGATGACGTACTTCGCCGTCACGTCGAACGGGCCGAGCGGCTTGGAGATCGCGATCTGGGCGTTGCCGATCGAGACGGTCGCCGGCCCGAAGGGCAGCGGCGAGATGTTGTCGAGCGGGGCGATGCCCTTGGCGCCGTTGGTCAGGTTGAACCCGTGGACGTTCTCGCCGTTGAGGAAGACCTGAGGGATGATCTCGCCGAACCCCAGGGTGACGAGCGCGAGGTAGTCGCTCTTGAGGCGCAGGGTGGGCGCGCCGATGATGATGCCGGCGCCGGCGCAGATGCAGCCCGCGATGACGAGCACGAGCCAGAAGTTCAGGTGGATGCCCGGCTGGTTCGGTGGCGCGGCGGACAGGAAGTAGAACCCGTTGCTGATCTGGTTGAAGAACGTCGACATGAACCATCCGGCGGTGTAGCCGCCGATGGCCCAGAAGGCCACGAAGCCCAGGTCGAGCAGACCGGCGTAGCCCACGACGATGTTGAGCCCGACGGCGCAGATCACCCAGACGAGCGCCTCGTTGAGGGATCCCAGCGGCATCCACTCGCGGACGAACGTCTGCGGCCCGGTGCCGAGGTTCGGCAGGGCGAACGTGTAGAAGAGCCAGACGACGATCGCGAGGGCGACGAAGCCGAGCGCCCAGCGACGGGTGTGCGAGGCGATGACGTCGGACTTGGCAGGGGCCGTGTCGACGGCCTCGGGGGTGCTCAGAGCCATGTCGTCACACCTTCTCGATCGTCGGCTTGCCGAGGATGCCCTCGGGCTTGAAGACCATGAGGAGGATCAGGATCGTGAACACGACGGACTGGGACCACTTCTGGCCGAAGCCGTACGGCAGTCCGTCGTTGAAGCCCTGGATGAGCCCGATGAGGACTCCACCGAGAACGGCGCCCGTGAGGTTGCCGATGCCGCCCAGAACCGCCGCGGTGAAGGCGATCAGGCCCAGCTGGAAGCCGGCGTCATAGCGTGTCGTGCCGAAGGTCTCGAGGTAGAGCAGGCCGGCGGCGCCTGCCATCGCGCCACCGAGAGCGAACACGAACGCGATGGTGCGGTCGACGTTGATGCCCATGAGGCGGGCCGCGTCCTGGTCCTGCGCGGTCGCGCGCATCGCCTTCCCCTGACGGGTGCGCTGGACGATGTACGACAGTCCGAGCAGCAGCGGCACGGTGACGACGACGACGATGATCGTCGACCAGTCGATCGTCACCGGGCCGAGGACGAGGCCGCCGTCCGGGATGACCTTCGGCCAGCTCTTCGGGGCCGATCCGTTCAGCACCAGCCCGAACCACTGGAAGATGAAGCTGATGCCGACCGCGGTGATGAGCGGGGCGAGCTTGGGGGCCCGACGCAGCCGTCGGTAGGCCACACGTTCCGCGGTCACGTTGAGCAGGGCGCACAGCGCCATGACGACGAACAGCGTCAGGATCATCAGCCCCCAGTCCTTCGCGGACCCGGTGCCTGCTCCCAGCCACTTGATCAGGATGTAGGACGAGAAGACCGAGCCGAGCATGAACAGGTCGCCGTGGGCGAAGTTGATCAGCTCGATGATGCCGTAGACGAGGGTGTAGCCCAGCGCGATGAGCGCGTAGATGGCTCCGAGCCGCAGGCCGGCCAGACCGACGTTGATGAACTGCACGGGTCCGGCGAAGAAGTTCCAGATCAGCCAGACGGTGACGCCGACGAGCAGTCCGATGCCGATACCACGCTCGAACTTCTCCCTGCGGAGGAGCACCGGACGGGAATCGGCCGCTTCTACGGCAGTGATGGTCATGCGGGCGACCCCTTCGACTGAAGCAGGAATTCGGCCGGAACCTAGCAGGTCGGGCGGGGCTGCGCGCCCCGCCCGACCTGATGTGTCGAGACTTTCTCGTCCAGCCGGTGCTAGGCGGTGATCGGCCAGCCCTTGAGGGTGGTCTCCGCGTTGCCCTTGATGACCTCGATGGTCATGTCGAGCAGGTTCACGTCACCGGTCTTCGGGTCGATCTTGATCTCCTTGCCGATGGCGGAGACGTCGGCCGGGATGGTGATGCCCGAGCCGGTGAAGACCTGGTCGGTCACCGACTTGCGGGTGCCGTCCGACTGCTTGATGGCCTGCAGGATGACCTGGACAGCAGCCACGCCGTAGAGCGCGTAGCTCGAGGCCGGGTCGCTGCCGTACTTGGCCTTGTAGGCGTCGAGCAGCTTGGCCGCAGCGCCGCCCTGGGCACGGAGGTCGTCGTTGGTCAGACCCGGGAAGGACAGGTACATGCCCTGGCCCTCGGGCAGCTTGTTGAGCTCCGGGTAGCCGGTGAAGCCGTCGGGGCCCATCAGCTTGACCGCGGTGTTGTCGCCCATGACGGCGACCTTGTCCTTGATCAGCTGGCCACCGTTGTTGTCGAAGATGCCGCCGAGGTAGATGCAGTCAGCACCGAGGCCCTTGATCTTCTGGAACAGCGCGGTGTAGTTGGGCTGCTTGCCGTCCCACGGGTCGTTTCCGAGGATGGTGATGCCGTCCTTCGGGGCCTCCGTCGCGAACGCCGCAGCGACACCCTGGCCGTAGGTCTCGTTGTCGTTGAGGATGTAGCACTTCTTGACCCCGAGGTCCTTGGCCATGAACTGAGCGGCCGCGCGTCCCTGGTTGTCGTCGGTGGTGACGACGCGGGCGTAGTTGCGCTTGCCGGTCGGGTAGTACTTGTCGGGCTCGCCCGGGTCCCAGGCCTTCGTGAGGCCGGGGTTGGTGTTGGCCTGCGAGACCATGAGCATCGGGCCCGAGGGGTCCTGGTTCAGGACGGGCACGATGATCTTCGCGCAGCCCGAGTTGTAGGTGCCCATGACGGCGACCTCAGCGGTGTTGGCGACGTGGTCCGTGGCGTTCTTCGTGCACTGCGCCTGGTCCCACTTGCCGGCGGCCGCGGTCGAGTCGTCGTACTTCTTGAGCTCGATCGTGTAGTCGCCGACCTTGTTGCCGATCTGGCTGAGGTACAGCTCGATCGCCTGGTTCGTCGCGTCCGAGGCGTCCTTCGAGGAGCCCTGCAGCGGGAGGTCCGTGGAGATGACGACCGTCTTGCCGCCACCGCCACCACCCGTGGAGCTGCCGCTGCTGCTGCTCGAGCCGCACGCGGCCAGGGCGAGGCTGCCCGCGATCGCGAGGGCACCGATCTTGTAAGCGTTACGCATATCCCGTCCTACCGTGAGAAACGCCCGGAGCTACCGGGTCTGGATGGGGCCGAAACCTAGCAGCGATATCGGCTGATTTGGTCGCAGGGGACCCAAGTTTGCGTCTCCGTCGGATCACGCTTTGGTGACGGTGGGCACGCTCCACGCACCCGTAGCCCGGGCGTCACGAGCTTGTTACTCGCCGGTGACCTCGCGAATGACGACATCGGCCACTTCGCGCATCGACAGGCGACGGTCCATGGCCGACTTCTGGAGCCACCGGAAGGCGTCCGCTTCGGTCAGCGCGTACTTCTGTTGCAGCAACGACTTGGCGCGTTCCACCCGTTTGCGGGTCTCGAAACGCTCCTCGAGATCGGCCACCTCGGACTCCAGCGTGGTGATCTCGGAGTAGCGGCTGACCGCGAGCTCGATGGCGGGCACGAGGTCGCCCTTCGTGAACGGTTTCACGAGGTAGGCCATCGCTCCGGCGTCGCGGGCGCGCTCCACGAGCTCGCGCTGGCTGAAGGCGGTGAGCATGACGACCGGCGCGATGCGGGCACCGGCGATGCGCTCGGCCGCGCTGATGCCGTCGAGGACGGGCATCTTCACGTCGAGCATCACGAGGTCCGGACGCAGCTCCTCGGCGAGGCGCACCGCCTGCTCCCCGTCGCCGGCCTCCCCCACGACGTCGTAGCCCTCCTCGCGGAGCATCTCCACCAGGTCGAGGCGGATGAGGGCCTCGTCCTCCGCGACGACGACGCGCAGGGCAGCAGGCTCGACTGGGGTCTCGGTCACGACGGAAGCCTACGGAACAGGAGCTGCGACGCACTCCCGGTAGTCTTCGTGCGCCGCCCCGATAGCCCAACCGGCAGAGGCAGTGGTCTCAAACACCATCCAGTGTGGGTTCGAATCCCACTCGGGGCACCGGTGCCGTTCGCTCGGACGGCTACGCCGACGGCGCGTCCGCCGCGTCGGCGCCGGAGGCCAGGGCGAGCAGCTCGTCCTCGGTGAGGCGGTAGCGACGCAGCACCGGCAGGCTCACCAGCATGAGCACGGCAGGGACCACGCCGAACCCGATCGCGATCGCCGTGAGTGCCGAGCCCGGCTGGGTCACCGTCTGTCCCGAGGTGGTCGAGACGAACCCGCCCAGGGCCAGCACGAGACCGAACACGGCCGGACCGAGGGCGAAGCCCAGCGTCTCCCCCGCGGTCCAGACGCCCGTGAACGCCCCCGAGCGTCGGCGTCCGGTGCGCAGCGAGTCCGCCTGGATGGTGTCGGGCAGCATCGCGAGCGGGAACAGCTGCTGTCCGGCGTAGCCGATGCCGGCGACCCCGACGCCGACCAGGAGCAGCCACGTGGGCGAGCGGCCCGCCGTGGCCATGACCAGCGCACCCGCCAGGAAGCAGAGGGTCGCCCAGCGGAAGCCCTTCCCCTTGCCGTACCGGTTGGACACGAGGCGCCAGACGGGCACCAGAAGGATCGCGGGCGCGACGAGAGCCACGAACAGGACCGTGGTCAGCCCTTTCGCGCCGAGGAGGTACTCCGCGACGTACGGCGCACCCGCGAGCGCCGCGGACGTGCCGAGCGCCTGGATCACGAAGGCGGCGAACAGGACACGGAAGTCGGGGTTGTCGCGCACCGCGACGAGCTGGTCGCGCAGGCCGCCGCCCGGCTCGGCCTGCAGGACGCTCGGCACCGACCTCGTCGCGAGGATCGCGGTCGTGAAGCCGACGAGGAACAGGGCGGCGCACACGACGCCCATGAAGCGGTAGCCGGCCGCACCGTCTCCCCCGGCCTTCACCAGCGCCGGCGCGCCGGCGCCGAACACGAGGATGGCCAAGGTCAGGAACGCGATGCGGTAGGTCATGAGCGACGTGCGCTCGGCGTAGTCGTCCGTGAGCTCGGCGGGCTGCGCGACGTAGGGCACCTGGAAGAAGGCGAACCCGGTGGCGGCGCCGACGAACGTGATCGTCACGTAGACCGCCGCCGCTCCCCCGGTGATCCCGCCCGGTCCGAGGAACATCAGTGCGAAGAAGACCGGCAGCACGATCGCGCCGCGGACCATCCAAGGGACGCGCGATCCCCAGCGCGATGTCGTGTGGTCGCTCCAGTTGCCGACCAACGGGTTGAGGACGACGTCCCACGCCTTCGGCAGCAGCACGACGAGACCGGCCACCACCGCGGTGACGCCGAGCTCGTCGGTCAGGTAGTAGAGGAGCAGCAGCCCGGGGACCGTGGAGAACCCGCCGGTGCCCACCGACCCGAACGCATACCCGATCTTCGTGCCGGTCCGCAGCCGAGGATGACTCACGCGGCCGACGCTAGTGGTCACCGGGCCCCGCGGTCGGGAACTAGTCCAGAGCCAGTTTCGGCTTGACCTCGAGGATGCGCGCGAGGAGGCCGTTGACGAACGTCGGTGACTCGTCGGTCGAGAGCGCCTTGGCGAGCCCCACGGCCTCGGAGATCGCGACCGCCGGCGGGATGTCGTCGCACCACAGGAGCTCGTAGGTGCCGATCCGCAGCAGGTTGCGGTCCACGGCGGGCATCCGCTCGAGGGTCCAGCCCAGGGAGTACGTCGACAGCAGGTCGTCGATGCGGTCGGCGTGCTCGACCACGCCGTAGACGAGCTCGCTCGTGTACGGGTTCACGACCTGGTCGGCGTCGTCGGCCTTCGTGTCGAGGACCTCGACCGCCGAGAGGCCCCGGAGGTCCGCCTCGTAGAGGACGTCGAGTGCCTTCTTGCGCGCCTTGCCGCGAGCCGTCACGACTAGTTGACGCGGCCGAGGTACGACCCGTCGCGGGTGTCGACCTTGACCTTGGTGTTGTTCTCGATGAACAGAGGTACGGCGATCTCCGCACCGGTCTCGAGCGTGGCCGGCTTCGTGCCGCCCGTGGAGCGGTCGCCCTGCAGGCCCGGCTCGGTGTAGGTGATCATCAGCTCGACCGAGGCCGGAAGCTCGACGTAGAGCGGGGCGCCGTCGTGCGTCGCGACGATGGCGGCCTGGCCCTCGAGCAGCCACTTGGCGTTGTCGCCGACGACGGCGGGGTTGACGTGCAGCTGCTCGTAGGAGTCGGTGTCCATGAAGACGAAGTCGTCGCCGTCGCGGTAGAGGTACTGGAAGTCGCGCTTGTCGACGTTGGCCGTCTCGACCTTCACGCCCGCGTTGAAGGTCTTGTCGACGACCTTCCCGGACAGGACGGCCTTGAGCTTCGTGCGCACGAAGGCCGGGCCCTTCCCGGGCTTGACGTGCTGGAACTCGACGACGGTCCAGAGGTTGCCGTCGATGTTGAGCACGAGCCCGTTCTTGAGGTCGTTCGTCGTGGCCACGGAAGGTCTCCTGGTCGGGTGTCTAGAGGACGAGCAGATCGCGGGTCGTCGTGGTGAGCGACACGGGCCCACCGGTCCGGACCACGAGGGTGTCCTCGATGCGGACCCCGCCGCGCCCGGGGAGATAGACCCCCGGCTCGACGGTCACCGGCGTGCGGTCGCCCAGGATACCCGTCGCCGTGTGCCCGATCATCGGCGCCTCGTGGATGTCGAGGCCGACGCCGTGCCCGAGACCGTGACCGAAGTGCTCGGCGTGCCCGGCGGCGGCGATGACCGAGCGGGCCGCGTGATCGACGTCACGGACGTCGACCCCGACACCCAGGGCGTCGATGCCGGCCTGCTGGGCGCGGCGCACGAGTGCGTGCAGCTCGGCCTGCCACGGCTCGGGGTCGGCGGCCACGACGAAGGTGCGCGTCTCGTCGGCGTGGTAGCCGGCGTAGAGGGCACCGAAGTCGATCTTGAGCAGGTCGCCGCGCTCGAGCGGGCGGTCGGTGGGGCTGTGGTGCGGGATGGCCGAGTGCGGGCCGCCGGCCACGATCGACTCGAAGGAGATCGCGTCGGCGCCGGCCTCGAGCATGAGCCACTCGAGGCGACGGGCGATCTGCCTCTCGGTCATGCCCAGGCGGATCTCGGGCAGCAGCGCGGCGAGGGCCACGTCGCTGAGGCGGCAGGCCTCGGCCAGGGCGGCGAGCTCGCTGTCGTCCTTGGTCGAGCGCAGCGCCTCGACGATGCCGTCCGTGGGCACGAGCACGAGGTCGCGGTGGGCGTCGGCGACGGAGGCGTGCGCCGCGACGCTGAGGTGCGACGCCTCGAAGCCCGGATGGGAGATCCCCGCGGAGACGCAGTACGCCACCAGTCCGTCGACGACCGCGCGAGCCTCCGTGACCTCGATGTCCGGGCACTCGCTCGCCACCTGCGTGAGGTAGCGGAAGTCCGTGGCCAGCCGGTCCAGCGACGGCTCGCGCCCGACGAGCACCGCACCGTTGGACCCGGTGAACCCGGAGAGGTAGGTGACGTTCGCCGGGTAGGTCACCAGCAGAGCCTCGGCGCCGGCCCCGGAGAGCGACTCGCGGACGCGGTCCCGGCGCGCCAGTGCGCTCATGCCTCGACCGACGCCGCGATCGCACGCAGGGCGAGGACGTAGGACTGCACGCCGAACCCGGCGATCGTGCCGGTGGCCACCGCCGACACGACGGACGTGTGACGGAACTCCTCGCGCGCGTGGGGATTGGACAGGTGGACCTCGACGAGCGGGGCACGCAGCTGCGCGCACGCGTCGCGCAGGGCGTAGGAGTAGTGGGTGAAGGCGGCCGGGTTCAGAACCACGGGCGTCGCCGCGTCGGCCGCCTCGTGGATCCAGTGCACGAGCTCGGCCTCGTCGTCGGTCTGACGGACCTCGACGTCCAGGTCCAGCGCCGAACCCTCGGCGATGCAGAGCGCCACGAGGTCGGAGTGCGTCGCGCGCCCGTAGACGTCCGGCTCGCGCGAGCCGAGACGACCCAGGTTGGGCCCGTTGAGGACGAGCACGCGTGTCATGACGACTCCTTCGCGACTGCGGCGTAGGCCGCGGTGAGCAGAGCGGGGTCCGGGCCCTCGAGCAGGCCGGGTCGGCCGATCCCGTCGAGCACGACGAACCGCAGCTGGTCCCCGCGCGCTTTCTTGTCGATGCGCATCGCGTCCAGCAGCTCGGGGAACCGACCGTCGGGGTACGACGTCGGCAGACCCAGCGAGTGCAGGACGTCGACGTGCCGGGCACGGTCCTGCGCCGACAGGCGCCCGGCGAGGCGTGCGAGCGACGCGACGTAGACGAGGCCGACGCTCACGGCGTGGCCGTGGCGCCAGCGGTAGCGCTCGACGAGCTCGACGGCGTGCGCGAACGTGTGGCCGTAGTTGAGGACCTCTCGGCCGAGACCACCCGGCTGCGACTCGCGCAGGTCGGCCGACACGACGTCGGCCTTCACCCGCACGGCTCGCGTGACGAGCTCGCCCAGCACGTCGCTCTCGGGGTCGAGCGCGGAAGCGGGCCCCGACTCCACGAGATCGAGGATGACGGGGTCGCTGGTGAACCCCACCTTGACCACCTCCGCGAGCCCCGCGGCCAGGTCGACCGCCGGCAGCGTGGACAGCGACTCGAGGTCGCAGACCACGGCAGCGGGCGGGTAGAACGAGCCGACGAGGTTCTTGCCCTCGGCGGTGTTGATACCGGTCTTTCCGCCCACCGCGGCATCGACCATGCCCAGCAGGGTGGTCGGCACCTGGACGAGGCGCACGCCGCGCAACCACGTGGCCGCGACGAAGCCGGCGAGGTCGGTCGTGGCGCCGCCGCCGACGCCGACGACCGCGTCCGAGCGGGTGAAGCCGGCACGGCCGAGCTCGGCCCAGCAGAAGGCGGCCACCTCGGCGTTCTTGGCATCCTCGCCGTCGGGCACCGGGAGCAGGAGCGGCTCCGCGCCCGCGGCGCGAACGGCATCGGCGATGCGCTGCGCATCCAGGGGCCTCGTGCCCGGGTGGACGACCGCGACCCGGCGCACCGCGGGCGGGATCGCGGCGACGACGTCGGCGACGAGACCTCGACCGATGAGGACGTCGTAGTCCTGCTCGCCGCGGACGGTGATGCGGGTCGTGTCACTCATCGTGGGCCTCCAGGCCGAGCGCCGACAGCACGGCGCCGGCCACAGCCTCGGGAGTGAGCCCGTCCGTGTCGACCGTGGCCCTGGCGACCTCGGCGTAGAGGGGCGCGCGTTCGGCGACGAGCGCGGCGAGGCGGCCGCGTACGCTGCCCAGCAGCACGGGGCGCGGGACGTCCAGACCGACACGCTTCGCTCCCGCGGCGGCACCGACCTGCAGCCACACGGTCGGCTGCTCGACGAGCAGCGCTCGCGTGCCGGAGTCGATCACCGCGCCGCCGCCGAGGGCGAGGACGCCGTCGTGCTCCTCGAGCGCGACGGCGACCGCAGCGCGCTCCAGTGCACGGAAGTGGGCCTCACCGGAGTCGACGAAGATGTCGGGGACCGGCTTGCCCTCGACCACCTCGACGTCGTGGTCGGTGTCGCGGAACTCGACGTCGAGCCGCTGCGCGAGCAGCGTGCCGACGGTCGTCTTGCCGGAGCCGGGCACGCCGACCAGCACCACTCGTGGGGACACCGGACTACGAGACCACGAGGGCGGCGCGGTAGGCGGCCACATTCCGTGCCGTCTCGGCCACGGAGTCGCCGCCGAACTTCTCCAGCACGGCGTCCGCGAGGACGAGGGCCACCATCGCCTCGGCGACGACGCCGGCCGCCGGCACCGCACAGACGTCGGAGCGCTGGTTGATCGCCTGGGCCGGCTCGCCGGTCGCGATGTCGACGGTGCGCAGCGCCTTGGGGATCGTGGAGATCGGCTTCATGGCCGCGCGGACGCGCAGGACCTCACCGGTGGACATGCCTCCCTCCGTGCCCCCGCTGCGTCCGGACACCCGCTCCAGACCGTGCTCGCCCGGCACGATCTCGTCCTGGGCGAGCGAGCCGCGGGTGCGCGCGAGCTCGAATCCGTCGCCGACCTCCACGCCCTTGATCGCCTGGATGCCCATGAGAGCGCCCGCGAGGCGGGCGTCGAGACGGCGGTCCCAGTGCACGTGGCTGCCGAGACCCGGCGGGAGCCCGTGGACGACCACCTCGACGACGCCGCCGAGAGTGTCGCCGTCCTTGCGCGCGGCCTCGACCTCGGCCTCCATCGCCGCACTGGTGGCCCGGTCGAGGCAGCGCGCGGGATCCGCGTCGATGGCGTCGAGGTCGGCTGCGGTCGGCACGAGTCCGGCGGGCGCTGCGACGGTGCCGAGCTCCACCACGTGCGAGAGCACCGACGCACCCACCGCCTGCTCGAGGAACGCCTTGGCGACGGCTCCGAGCGCCACCCGTGCCGCGGTCTCGCGCGCGCTGGCACGCTCCAGGATCGGGCGGGCATCGTCGAAGCCGTACTTCTGCATGCCCACGAGGTCGGCGTGGCCCGGACGAGGGCGGGTGAGCGGCGCGTTGCGGGCGACGCCCTCGAGCTCGCTCGGGTCGACCGGGTCCGGGGACATCACGGTCTCCCACTTGGGCCACTCGCTGTTGCCCACCTCGATGGCCACCGGGCCGCCGAGCGTGGAGCCGTGGCGCACGCCGCCGACGATGCGCACGGCGTCCTGCTCGAACTTCATGCGCGCACCGCGTCCCACGCCGAGCCGGCGCCTCGCGAGGTCGCGGTCGACGTCGGCGGTCGTCACCTCGACTCCCGCCGGGAGGCCTTCCAGGATCGCGACCAGGGCGGGTCCGTGCGACTCCCCCGCGGTCAGCCAGCGCAACATGACGGCAATCCTTCCATGTCCGCGTCAGGACGACGTGAGGGCCACCCCGGCGTCGGGGCGGCCCTCACGAGTCTCGGGTGCGGGATCAGGCGCTGACCGACACCGGCTTCGACGTGCAGACCGCGACGTTCTGGTCGCCGTACAGCAGACCCACGCAGGAGCTGTTGAACACCGAGTACAGGACGAAGGTCTTCGCGAACACCTTGCCCACCGACGTGGCGTACTTCGCACCGTCGACCGTGACGGTCGCGGTCTGGTTCGCCAGGTTGATGGACGCGACGCTCAGGGTGACCGGCGCGCTGACCGGCACGGGTGCCGGGCTGCCGGTCGGACTGGTCGAGGTCGTCGTAGTCGCTGCCGGGGCGGCGGTGGGCTTCGGCGGGAACAGGACCGCGAACGGGTCGCGGGCGACCACCGTCACCGTCTGGATCGTGGCCTTGGGCTTGGCCGTGGCCGACGGACTGGGCGAGGCGCTCGGTGACGCCGCGGCCGCCGGCGTGCCGTTGGTCGGCAGCGCCACCGGCTCGTCGCCGCTCCCGCTCGTGAGCAGGAAGAACGCCCCCGCGCCGACGACGAGCGCCGCCACCACGCCGCCCACGGCGAGCAGGAGCTTGCGATTGCCGGCCTTGGCCTGTTCCGCGGGAGGCGCTGCCGCGGGCGCGGCTGCCGTCCCGTTCTGCGGGAACATGGGCTCGCTCATGTCAGGCTCCTCAGCTGTTCGTCGCGGTGGAGGCCGCGCTGCCGCTCGTGGTCGACGCCACGGCCGCAGTCGGAAGGCCGGGGTTGGCCTGGAAGACGCGCCCGGTGATGGTCGTCGTCAGCGGGTTGCCGACCTTGACGGTGGCAGCTCCCGCCGAGCCTGCAGAGCTCGCCGAGTCACGCGCGATGGTGAGGCCCGTCACCAGGAAGGACCGCGGCATCGCCTCGAGGGTGGTCAGGAACAGCCGGGTGTTGGCGAACGGCCCGGAGACCACGAGCGACACGACGATCACCTGCACGCTGCCCGGGGCCGACACTCCGCTGGCAGCCTGCGCGCCGGTCGAGGCCGCCGCGCTCAACGGAGCGGGAGGCGTCGGTGTGACGCTGACCAGCTTCACTCCCGACGCGGTCGCCGCCGCACTCAGGTTGCGGAGCAGGCCGGGCAGGTTCGCCGTCTGCGGCATGTGCGTCTGGACGACGGCCAGCTGCTTCTGCAGCGTCGGCAGGTTGGTGTACTCCGCCTTGAGCGCGTCGATCTTCGTCTGGGTCACCGCGTTGGTGGCGACCTGGGCGTCGGCCTGGACACCGATGTCGTCGGCGTTCTGCCGCTGCGGGCTCACGAGCAGGAACCAGCCGGCGAGTAGCACCAGCACCGAGGCCATGGCGGACGCGGCGTACCACTTGATCGCACTGTCGATCCGCATGTCAGCCGCCCGCCTTCACGTCGTACCGGTGGGAGAGCGCCTGGGCCGTGACGGTCGCGGTTGCCGCGAACGTCATCGCCGGCGAGGTCGTCGTGTCCGTCGGTGCCGCGACGCTGCTGAGGTAGGGGTCCACCAGCGTCTTCTGCTTCGCCTGCGAGTCCAGGAAGTTGGCGACCTGCGCGTAGCCGACCGCCTCACCCTGGTAGGTGAGCGTCCCGATCCCCGGGTTGCCGTTAACGCCCGTGACCTGGTTGCCGCCGGCCGGTGTGCCCGTTGCGGCGCCGGCACCCTGCGGGCCCTCGCTCACGGTGCCGTTGAGGCTCGTGAGGGACGTGCCGGCCGGGAGGGTGAGAGCGAGGTTGTTGAGCAGGAACGACCAGCGGACCTCGCCGCCGAGCGCGGTGTACTGCTGAGCCACGACTGCGGCGACCTGGGCCTCCACCTTCGGGACGTCGGAGTACTTCGCCTTATCGGTTGCGAGCTGGGCCGACGTGGCCTGTGCGGCATCGAGACGGTCCTGCGACTCGGCCACGGTGCCCGCGGCCAGGTAGTACAGCCCGCCGACGATGACCACCGAGGCGACGGTGCCGACGACGAGGAGCATCTTGGCGCGGTGCGCGCGAGCCTCGGCCACGACGATCTCGGGCATGAGGTTCACGCGCGGGAACGCTGCCGCGCTGCGCGGCTCCGGCGCGGGGACGTTCACCGCCTCGATCTCGGGCTGGTCCGCGGCAGCGACCTGCGCTGACCGGTGGAAGGACACCATCACACGGCTCCCATCGCGAGACCCACCGGAACGGCGGACAGCGGTTCGACGTACTGCAGCTGCTCGGGCGACAAGCCCGTCTTGCCGATCTGCACCTGGGTGAACGGCCGGCCGTACTCGACCGGCGTCCGGACAGCCGTGGCGAGTCGCTGCGCCAGGCCGTCGGAGAGCGAGCCGCCCCCCGACAGGACGAAGCGCGACAGGGGTCGCCCGCCGCTCATGGCCACGAAGTAGTCCACCGAACCGCGCACCTCGTCCACGAACTCGACGAGCGCCTGGTCCACGATCTTGCGTGCGGCGGCGGCGGACGGCTCGGCCAGCGCGGCGGGGTTCCGCTTGAGCGCCTCGGCCTCGACCGGGGAGATGCCGAGCTTCTCGACGATCGCGCCGGTGATGTCGTCGCCGCCGAGCAGCAGGATACGGACGAACTTCGGGATGCCTGCCTCGTGCACGATGATGTTCGTGACCTTGGCGCCGATGTCGACGACCGCCTCGGGCCCGCCGGTCCCGAACGAGTCCGCCGAGCCGGCGACGCGGAGCACGGCGAACGGTGTCAGGTCGACGGTCGCCACCTTGAGCCCGGCCTTCTGCACCGCGCGGATCGCGTCCAGCACCGCGTCCTGCGAGGCCGCGACGAGGAGCCCGCGGTAGAGCCTGCTCGAGTCGGAGACGACCTCCTCCAGCGGGATGAAGTCGAGGACGGCCTCCTCGACCGGCATGGGGACGAGGTCTGCGACCTGGAACTTGAGCGACGCGCGCAGGTCGTCCTCGGCCATCCAGGGCAGGTCGATGAGACGTACGACGACCTTCTGGTTGCTGACGCCGAGGACGACGTCCTTCTTCGTGAACTTCGCCTGGACCCAGAGCGTCCTGATCGCGACGGCGACGGCGTCGGCATCGACGACCTCGCCGTCGCGCACGACGCCGGGAGGCAGCGCGACCTGGCCGAACCGTTCCAGGACAGGACTGCCCTTCGACACGGTCACCTGCGCCGCCCGGACGCTCGACGTTCCGATGTCCAGGCCGATGGCGGTACGACCAGCCACGGTTCTCACCCTTCGCCTGCCACCGCCTGATCTGGTGGCTCTCCCTACCTAGGTCGGCGGAGGGGGGTGCGGGCTTGAGGCCCAGGTGAGGTCGGATTGACCGGATCGCGATCGAGGGACGCTCAGGACCCCAGTGCGAACCCGGCGTACCAGTCGATGACCGGCTGGCCCCACAGGATGGCGACCAGTGCGCCCACGATCATGAACGGGCCGAACGGCACCCCGGTCTTGCGGGTGGCTCGCTTGGTCACCAGGAGGAGCGCGCCGACGACACCGCCCAGCAGGAAGCCGGCGAACCCCCCGAGCGCCACGGTGGCCCACGAGATCCACCCGAGGTAGATCCCCAGGACGCCGGCGAACTTGACGTCGCCGAAGCCCATCCCGCTGGGGTAGATGAACCACAGCACGAAGTAGAAGACCCCGAGGGCGAGTCCCCCGAGCACCGCTCGCACAAGGAATCCCCACGTCCCGTCGACGCCTGCGGCGATCGCGAGCAGCACCAGGGCCACGGCGTAGGACGGCAGGGTGAGCTTGTCGGGGAGGCGCTTGGTGTCGAGGTCGATGAAGGCCAGCGCGACTCCGATGGCGCCCAGGTAGAGATACGCCGGAAGCTGTGCGGTGGCGTCGAAGCGCAGCGCCAGCAGGGCGAAGACGACGGCCGTCAGGGCCTCGACGAGCGGGTAGCGCGCGGAGATCGGCTCACCGCACGTGCGGCACCTTCCCCGCAGCAGCAGCCAGGAGACCACCGGGATGTTGTCGCGAGCCGCGAGCTCCGTGTGGCAGGAGGGGCAGGCGGACGGCGGGCGTACCACGCTCTCCCCGCGCGGGACCCGCCAGATCACCACGTTGAGGAACGAGCCGATGACCAGTCCGATGAGGGCGCAGAACGCCACGAGGAAGCCGGTCACGGTCGATCACCCTAGGACGCGCCGACCGACCCCGGCGGACGACCCGCCGGGAGTGCTTCGTCCCGGGGCACGTGAAGGCCCCCGACCTCGATCAGGTCGGGGGCCTTCACGCGGAACCTCACTCAGCTGGAGCCGAGCTCGACGGTGTCGTCACGCACCTGCGCAGACACCCTTGTTGTTGACTGCCATCTCCACCGCGCCGTTGTTCTTCAGCCCGCTGGCGGAGCCGAAGCTCCAGAAGTCGCCGGACGCGGACTGGGCGCTCAGGCAGTACGAGTTGCCCGCGTCGGCGTCAGCTGTGATCTTCGCGACGGCGGCGCCGAAGTAGTTCTTCGCGTCCGAGTACTTGAACCCGACCCCCGTCAGGTCGGCCATCACCTTCGTGTAGGTGTTGTTGGCGGTCAGGTAGGTCTCCTCGGCGGTGACGGCGTTGCGGAGGTCGGCCTGAACGGCCGCGTCCCAGCCCTTCTTGCGCTGGTTGAGGAACACGGGGATCGCGATGGCGGCGAGGATGCCGATGATGATGATGACGACGAGAAGCTCGATCAGGGTGAAGCCCTGGTCGCCTTCGGACTTGCGGAGCCGGGACAGCATGACGTGTCTCCTTGGTGGGCGAGAACGATGACAACTGTGTTCTCGGCCGCCCGCAGCGCCGGACTTTCGCGAATGACACGACTGCTTCATGGGCCGTTCGGGTGATTCATGACTCGCCGCTCACGCCGTCGATCAGCACACAGCCGCGAACCCCCCCTGGGAGTTGTCGTAGTAGAACGTCGTGCCCGACTTCGACGTCGCCTTGAGGCAGTATGAGATCCCCGAGTTGATCGTGATCGCGATCGAGGCCGGCGCGGCGGAGTAGCTGGCAGGGTCGCTGTACTTGAAACCGTTCACCTTGAGCGCGGCGACGCTCGCGGTGTAGGTGTTCTGCTCGGTCAGATAGGTCTCCTCCGCCAGCGCCGCGTTGCGCAGGTCGGACTTGACCACGCCGTCGTAGGCCCTGATCCGCTGACTGAGGAAGACCGGGATCGCGATGGCGGCGAGGACGCCGATGATGATGATGACGACGAGGAGCTCGATCAGGGTGAACCCCTGATCCCTCTCCCCGACGGAGGCGCGGGCTCGAGAAGGCATGATGCACTCCAGGGATGACGCGGTGAGCCGCACCGGCCAGGTGCCCCGCCGCAGAGCAGCGAGGCCGCCCTGGGTCCCGATGATGTGGTGCGTGGGACCCAGGTCGGGACGAGCGCCTCGGGCGAGTCGCCCCTCCTGGTCGATGGAGTTCGATGACTCGGAGAACTTCGGTCGATATGGGCCGACCTTGACCGTTCGTTCGAGTGACGCCGCCGTCCGCTGCCGCCACATGAGAGAGCCCCCGGCTCCGTGGCCGGGGGCTCGCTCATGTGCGCTGTGTCGTGCGGGTCGATCAGCTGCAGGCCCCGGCGAAGCCACCCGACATGCTGTCGTAGGTGAACGTGGTGCCGGACTTCGACTTGGCGACCAGGCAGTACTTGTCACCGGCGGTGTTCGTCGCGGTGAGCTTGGCCACGCCGGCGTCGTAGTTGCCGCCGTCGCTGTACTTGAAGCCGTCGGTCTGCAGGTCCGCGACCGCGCTGGTGTAGACGGACTTCTCGGTCAGCCAGGTCTCCTCCGCGGTGGCCGCGTTGCGGAGGTCGGACTTGACGGCCGCGTCCCAGCCCTTCTGGCGCTGGTTGAGGAAGACCGGGATGGCGATGGCTGCGAGGATGCCGATGATGATGATGACGACGAGGAGCTCGATCAGGGTGAACCCCTGATCCCTCTCCCCGAAGGAGGCGCGGGCTCGAGAAAGCATGATGCACTCCAGGGATGGCACGGTGAGCCGCACCGGCCAGGCGCCCGCCGGAGAGCAGCGAGGCAGACCTAGGTCCCGATGATGTGGTGCGTGGGGCCGAGGTCATGACGCGCGGCTCGGAGCGAGTCGCCCGTCCTGGTCGATGGAGTTCGATGACCCGGAGAACTTCGGTCGATACAGGCCGACCTTGACCGGTCGTTCGAGTGACGTCGCCGCCCGTTGCCAGCACGGGAGCGAGCCCCCGGCCTCGTGGCCGGGGGCTCGCTGCGTGCCCTGTGTCGTGCGGGTCGATCAGCTGCAGGCCGCGGCGAAGCCGCCCGACATGCTGTCGTAGATGAACGTGG
>JADGOZ010000059.1 GCA_017882705.1 Candidatus Nanopelagicales bacterium | reverse complement strand
TTCGACCAGTACGCCAACGTGCGGCCGACGCGCATCTTGCCCGGCATTGACAGTCCGCTCAAACGCTGCAGCGCAGACGACCTGAACTGGGTCATCGTGCGTGAAAACTCCGAAGGCGAGTACTCGGGGATCGGTGGTCGCAACTTCGCCGGCCGCCCGGGTCAGGGCGAGATCGCTATTCAGAGCGCCATCTTCACCATGACCGGATCGGAGCGGATCATCCGCTTCGCATTCGAGCTCGCACGCACCCGTGACCGGCACAAGGTCACGTGCGTGACCAAGAGCAACGCCCAGCAGTACGGCATGGTCTTGTGGGACGAGGTGTTTGCGCGGGTAGCCGCGGCGTACCCCGACGTGGAGCACGAGAGCTGCCATGTTGACGCCATGGCAGCCCGGTTCGTCCTCCGCCCGGAGGACCTGTCAGTGGTGGTGGCCTCAAACCTCCACGCCGACATCCTCTCGGACCTCGGCAGCGCGCTCGCGGGCAGCCTCGGAATCGCTGCGAGCGCGAACATCAATCCGGAGCGTCGTACCCCCAGCATGTTCGAGCCAGTCCATGGCAGCGCCCCCGACATCGCGGGCATGGGCATTGCCAACCCGATCGGCGCGATAAGTAGCGGTGCCCTGATGCTCGCCCACCTCGGGCTCACCGCCGAGGCGACCCGGCTCGAAGCCGCAGTTGAAGCGACGACGGCCTCCGGGATACTGCCGCCTGACCTCGGCGGCACGGCCAGGACCGACGACATCGTCGCCGCCGTCATCGAGCGGCTCTGAGCCCGGATCCGCGGCAGCATCTCAAGAGATGGGCGGTCGTAGCTCTCGGTTCTTGAGTGACACATGAGTGACACAAACCAGAGCGCACCAGGTGTCACGAAGAGCCGGCCCGGCCGCACGAGAGCACGGCAGGACACCATCGCACACGACCAGGACGCCTCAGCCCGGACTACGGATGAGATGGAGCCCGCTAACGCTGGAGCCTGAGTAGCGGAACCATCCCTCGTCAGGTGGAACGGTGACGTGAAGTCTCGCGGCCACGTCGTGCGGCGTGGGGTGGAACGCCGGCTTCGAGATCGGCCAGCAGGTCGAGCAGTCCGTCGGCTTCCCACGCGCGGTTGCGCTCCCCCTGTGACATGCGGATGAGCACTCCGGCCCGCTCGAGTTGTCCGAGTGCCTGGTTGACCACTGCTTTCGTTCGCTGAGTGGCGGCGACCGCGACCGCCAGGGTGATCACGGGGTGTGCGGGGAGCACGTCGATCAGGCGCCACGCGGCGGCGTCTGCGCGGGGATCGAGGCTATTGCGGAGCTGCTCGCGCCAGGTGGCCTGCAGGTCCTCAACGGCTCCCAGGTACGCCTGAGCGAGACCCGCGGCCTGGGTGGCCGCTGCGGCGAACTGGGTGATCCACCCGTCGACGTCGCCGTCACGGAAGCGAGTCAGGCCTGCGATGTAGCGGGACTTGTTCGCCGCGAGCACCACGCTGATGGGCGGCACGTACGCGGGGGTCAAACCTCGCCGGCGCAGTACCACGTGAATCAGAGCTCGCCCCGTGCGCCCGTTGCCGTCCACGAAGGGGTGGATCGTCTCGAACTGCGCGTGCACCAAAGCCGCCTGCACGAGCGGAGGCAAGGACTCCTCAGTCACTGAGAAACAGAGGTCGGCCAGCAGCGGATGAACATGATCCGGAGGCGGAGGGACGAACGCAGAGCCGCACGGGTTGTAATCATTGCCGCCGATCCAGTTCTGCTCGGCTCTCACGACGCCGGCGATCTTCGCGTTGGGAGCACCGGACATCAGTGCCCGGTGGATGGAGGTGACGACGTCGACGGTGACGTCCCGGCTGGAACTCGCCGCGTCGACTGCCAGCTCCATGGCGTCGATGTTGCTCAGGATCTCCCGGGCATCGGGTCCGGTCTTGCCGCCGGTTTCGACGCGGGCCTCGGCGCGAGCCAGATCCCGTCCGTCCATCTGCATTCCCTCGACCTTCGATGACGCGATCGATTCCGTGCGTAGGAGCAGACGCGCAAGGGGGGCCAGAGCAGGTCGTGCCCGGGCGTTCAGCGCGTGGATCGCCGTCTCCGCGTCGGACACCGCCGCCGCGGTCTCTGTGCTGAGCGGGTCAGCGAAGGCGGCGATGGGTTCGGGGATGAACGCGTCGTAGGAACAGGCCTTGCGATAGCGAGCCGGGGCGTACAACGCCGGATCGTGCTGCCAGGTCTCTCGCTGGAACATGCCTCTCATAGACCGAACCCTCCCGACCCGTTGGTATGGAAAGATGGCTAAACCATACCAAGGGACTGAGGTGGTAAGGGATAGTCGGGCGGCGCAAGGCGATCTGGTCGCGCGCGGACCTGACCGTCGCGGTCGCGGCGAGGGTCCCGACGACCGGAGTCCCCACCCTGAGGACGGCGGCGGATGCGGTGGCATGGGTGGGGAAGAGCTCACCGACATCGCGCTCACCCAGGTCGGGCTCTCCGGCGCCGTGGCCTTGGGCTCGGACCCGTCCGGGGTGACCGCGCGGGCCTCGGATGCCCGCTACGCGTCCCGTGAGCTCGTGGACACCGAGGCCCGGATCCTGGAGCGCGCCGTCTCGGGCGGGTTCCGGCCCCCAGAGCGGTTGCGCCCGGATTTCGTGGCCGCGCTGCTGTCCGGTGAGGCGGGGCTCTCCGTCGAGCAGGGCCGGGCCGTGGTTCGCCTGGTCGCGACCCGGGACCTGGTCACGGTCATGACCGCACCGGCCGGGGCGGGGCGGGGAAGATCACCACCCTGGCCGCCGCCGCAACGATCTGGGCCAACGACTGGAAGGACGTGATCGCGCTGGCCCCGTCCGCGCGCGCCGCCGCCCAACTCGCGGCCGCGACCGGGGCGCCGGGGCAGACCGTGGCCCGCTGGCTGCTCACCGAGGCGACGGACCCCACCCCGGTGAAGGTCCCGGCCGATCCGGGGTACATGCGCCGGGAGGTGATCCTGGTCGACGATGCCTCGATGCTGACCACCTCGGATCTCGACGCCCTCACCGCCTACGCCACCCGACACCGGGCCCGTCTGGTCCTGGTCGGGGACCCCGGGCAGATCGGTGCGGTCAACGCCCCCGGGGCATGTTCGAACACCTCACCCACGAGCTCGGCCGTCAGGTCGTGGAGCTCACCGAGCTGCACCGGTTCACCCACAAGTGGGAGGCCGCCGCCACCCTCCCGCTGCGTGCCGGTGACCCGGGCGTCCTCGCGACCTACGCGGAGCGGGGTCGGGTCCACCCCGGCGCGTCGAGTGAGGACGCGGCGGACGCGGTCTTCGACCGCTGGCACCACGCCACCATCAAGGGCGCTGATGCGTTGATGCTGGCGCGGGCGTGGACGGACGTGAACGCGCTCAACGCCCGCGCCCGGGCCGTCGCGATCGCCACCGGTGCTGTCACCGGCCCCGACCTGGCCATCATCGCGACCCGGTCGGCGTCGACCCGCGCCCAGATCGAGCATCGGTCGTGGCGCGCCGGGGACGTTCTGCTCGCGAAGAAGAACAACAGCCGTACCCACATCGGGGGCGAGACCCTGCGCCACGACGACCGGTTCCGCGTCCTGACCGCCAGCGACACCGGTGGGCTCGTCGTGGCGGACCTCAGCGGTCGCGGCACCCTTACCCTCCCGGACGCCTACCTGGCCCGGAACGCCGAGTACGGGTGGGCCGCGACCATCGACGGTGCGCAGGGCGCGACCGCGGACATCGGCATCGTCCTGGCCCGTGCCGGTCTCGATCGTGAGCAGACCGTCACCAAACGCTTCCGCGAGCTCTCCGCCGCCGCCGGCGTCCCCATGGCCGTCGTGAGCAAGCGGCTGGGACACAGCTCACTCGCGATCACGTCGGACACCTACTCGCACCTGCTCGAAGGGGTCGGCCAGCAGGCAGCCATCGCCGCAGCGGCGCTGGTACCGCGCACAGACCGCCGAACCCAGAATGAACCCAGGTCGGCCCCAAATCGCCCTGGTGACACTGGCGCATCGGGTATCGATGCAGGTCACGGGGTGGGCCGCCTGGGGATCGAACCCAGAACCCGCGGATTAAAAGTCCGCTGCTCTGCCGGTTGAGCTAACGGCCCGGCACGTCCGGGATCCGCCCACGTAGCGCTCCGCGAATCGGAGCAGTCCCTGACGACCCGATCATGCCAGGCACGCCTGTCCGCGAACGTCACGCCCTGGTCGTGGCCGCTCCGCCCGGCCCAACCTGTCCGGGGGGTGCTCACCCGCTGTTGTGCACCCATGACGGCGCTGGAGGTGTTCGCTCATGTGCGTGCAGCCTCGACGGCCCGCGTCGACTGCCCTACTCTCTCGGGCACGCGACCGAGCGATGCGCATTCTTCAGCGACCTAGCTCCTGAACGATCCGCTCCGGCACTGTGCCACAGGGGTAGTTGACCTCGGACAGGATTCTGATGACCCCGAACCTCGACCAGTCGCCTCCAGGGGACCGGCGGACCGCGGATCTCGCCCAGTCGCCCGGTGGGAGCGGTACCACCGTGCTCAGCGCGATGGACTGGTCCGCGGCCGCGAGCCGGTACTTCGATGCGCTGCGAAGCGGCGAGCGCTCCGTCGCGACGACGACCGCGCTCGGGCTGCTCGTACGTGGTGCGTCCGCCGAACGCATCATCGGCGACGTGCTCGCCCGCTCCCAGGCCCAGGTCGGTGACGCATGGGAGCAGGACAGCTGGTCCATCTCGGGGGAACACATCGCGACCGCCATCACCGAGTCGGTGCTGGAGGTCCTGACCCACGAGGCCCTGCGCGCCCAGGACGCCCCCGTGCCTGGCTCCCGAGGTCGGGCTGTCGTCGTCTGTGCCGACGGTGAGTGGCACACCCTGCCCGCCCTCATGGCCGCGGCCGTGCTGCGCCTGCGCGGGGTCCGGGTGACCTTCGTCGGCCCGTCCGTCCCGGCCGAGGATCTGGTGGAGCACCTGCTCGACGACGGCACGTCTGTCGTCGTCATGGCCTGCACCGCACCGATGAACCTCGCGGGTGCGTGGCGGAGCATCAGACTGCTGAGATCGCGAGGGATGACGGTCGTGTGCGGGGGGCGGGGGTTCGGCGCTGAGGGCCGTTGGAGCTGGCCTCTCGGCGCGGACCAGTGGGCATCGGACTTCACCGTGGGCGCGGACCGGGTCCTCATGGTCAACGACGGCCCGCGACGTGCGCTCCGAGAGCCCGCGGTCGATGCCGAGGCCGCCCGTGAGCTCGACGTGCTCGGCCGGGAGCACCACGACCTCGTGCTGGCCGCCGTCAGGTCCGCGGCCCGCCGGCTGCCGGCCCTGGTCGCGACGGACCAGGCGCGAGTGGCCGCGAGGGAGCGGATCGACTCCGCCCTGCGGATCGTCGCGTCGGCGACCGTGGTGGCAGACCCGTCCGTCGCCACCGAGCACGCACGCTGGCTGGAGGGGACGCTCGCAGCCCGGTCGCAGCCGCTCGAGTGGGCGATCGTCACGTTCGAAGCCATCCTCGACGTCCTGCCGCACGACCTGACCCGCTCCCGCGCGATGGCGCTGACGGGCTGCGCCGCGTGCGGACGGGGTGACCAGGCACAGCTGGCTGCGGCCGTCGGACTGCCCGGGTCCGGATCCGTCGAGGTGATGGCTCGCCGATCCCTCGGTACCGGCGCCCCCTATGTCGGCGAACGCCGTCAGATGGGTGCCCATGACCCCTCGACGTCCCGCGCAGGGGACCGCATCGACGGCGAGGCCCGCTTCCGGTCGTTGGCGGAGCACGCCTCGGACGTCGTCTGCGAGACCGACGCCGACGGCGTCATCACGTGGGTCTCCCGGTCGATCGCCCTGGTGCTGGGCCACGACGCCGACGCGCTGGTCGGCACCCGGCTGCACGACCTGCTCCATCCCGACGACGTACCGGCAGCCGTGGAGGTCCGGGTCACGGCGATCTCGACCGGAGGCACGGCCGTGGTGGATCTGCGCTTCCTCACCGCGGACGGACAGGAGCGCTGGATGTCGGTCTCGGTGCACCCGATCGGCAGCGACGGTGCCGTCTCGGGGCTCGTCGTCGGGTTGCGCGACATCACCGAGCTTGTGGTTGCCCGCACGCTCGCGGCGAAGGCCCTGGAGCAGTACAAGGCTCTGGCCGAGAACGCAGCCGATGTCGTGTGGCGTCTGGATGACGCGGGCATCATCGAGTGGGTCTCCCCGTCGGTGGAGACGCTTCTGGGCTGGGCGCCGGACCGCCTGATCGGACGCGACGTCCTGGAACTCGCGGAACCCACCGACGCCGCGAGGATCCACGCGGAACGAGCCAGGATCCGTGCCGGTGAGAGCGACGGGTTCCGGACGCGGGTCCGGACCGCGCAGGGCGGTCATCGCTGGGTGTCCGGCACAGCGCGTCCGACCAACGACGAGAACGGCAACCCCACCGGGCGCGTGGTCGCCTGGCGCCTCATCGACGCGGAGGTCGCGGCCGAACAGGCGGTGCGCCGCCGGACGTGACGGCCACCGCGGTCACCCTCGACGAGCTCATTCCCGGTCGAGTGCTGAGCCGGCCAGGACGGACGACGCCCGCCCTCGGGTACGAGGACGGGCGTCGTCTGCTGACTGGTGTGCCGGGCTGCTAGCGGCCCGAGCCGCCGTGACCGTGGCCGCCGCCGTGACCCTGCAGGTGGCCGCCGCCGTGGCGACCCTGCAGGTGGCCGAAGGCGCTGGCGCTCTGGTTCTGGCCGAAGGCACTCACGCGGTCGGTCCCGCGGTTGCTGTCGCCGTCACCGTCACAGATCCCGGTGGGAGCTGCGGCCGGGTCGACCGCGGGCGTCGTGGTCGTGGTCGGGACCGGCGTCGCGGCCACCTCGGCCGCCTCGTTCGCCTCGTCGGACCCGGTCACGGCCGGGGTGGCGACGACGGGGGTGGTGGCGACGACGGGGGTCACCACGGGCACCGGGGTGACGACGGGGGTCGGCAGCACCGGCGCCGCCGTGGTGGAGCCGGTGGCCGAGGCCGACACGCTCGCGGTCGGCGCGCCGGAGGCGGCGGCCGGAACGTGCGTGGAGGCGAAGGCGGCCGTCGATCCGAGCAGCACCAGGGCTGCAGCGATCGCGGGTGCGGCAAGCTTCGGGCTCATCAGGTTCGGGTTCATGTGGTCGGTTCTCCTCTGAAGCGGAACGTCCTACACATCGAACGTAGGCACGCTCCGACTCGGATCTGTCCCCCGCTCGTCGTGGTAACTGCCTGGTTCGTCGGGATGCTGGTGTCGAGCGTCACGTCCACGCACGGACGCCCGCCCGCGCCGACTGCGCGGTGACGGGGATGACAGGCTCCTGGCATGACCAGGGGACCTGCGGCCGACGCGACCACGGTCTGCGTGTGCCCGGACCTCCCCGCCGGCGTCGCGTGCACCGACACGCACGGCTCGCGCTGCGTCTCGCGGCTGCCGAAGGCCCACCTGCACCTGCACCTCACCGGCGGGATGCGGCACGCGACGCTGCTCGAGCTCGCCGTGGAGCGCGGCGCCCATCTTCCGGACCGCCTCCGTGACCCAGAGCCGCTGCACCTGAGCGCGCCGGTGTCGCGTCGCTCGTGGGCGAAGTTCCAGCATCTCTACGACGCCGCCCGCCGCCAGGTCGACGGCCCCGACGTCATCTCCCGCATGGTCGCCGAGATGTGCGCGGACGAAGCGGCCGAGGGCTCGTCCTGGGTCGAGCTGCAGGTCGACCCGAGCGGGTACGCCGCGAGGTTCGGCGGGCTCCACGAGGTGATCGACTCGCTGCTCGACGCGGCGGCCGGGGCGAGTCTCGCGACAGGAGTCGGCGTAGGCCTCGTCATCGCGGCGAACCGCACGGCGCACCCGCAGACCGCGGCGACGCTGGCGCGGCTCGCGGCGATGTACGCACCCGGGTCGCGCTGGGGGCTCGACTCGGTCGGTCGCGGGGTCGTGTCGGTCGTCGGCTTCGGGCTGAGCAACAACGAGGTGCTCGGGCCGGCGGAGGAGTTCACCCAGGCGTTCCGGATCGCCCGTGCGGCAGGACTCGCGTCGGTCCCGCACGCCGGCGAGCTCGTCGGCGCGGAGTCGGTCCGCGCCGCCGTCGAGCACCTCGGAGCCACGCGCGTCGGGCACGGCGTGCGCGCGGTCGAGGATGACCGGACGCTGGAGCTGATGGCGGACCTCGGCGTAGCAGCGGAGGTGTGCCCGACGAGCAACGTGGCGCTCGGCGTCTACTCCGACCACGCCGAGGTTCCGTTGGCGCGGCTGCGATCCGCGGGGGTGCCGGTCGCGCTCGGGGCCGACGACCCGTTGCTGTTCGGGGCGCGGCTCGCTGCGCAGTACCGCGTCGCGCGCGACGACCACGGGTTCGACGACGCCGGCCTCGCCGACCTCGCACGCGACTCGATCCGCGCCTCGCTGGCACCCGTCGACCGCAGGACGACCATGCTCGCCGGCGTCGACGCGTGGCTGGCGGCCGTCGACGCGAACGCCCGCTGACTGCTCAGCGGAGCGGCGAGAGCCCGGCGGGCGAGTCCTCGCTCGAAGTGCGTGTCGCCGCCGAACTCAGCCTGCCGGTCGCCCGCCGCCGATGCGCGGACGACGGTCCACCTTCCCGCCCGGATCCTCGGAAACGGCGCCGTTCTCCACCGATTCAGGCAGGGAGGTGAGCGAGACCGGCACCGCCGGCGGCGGTGAGCTCGAGGGAGCGGACGCGGTGCTCGTGGGAGAAGAGCTGGCTCGCCACGATGATCTCGTCCGCGCCGGTGCGCGCGGCGAACGCGGCGAGCCCCGCGGCCACGGTCTCCGGCGACCCCACGACAGAACGGCTCAGCACCTCGTCGAGGAGCAGGTGCACCTGCGGCGGGTAGAGCGCGGCGAGGTCGTCGACCGGTGGTGGCAGCGGCCCAGGGCGCCCGGTCCGCAGGTTGACGAAGCCCTGCTGCGCCGAGGTGAAGAGGTGCAGCGCCTCGTCGTCCGTCGGTGCCGCGAGCACGGTGAGGCCCACGATGACGTACGGCTCCGGCAGCTCCTCCGACGGCTGGAAGCCCTCGCGGTAGAGGCGCAGCGCGATGTCCAGGTCAGCCGGCGCGAAGTGCGACGCGAACGCGAACGGCAGCCCGAGCGCTGCCGCCAGCCGTGCGCCGTACGTCGAGGAGCCGAGGACGATCACGGGCACGCGGGTGCCCTCGCCGGGAACGGCGTGCACGCGCTGGCCGGGCTGCGGGTCGTCGAAGTAGGCCATCAGCTCGAGCACGCTCTGCGGGAAGTCGTCGACGTCGCCCACGAGAGTGCGCCGCAAGGCGTGCGCCGTGACCGGGTCGGTGCCCGGCGCGCGGCCGATGCCGAGGTCGATGCGACCGGGGTAGAGGCTCGCGAGCGTGCCGAACTGCTCGGCGATCACGAGCGGTGCGTGGTTCGGCAGCATGATGCCGCCCGCGCCGACGCGGATCGTGCTCGTGCCCTCGGCGACGTAGCCGATCGCGACGGCGGTGGCGGCGCTCGCCACCCCCGGCATGTTGTGGTGCTCGGCGAGCCAGAAGCGGACGTAGCCCAGGCGTTCCGCGTGCACGGCCAGGTCTCGGCTGTCGCGCAGCGCCTGCCCGGCGTCGGACCCCTGTCGGATCGGCGAGAGGTCGAGGACGGAGAGGCGGGTCACTTCCTCACGATAGGTCAGGGCGCGCGCAGCGCCGTGGTCGGTCACGCTCCGGCGAGCGTCAGTGCCTCGTCGAGGGTCCGCTGGGTGAGGCGCCCTGCCTCGACGTCGTCCCACGTGACCGGGGTCGCGGCGGTCGGCCGCTCCCGTCCGCGCAGGGACCACGGCACGATCGTGGTCTTCGCCGGGTTGTTCTGGCTCCAGTCGACGAGGACGCGTCCGGGTCGCAGCTCACGGGCCATCGCGGACACGACGAGGTCGGGGAGTTGCCGCTCGAGCGCGATGGCGAGGTTGCGCGCGTAGTCGCTCGTGGAGCCGGCGCGCGCCAGGACGTCGCGTCCGCGCTCCGTCCGCGGTGGCAGGTCGGCGTAGAGCTGCATGCCCTTCGATCCGCTCGTGACCGCCCACGCGTCGAGTCCGTGACCCTGCAGCATGTCGCGCGCGACGAGCGCCACAGTCCTGCACTCGTCCAGCCCTGCGGGCGGGCCTGGGTCCAGGTCGACCACGAGGCGGTCCGGCGGTCGCGGATCCCCGGTCAGTCGGTCCGTGCGCCACTGCGGCGCGTGCAGCTCGAGCGCGCCGGACTGGGCGAGCCACACGAGCGTCGCGCGCTCCTCGACGAGCGGGTAGTCGAGGTCGCGCGCGCCGCGGCCGGACCGGGATCCCGTGTGGTGCAGCGTCGTCCGCGGGATCCAGTCGGGTGTGCCGCGCGGCAGGTTCTTCTCGAAGAACGGGTCGTGGCCCACTCCGTCCGGCCAGCGCTTGCGGGTCACCGGGCGGTCCTGGAGCAGCGGCAGGATCAGCGGCGCGACCCCGAGGTAGTAGTGCAGCACGTCGCTCTTCGTCGTGCCCGTCGCCGGATAGAGGACCTTGTCCAGGTTGGTCACGCGTACCGCGCGACCGTCGACCTCGAGGGTCCCGCCGTCGTCCTTGCTCGCCATCACGCACCCTCGCCCTCGACCACGTCGCGGTAGGACAGGTCCGGTCGCAGCCGCGCGACCGTCGGTTGGCGCAGCAGGCCGTTCGCGGAGCGTCCGAGGTGCTCCACGTCCACGACGAGAAGGGGCTCGACCCACGTCAGCACGTCACGACGTGCCGGTTCCGGAGCGGGGTAGCCGTGGAACGGGGTGGTGGCGCTGGTGATGTCGCGCAGCACGTCGAGCACCGTACGGCTCTCCGAGTCCGACAGGCCCGAGCCGACCGCACCGTCGTAGCGGAGCAGCCCGTCGTCGGTCGGCGTGCCGACGAGCAGCGATGCCAGCCGTGCCGGCGAGTCCGCACGCGACTTCCAGCCACCGATCACGACGGAGCGCGTGCGCCTGTTCGGCACCTTGATCCAGTCCGGGCTGCGCACACCGGGCCGGTAGACCGAACGGTGTCGTTTCGCCACGACGCCCTCGAGTCCTTCGCTCAGCGTGCTCGCGACCAGCGCCACGCCGTCCTCGAAGCTGCCCGGCACCGTGACGCGCGGGTTGTCGTCGACGGCCTCGCGGAGCAGGCGACGGCGGTCGTCGTAGGTCCGGTCCACGACGTCGTCGGAGCCGAGCCGCAGCAGGTCGAAGGCGACGTAGGCGACCGGTCTCACGACCGTCGACGCGGGTCGCGCCCGCTGGATCCGTGGTGCGAGGAGTGCGAACGAGGGCTTGCCCGCGCCGTCGAGCATCACCACCTCGCCGTCGAGGATCGAGCCTTCGGGGAGGCGCTCCGGGGCCGCCTCGACGAGCTCCGGGAAACGGCTCGTGGCGTCGGAGCCCGAGCGTGCGGTGAGCCGGAGCCGACCGCGGGACCGGGTCGCCAGCACGCGCATTCCGTCCCATTTGACCTCGTACGACCACGAATGATCGGCCTGATCCGGTAGCTCCCCGGGGCTAGCGAGCATCGGCTGCACGGGTTCATCATGGGTGATCCGGCACCTGTGCACTCCCCGTCAGGTGACTTCCCCACCGGTGAGGAGAACGCCATGCGTGCGATGTGGAAGGGCGCGGTCGCCTTCGGCCTGGTCAACGTGCCGATCAAGCTCTACGCGGCGACCGAGGACCATGACGTCAAGTTCCATCAGGTGCACGCGGCCGACGGTGGCCGGGTGAAGATGCTCCGCACCTGCTCCGTGGACGGGAAGCCGATCGAGTTCAAGGAGCTGGCGAAGGCCTACGAGTCCGACACCGGACAGGTCGTGGTCATGGAGGAATCCGACTTCGAGGGCCTGCCCGTGCCGGGCATGCGAGAGATCGAGGTCGTCGAGTTCGTGCCCAGCGACCAAGTCGACCCGCTCCTGCTCGACCGGAGCTACTACCTCGAGCCGGAGCCGCGGGCGCTCAAGCCCTACGTGCTCCTCCGCGAGGCGCTCGCGGCGACGGACCGCACCGCGATCGTGCGAGTCGTGCTGCGCTACAAGACCCAGCTCGGTGCGCTCCGCGTGCGCGACGACGTGCTGGTGCTGCAGACGATGCTGTGGCCCGACGAGGTCCGCAAGGCTGACTTCGACGTCCTCTCCGACGACGTCGAGATCCGCCCGCAGGAGCTCAGCATGGCGTCCTCGCTGATCGACAGCCTGGCCACCGACTTCGACCCGAACGAGTTCCGCGACGAGTACCGCGAGGCGTTGCTGGCCGTCATCGACCGCAAGCTCGCCGGAGGCATGGGAATGACGCCGGTCGCGCAGTCGGACACCGGCGACGGCGGCGACGGCATCGTCCTCGACCTGATGGCCGCGCTGCGGGAGTCGGTCGAGCGAAACCAGTCCACGAGATCGGCAACCGCTGCCGCAGGCCCTGCTGCCCCACCGCGCCGGAAGGCGGCCGCGACGCCCAAGGCGACGACCACGCCGACCAGGACGGTCGCGAAGACCACGACGAAGCCGCCGGCCAAGAAGGCGGCGGCGCCCACCCGGGCGGTGAAGACGACCACGAGCGCCCCGGCGGCGAAGAAGGTGGCGACGTCGGCGAAGGCATCGTCGACGCCCAGGGCGACCCGTCGTCGCACCGCCTGAACCGAGGCGACGGACAGGGCAGCCCGCCGTCGCGAATCACCCGTCCGGGTCGCTCAGTCCCGGTGGTTCCCGTGCCGATCTAGGGGGAGAGGACCGGCGCGTGCCGGCCCCAGGTCGGAGGAGCCCCCATGGCGACCACCGCGGTGGTGCACGAGGTGGACCGCGCCGCCCACCTGCTCGCGCACACGACCGTCCTCGCGTCGTTGCTCACGCTGCATGCGGCCCAGGCCGTCGTCGCACGCGTCGGTCACCACAGCCAGGACCACTTCGAGGAGATCTGCGCCGCCTCGGTCGGCCTCACGGCGTTCGAGCCGCCGCAGTACCTCAACGACCGCCTCTGACCGAGCTCGCCGCTGATGGCGGGCGCTCCGTCCGAGCCGTTCCCCCTTGGCTCAGGCGGGCTGCTCGGCGGCGAGGAGGCGTGCCATCACCTTGCGGGCCTTGGCGAGGCCGGCGTCCTGGCCGATGAGCACGTCGGACTCTCCTGCGGGACGGGACTGGACGCCGGTCTCCTGCAGGGCCATGGCGTCGGCGTCCTCCTGCAGCACCGTGCGCAGACCCTCCACGAGGGCGTCGGTGGCCGACTGGTCGTCGACGCCAAAGTTGCGCGAGAACGCGTAGTAGTAGTGCGACGTGTGGGCGTCGATCGGCGTGATGCCGTTCATCACCTTGATGAGGTAGCCCTCCTCGCGCGGGCGGCCGAGGCCGGTGATGCCGGAGTGCAGCGCGTGGAAGCTCGGGGCGTGGAACTCCGTGCAGTGGAAGCGGTCCCAGAGACCGGAGAGCCCCATGGTCGCGGCGTAGAGCGGCGGGGCCTCGACACCGGGCATGAGGCGGTCCGCCGACACGACGTCGCCCTCGACCACGACCGTGAGGCCGTGCTTGTAGATGTAGTCGTCACCGACGGTCGAGAGGTGGATGAACGACTCGTGGGTGAGGTCGAGCAGGTTGTCGTGGATCAGCTCGGCGCGGCACGCGAACGGGAACGAGTGCGTGACCGTGGCCCACTCGGGGTCGGTCATCCAGTGCGTGTCGGGCACGGCCGCGGCGTCGGCCCGCTCGGAGTCGCCGATCCAGATCCAGATCCAGCCGTCCTTCTCGACGAGCGGGAACGACCGGATCGTGGTCCGCGGCGGGATGATCTCCTGTGCGGGGATCCGCACGCACGTTCCCGAGCAGTCGAACCGGAAGCCGTGGTAGCCGCACTCGATCGCGTCGTCGACGAGCTTCCCCGCGGACAGCGGGTAGCCGCGGTGCGAGCAGCGGTCTGCGAGCGCGACGGGCTCGCCGTCGCGCTTGCGGTAGAGCGTCACCGGGATCTCGCAGACCGTGCGGCGGACCGGGTCGCGGGAGACCTCGTGCGACCACGCGGTGACGTACCAGGCGTTGCGGACGTACACGGCGACTCCCTCGGGTGTGCGGCGGCGATGGCGTTGGGCGCGAGGGTACGCCGTCAGGGCCGGGCGGCGCGGCGTCGGCGTAGCGCCTCACGCAGGGGCGGGACGGGGGTGCCCTCCGACGCCATCCGGGCGCGGACCGCGTGCCGTGCGCGGAGGAAGCCGGTGAGACCGACGGCCCAGACGAGGTACTGCACCGACAGGGCGACACGGAAGCCGGCCAGCGTGTAGGTCTCGCCCTGCCCGACGAGGTCGAGCACGAGCCCGACGAGCAGGATCGTGACGAGCGCGGCGACGAAGCCGCCGACGTTGACGATGCCGGTCGCGGTGCCGAAGCGGTTCGGCGGGTTGAACGTGCGCGCGTAGTCAAAGCCGATCATCGAGCCCGGACCGCACACGCTGAGCACCAGGACCATGACCAGAAGCAGCCATCCCGGCGCGGGCGTCGGGAGCGCGAGGACGACGGTCCACACGGTGATGGCCGCGCCGATGATGCCGAGCACGAGCCACGAGCGGCGCAGCGGGTGCCGCGACACGAGAACGC
Source organism: Candidatus Nanopelagicales bacterium (assembly GCA_017882705.1). Classification (GTDB taxonomy): domain Bacteria; phylum Actinomycetota; class Actinomycetes; order S36-B12; family CAIYMF01; genus Longivirga. The sequence goes on along the minus strand of JADGOZ010000059.1, from coordinate 71,236 downwards.
CGATGACCGGGCCCGCGGCCATGCCCGACAGCACCATCACCGTGAAGAGCGCGCTCGCGCTCTGACGGCTGAGGCCCTCGCCGGAGATCAGGAACGGGTAGCCCCAGAGCATCACGAACATGGTTCCGGAGAACTGCGTGGTGAAGTGCGTCCAGAGCCCGAGGCGCGTGCCGGGGTGCTGCCACGCGGAGGCGAGGTCGTGCCGGATCTGAGTCCAGGTCGGCGACTCCTCGTCGGACACGCGGCCGTCGGGCGAGTCGCGTACGGCGACCGCCGTGAGCACGGCCGCGAGGATGCCGAGCGACGCCGCGGACAGGAAGGCCGGCGTCCACCCTGCGGAGTGCAGGATCGCCACGAGCGGGATGACGCTGAGCAGCTGCCCGGTCTGGCCGACGAGCCCGGTCACCTGGGTGAGCACCGGCACCTGCCGCGGCGGGAACCAGGAGTTGACCAGGCGCAGCACGCTGATGAAGGTCATCGCGTCGCCGGCGCCGACGAGCACGCGCGCGAGGATCGCGGCGGGGAACGAGTGCGCGAATGCGAGCGCGACCTGACCGAACGCCATGAGCAACGAGCCGCCGACCACCATGGCCCGAGGACCGATCCGGTCCACCATCGCCCCGACGGGCACCTGCATCGCGGCGTAGACCAGCAGCTGTACGACGGCGAACGTGCCCAGCAGGCCTGCGGAGATCTCGAAGCGCGCCGCGGCGTCGAGGCCGGAGACGCCGAGCGACGTGCGCTGCAGCACCGCGACGACGTAGGCGCCGACGGCGATGCCCCAGACGAGCCACGCCCGTGCCGATGTCCGCTCCACGAGAGTCAGTCTCCCGCAGAGAACGCACATCCCGACCGCCCGGTCCGCGGACTGGGATCTCCGCTCCCCAGGCTGGGCGCCGAGGAACTGGTGCTGTGGTCGTTACCCCGGCCCCGGAATCAGCCACAGCACCAGTTCCAGGCGCATTCAGCCTGTGGGGGGCAGGGGTGAGGAGGTCAGTTCCTCGGGGAGCCGGGGGCGGTGTAGGCGGTCTTGCTCGTGGTGAAGAAGTCGATCGCGGCGAAGCCTTGCTCGCGCGGGCCGTGGCTGGAGTCGCCGCGGCCGCCGAAGGGCACGTGGAAGTCGACGCCCGCGGTCGGGAGGTTCACCATCACCATGCCGGCCTTGGAGCTACGCCGGAAGTGCGTGGCGGTCGCGAGGTCGGTGGTCACCACGCCGGCGGAGAGGTTCATCGTGCTGGCGTTGGCCGTCGCGAGCGCCTCGTCGTAGTCCGCCACCCGGATCACGGACACGACCGGCCCGAAGACCTCCTCGCGGTTGATCGTGTCGGAGGACTTCGTGCCGAGGACGAGCGCGGGCGAGAGGTAGTGGCCGGCCGTGCCGAGCTCGAGCACCTCGCCGCCGTGCACCTCGCCGCCCTCGCTGCGGGCGACGTCGAGGTAGCGCAGGTCCTGGGCGAGCTGCGACGGGTCGACGACCGGGCCCATCTCGATCCCCGCGGCGCGCGCGTCTCCGACGGTCCACCGCGAGAGCCGCTCCTGCACCGCGGCGACCAGCCGGTCGTGGATCGCGTCGGTGACGACGGCGAACGACGACGCCGTGCAGCGCTGCCCGGTCGAGCCGAAGCCGCCCTGCACGAGCACCTCGACTGCGGTCGCGAGGTCGGCGTCGTCGACGATGACGAGCGGGTTCTTGCCGCCGAGCTCGAGCTGCACCTTGCGGCCGAGCGGCGCGTCGGCGTCAAGGATGCCGCGGCCGGTCCCGACCGAGCCGGTGAACGTGACGCCGTTGACGAGCGGGTCCGTGGTGAGCACCGGGCCGACGACCGAGCCGCGGCCGAGCACGAGGTTGAGCGCACCGGCCGGCAGGCCCGCGCGGTTGAGGATGTCGACGAGCTCCCACGCGCTGCCCGGCACGAGCTCCGCGGGCTTGAACACCACGGAGTTGCCGTAGGCGAGCGCCGGCGCGATCTTCCACGCCGGGATGGCGATCGGGAAGTTCCACGGCGTGATCACGCTGACGACGCCGATCGGCTCACGCGTCACCGACACCTCGACGCCCGGGCGCACCGAGTCGAGCAGGTGGCCGTGCGGCTGCAGGGCGGCGCCGGCGAAGTACTTGAGGATCTGCCCGGCACGGACGACCTCGCCCTTCGCCTCCGGCAGCGTCTTGCCCTCCTCGCGCGCGAGGAGATCCCCGAGCTCGTCGGCGCGCGCGAGCACCTCGCTGCCCGCCTTGTCGAGGACGGTCGACCTCTCCCACGGCGTGGTGCGCGACCAGAGGGGGAACGCGGCGGCGGCCGCCTCGAGCGCGGCCTTCGCGGCGGAGGCGTCGACGCCGCCGTACTCCAGGACGACGTCGGAGAGGTCCGAGGGGTTGAGGTCCGCGTGCGCGTCGCCGCCCGTGACGGTCGACCCGCCCACGACCGAGGTGATCTGCCGGCTCATGTCGTCTCCTGTCGTCGTTGACCCCAGCGACCCTAGCCATCGCCGTGCACGCAGGTCGCGAGAGGTGGCGTCAGGACGGGCGGGCGACCGTCGTGGCACCACATCTGCGACGACGGTGGCAGGGTGGGCGCGTGACCGGCCACCCCCTGACCCGCGACGAGGCACGGCGGCGCGCGCGGTTGCTCGAGGTGTCGTCGTACGACGTCGACCTGGACCTGACCGGCGGCGACGAGGTCTTCCGCTCGCGCGTGGTGATCCGCTTCGCGAGCGCCGAGCAGGGTGCGTCGACGTTCGCGGAGCTCCGGGCGACCCGGCTCGTGTCGGCGGTGCTCAACGGGCGCGTGCTCGAGGAGCCGGCGTACGACGGGGCCCGCATCGCCCTCACCGCTCTGGAGCGCGTCAACGAGCTCGTCGTCGAGGCGGAGATCCCCTACACGACGACCGGTGACGGCATGCACCGCTACGTCGACCCCGTCGACGACGAGGTCTATGTCGGCGCCTACGTGGGTGTCGTCAACGCCCAGCACGTCTTCGCGAACTTCGACCAGCCCGACCTCAAGGCGACGATCACCACGCGCGTCACCGCGCCGGTCGGATGGACGGTGCTCGGCAACGGTCTCGCCACGAGCGGCGACGCGACCACCGGGCGGTGGGAGCTCGCGACCACGCCGCGGCTGTCGTCGTACCTCTTCGTGGTCGTCGCCGGACCGCTGCACGTGCTGACGAGCGAGCACGCGGGCATCCCGTTCGTGCTGAGCTGCCGTCGCTCGCTCGCGGCGGCGCTCGACGCCGACGCCGCCGAGATCCTCGAGGTCACCACCGCCTGCTTCGACCGCTACGCCGAGATCTTCGACGAGCCCTTCCCGTTCGCGTCCTACGGCCAGGCCTTCGTGCCGGAGCTCAACTGGGGCGCCCTCGAGCAGCCCGGGGCGATCCTGTTCCGCGACGAGATGCTGTTCACGTCGACGCCGACCGCCCTGGACCGGCTCACCCGCGCCAACGCGATCGCGCACGAGATGGCGCACATGTGGTTCGGCGACCTCGTGACGATGGAGTGGTGGGACGACCTCTGGCTCAGCGAGTCCTTCGCCGAGTACATGGGATCGCGCACCCTCGTCGACGCGACGCGGTTCACCGGCGCGTGGACCTGGTTCGCGGCCGAGCGCAAGCCGTGGGGCTACGACGCCGACGAGCGCACCTCCACGCACCCGGTCGCACCACGCGCGGATGACGTGCAGGACACCGAGAGCGCGTTCGAGAACTTCGACGGCATCTCCTACGCGAAGGGTGCGTCCGTGCTGCGGCAGCTCGTCGCGTGGCTGGGCGACGACGTGTTCCTCGCCGGCATCAACGACCTGCTGACTGCGCACGCGTTCGGCAACGCGACGCTCGCCGACATGCTCGCCGCGCTCGACGCGCGCTCCGAGCACGACGTGCACGCGTGGGCGCAGGCGTGGCTGCGCACCACGGGCGTCGACCCGCTCCACGTCGAGCGGCTCGGCACCGGCACCGTCGTGACCCACCCGGCGCAGCGTCCTCACGTCGTCTCGGTCGGTCTCTACGACGTCGCCGGTCCCGGCTCGACCGACCTCGTGCTGCGGCGCCGCGACCGCCTGCTGCTCGACCCGGCACGCACGGTCGTCCCGCTGGACCTCGGGGCAGGACCGCCGCCCGCGGCGATCCTGCTCGACGACGCGAGCCTCAGCTGGGCGAAGGTGCGCTACGACTCCGCGACGCAGGCGGCGATCACCGCGGGGCTGTCCTCGATCGCCGACCCGCTCGCGCGCACGACCGTGTGGTCCTCGCTGCGCGACCAGGTCCGCGACGCCGAGCTCGCTCCGACGGCGTACGTCGAGATCCTGCGTCGCCACCTGCCGCTCGAGACCGACGCGCTCGTCGTCGACACCGTCCTCGACTTCGCGCGGGTGGAGCTGGCCGACCGCTACGTCTCCGCGGAGGAGCGGGCGCGGGTGCTGCACGAGGTGCGCGGCGTCTGCCGCGACCTGCTCGCGGACCCGACGTCGGCCGCCGACACACGGCTCTCCGCATCGCGCTGGATGGTCGCGTCGGTCTCGGCCGAGGGCGCCGACATCCTCCGTGGCTGGCTGACGTCGGGCGTGCCGGGCGGTCCGCCGCTCGACGACGACATGCGCTGGCGGATCGTGCGGCGGCTCGCGGTGCTCGGCGCGACCGACCTCGCGGAGATCGACGCGCTGGAGCGCAGCTCCCCGGACGAGGAGGCCGGGCGCAACGCGGCGTACTCCCGCGCCGCCCTGCCCGACGTCGTCGCGAAGGGCCGCGCCTGGGAGCTCGCGCTGGGCGGCGACTCGGCCTCGACCTACGTCGTGCTCGCGACGCTGGAGGGCTTCTGGCAGCCCGAGCAGCGCGAGCTGATCGCCCCATGGGTCGAGCAGCTCTTCCCCGCGGCCGTCGCGGCGGCGCGGCAGCGCGGACCCGCCATCGCGCAGGCGGTCGCGTTCCGCGCCTTCCCGTTCCACGACGTGCTCGACTCGACCGAGGCGCTGCTCCTCGAGTGCCTGGCCGGCCCGGGCCCGACCGTCCCGCTGCGGCGTGCGTTCGCCGACCGGGCCGACGACTACCGCCGCGCCCTCGACGTCCGCGCGGCCTGGGCCCGGCCGTGACCTCCCTCGTCGCGGTGACCGGGGCGACCGGTCGGGTCGGAGGCCGCGTCGCGCGGCGTCTCGCCACGGCCGGCGTGGCTCAGCGACTGGTCGTGCGTGACGCCGCGCGGGCTCCCGCCCTCCAGGGCGCGGAGGTCGCGGTGGCGGCGTACTCCGACACCGACGCCGTGCGTCGCGCCCTCGAGGGTGTCGCGACGGTCCTCATGGTGTCGGCGTCGGAGTCGCGCGACCGCGTCGCGGAGCACCTCTCGTTCGTGGAGGGTGCGCGTCTCGCCGGGGTCGAGCACGTGGTCTACACGTCGTTCTGCGGCGCCGGCCCCTACGCCACGTTCACCCTGGCGCGAGACCACGGCGCCACCGAGGAGCGGATCATCAGCAGCGGCATGGCGTTCACGCTGCTCCGCGACAACTTCTACTCCGACGTGATGCCCGACTTCGTCGGTGCCGACGGCGTGATCCGCGGTCCCGCCGGCGAGGGCCGCGTCGCGCTCCTCGCGATCGGCGACGTCGTCGACGCCGCGGTGACGATCCTGCGCGACCCGTCCCTGCACCGGGACACGGCGTATCCCCTCACCGGCCCGGACGCGTTGAGCTTCCGGGACGTCGCGCGGGCGCTCACGCAGGAGACCGGGCGGAAGGTCACCTACGTCGACGAGTCGGTCGAGGAGGCCTATGCCTCGCGCGCGTCGTACGGCGCACCGGACTGGCAGGTCGACGCGTGGGTGTCGACCTACACCGCGATCGCGAACGGCGAGCTCGCCGAGGTCACGCCCACCGTGCGCGACCTCACCGGCCACGCGCCACGAGACCTCCGCACCGTCCTGCGCTCCCTCACGTCCGCGATGTAACTGGTGCTGTGGTCGCTACCGGCGGTCGGAAATAGCCACAGCACCTGTGACACGCGGTCGGGCCTGTGGATCGGCGGTGGGATCAGGCGGTGGACCAGCCACCGTCGTCGCTGACGAGGGCGCCGTTGACGTTCGAGGCCTCGTCGCTGGCCAGCCAGGACACCCCGCTGGAGATCTGGTCGGGCTGGGCCGGCGCCGCCATCGTGGCCATCGAGAGCATCGCGCGCTGCATCGCCCAGTCCGAGGCCGGTGACGCGGTCGCACCGATCCCGGTCTCGACCGGCCCCGGGAGCACGGCGTTGGAGCGGATGCGGTCGGGCCCGTAGAAGTACGCCACGCTCTTCACGAGGCCGATCACCCCGTGCTTCGACGCGGCGTAGGCGACGCCCGAGGCGCCGGCTCCGAGCGAGGCCTTCGACGCCACGGTGACGATCGCCCCGCCGCCATGCTCCTTCATGATCGGGATCACCGCGCGGGTGAGGCGCATGACTCCGGTGAGGTTGACGTCGAGCACGCGGTTCCACGTCTCGTCGTCGACCTCGTCGAGCGCGGTCGGGTCCACGTCGCAGCCGAGGACGCGGGCGCCCTCACGGGCCAGCCGCAGCGCGGTCGCGCGGCCGATGCCGTTCGCGGCACCGGTGACCAGTGCGACCTTACCGGCGTGGCGGGTGGTGTCCCTGTGAGTCCTTCCTCCGGGCGTCGTCAGAGCGCGCCCTCGCTCTGGACGCCATCCCTGCGCGGGACCGGACGCAGGGGGAGCGGGCCCGACCTGGTCAGCGCTGGCCGGTGGTGCCCGCGCTCGCCGCCTGCAGCGCGAGCCACAGGTCGACCCGGTCCGGCGTCGAGTCCAGCCGCCGCCCGGTCAGGGACTCCACGCGCTCGAGCCGGTTGCGCAGGGTGTTGACGTGGACGTGCAGGAGGTCCGCGGTCTCCTGCCAGCGGCCACCCGTCTCGAGGAACGTCCGCACGGTCTCGACGAGTGCGCCGCCGCTCGAGGCGTCGTACTCCTCGAGCGGGGCGAGCAGCGACTCGCGGAACGCGTCGAGGACGTCCTGGTCCTGCAGCGCGAGCAGCAGCGCGTGGCTGCCGGTCAGCTCGTGGGACACGACCGCGCCGCCCCCGCGACGTCGGCCGAGCTCGCACGCCTGGCGGGCCTGCACGAGGCTGCGGCGCAGGCCCTCGACGCCGTCTGCGACCGAGCCCGTGCCGACGGCGACGGCCCCGACGCTGCGCGCCAGCGACGCAGCGGCTGCGACGGCGGCACTGGGGTCACGGAGAGTCCGGCCGTCGACGACGAGCATCAGCTCGTCGCCACGCAGGGCCAGGACGCCGTTCGTGCGGCTGCCGTCGAGCCATCGCTCGGCCGACTCGAGCGCGTGCTCGCGGTGGGTGACCGCGCACACGAGCGGGAGCAGCGCCGACGAGGGATCGAGGCCATAGGAGGCCATCCGAGCTGCAGCGGCCTCCACCTGCCGGCCGAGCACCAGCGACACGACCTCTCCGGCCAGCCGGCGCTCGGACTCCTTGACCGCACGTTCGCGCGCCAGGACGAGGCTCACCACCGGGCGCGCCGCATCGATGCGCGAGCGGACCTCGAGGTCGTCCTCGTCGGCCGTCGCCACCGCGATGACCGCGTCGGGGGAGGCCCGGGTCCCGACCGGCTCGACGGCCCAGCCGTCGACCACCGCGCGACCACCCGCCGCTGCCGCAGCTGCGCGCTCGCGAACCGCAGCATCCGGCGTGACGCCCGCGTGGGCGAGCGGACGCCCGACTGCGTCGGCGATCCAGACGTCGCGGCCCGTGGACCGGCGCAGGATGCGCGCGACCGAGGAGAGTGCCGCCGCCGCCGACGAGTTCTCGGCGGCCGAGATCAGGTCCGACGTCAGCGTGAGCGTCGCGCGCAGGGCGCCCTCGCGATCGGCGCTCAGCCGCTCCACGAACCACTGAGAGATCGCGACGAACGGCGTCGTGAGCGGGACGACCAGGAGCGGTACGCCGTTCTCGCGGCAGGCCCGCACCACGGCCGGTGGCACGCCAGGGTCGCCGACCAGGAGGCCGTAGCCGATCCCCGCCACGTCGCGGCTGCGCAGCGCGCGGACGAACCCCTCCGCGGAGCTGCGTCGGCCGCGCCAGACGCCCGCGGTGAGGACGAACTCGTCGCCCACGAGGTAGGGCGAGGCATCGGCGAGCTCGGTCACGTGGACCCACCGGATCTCCCGGTCGAGGTCGCCGTCCACGAGCAGCTCGAGGCCGAGGGTCGGCTCCTCGAGCAGGTCGCGGATCGTCGTGGGCACTGGAGGAATCTACAGTGATGATGGGAGAACTCGCCAGGTTCCTCCAGCGCGGCGGATCGCCCCGACCCAGGAGCATCCGACCAGGCAGGCACCCACGGCGGGCGTCAGCGAGATCGGGAGGCACCATGGCGGAGGTCGTGAGCGAGCGCGGACCAGCGGTCGTCGGGGGCATCGAGTCCCGGTCGATCGACTGGATCCCGGAGACCGAGCGGCACGGCCGGGTCTGGATGCAGGGACCGTTCTGGTTCCTCGGCAACTTCCAGCCCTTCACCGTCGGCATCGGGGTGCTGGGGCCGACGGTCTTCGGGCTCTCGCTCGTGCAGACGGCGATCGCGGGCATCCTCGGCATCCTGTTCGGCACCGTGTTCATGGCGTTCCACGCCTCGCAGGGCCCCACCTTCGGCCTTCCGCAGATGGTGCAGTCGCGCGCCCAGCTCGGCTACCGCGGCGTGATCCTCGCACTCGTCGCGACCGCGTTCACGTTCGTCATGTTCAACGTCGTCGACACGGTGATCATCAAGCTCGGCCTCAACGGCATCTTCGGATGGAACGCGACGACGGTCGCCGTCGCGATCACGGTGATCGGCACCGTCCTCGCGATCTACGGTCACGACTGGCTGCACCGGGTGTTCCAGGTGCTGTTCTGGGTGTCGCTGCCCTTCTGGGTCGTGCTCACGATCGGGATCGTGACCGGGCACGCAGGCGGCCAGGCGGCCGCGCCGACCGAGATGACGGTCGCCGGGTTCCTCGGGATGTTCACCGTCGCGGCGTCGTACAACATCACGTACGCGCCGTACGTCTCCGACTACTCGCGCTACCTGCCGAAGGACACCAAGGTCAGCGCCATCGTCACCTCGGTGTTCCTCGGTGCCGCCGGTTCGCCGATCTGGCTCATCCCGCTCGGCGCGTGGCTGGGGTCCGCGCTCGGCGTCTCCGACCCGCTGCTCGGCATCTACAACGCGGGCAACAACGTGGTCGGCGGGCTCGGCGGGATCCTCGCCGTCCTCTCCGTCCTCGCGCTGGTCGCGACCATGGGCCTCAACGCCTACAGCGGCATGCTCACGATCGTGACCGGCATCGACTCGCTACGTCCGGTGAAGCCCTCGCGACGGATCCGCGTAGTCGTGATCATCGTGCTCGCCGTGGTCTGGCTGCTGCTGGGCAACGTCCTGGAGAACGCGTCGTCGACCCTGAGCAACAGCCTCCTCGTGATGCTCTACCTGCTGGCGCCGTGGACGGCGATCAACCTGATGGACTACTTCTTCGTGCGTCGCGGCCACTACGCGATCACCGACCTGTTCACCCCGAACGGGATCTACGGCTCCTGGGCCTGGCGCGGCGTGGTCGCGTTCCTCGTCGGCATCCTCGTCGAGTTCCCGTTCATGGTGGTCGGCACGACGTACGTCGGGTTCGTCGCGAACGACTACCTCCAGCTCGTCGACATCTCGTGGATCGTCGGCATGGTCGTCGCGGGGGGCCTCTACTTCGTGTTCACCCGGTCCCTCGACCTCGAGGCCGAGTCGGTCGCGATCGAGGCGAGCGAGCAGGTGCTCCACGACACGGGTGCCGCGCGATGACGACGGACGAGCTCGCCGCCGTGACGGCGGCGGCCGACCGCCTGCTCGGGGCGTTCGCCGCGCACGACCGCGACGGGTACTTCGCGTGCTTCGCGCCGGACGCCACCTTCCTGTTCCACACCAGCCCGGAGCTCCTCGCGTCGCGTGCGTCCTACGAGCAGGAGTGGGCGATGTGGGAGGCCGACGGGTTCCACGTCGACGGGTGCGACACGCGCGACCGGCGCATCGACCTCGTCAGCCCGGACGTCGCGGTCCTCACGCACCGGGTCCGGACTCGCCTCGCGGGCGTGCCGGAGACGCAGCGCGAGCGCGAGACCATCGTGTTCCGGCGCACGCCGGACGACACGTGGGTGGCGGTGCACGAGCACCTCTCGCCCGATCCCCAGGAGGACGCATGACCGCCGACGAGCCGAGCCGGCCCCTCGGGCCGCCGAACGCCGCGGAGGTCCCCCGGTTCGTGGGTCCGGACACGTTCGCCCGGCTCCCGCGGCTCGACCAGGTCGATCATGCGGGTGTCGCCGTCCTCGGCATCCCGTTCGACTCCGGCGTCTCCTACCGACCTGGAGCCCGGTTCGGACCTCAGGGGATCCGCGCGGGCTCGAAGCTGCTGCGGCCCTACCACCCGGCGCTCGACGTGAACCCGTGGGACGTCCACCAGGTCGTCGATGCGGGCGACGTCGCCGTGAACCCGTTCGATCTCGTGGCGGCCGTCGGACAGGTCGAGGCCGCGGCGCGATCGCTTCTCACGAAGGCAGATCGCATCGTCACGATCGGTGGCGACCACACGGTGGCCCTGCCCCTCCTACGTGCGTTCGCGGCCGAGCACGGGCCGATCGCGCTCGTGCACTTCGACGCGCACCTCGACACCTGGGACACGTACTTCGGTGCGCCCTACACGCACGGGACCCCGTTCCGGCGCGCCGTCGAGGAGGGCCTTCTCGACCTCGACGTCTCCGCGCACGTCGGCATCCGCGGACCGCTCTACTCGGCACAGGACCTCATCGACGACCAGGACCTCGGGTTCGCCATCGTGAGCACCGAGGACGTCGCTCGCAAGGGGGTCGACGAGGCGATCGACAAGGTCCGTGAGCGGGTCGGCAACCGGCCGGTCTACGTCTCCATCGACATCGACGTCCTCGACCCGGCGCACGCGCCGGGCACCGGTACGCCGGAGCCCGGTGGTCTCACGTCGCGCGAGCTGCAGATGATCCTGCGCGGCTTCACCGACCTGAACCTCGTCGGCGGCGACGTCGTCGAGGTGGCGCCGGCGTACGACCATGCCGAGCTCACGACCATCGCCGCGGCGAACGTCGTCTACGAGCTGCTCGGCCTGATGGCACTGGACACGACCGGTGGTCGCCGCGGCGGCGCCCACGGTGACAACTCTGACGGGAGCGCGAGATGAAGCTGCTGGTTGCGGTGGACGGGTCCGAGCACGCGGCGAAGGCGGTCGAGGCCGCTGGGCGGCTCGCGGCCGCGTCGAACGCGCACGTGGTCGTGGTGCACCAGCGCTCGGACGGGGTGGCGGACCACGGTCCGACCCTGCCGTCCGACGAGGGCTCCGAATCCGCGCAGGCGATCGTCGACGTCGCCGTGATGGCGTTGCGCGCCGCCGGAGCCGCGTCCGCCACCGGCCGCGTCGTGCGGGGGCTCAAGGGCGAGGAGGCGCAGGCGATCATGGACGTCGCCCGCGACGAGGAGGCCGACATCGTCGTCGTCGGTCCGCGCGGCCTCGGGCGGCTCGCCGGCCTGCTCGTCGGCAGCGTGACGGACCGTCTCGTCCAGCTCTCGGACCGACCGGTGCTCGTCGTCCGGTGACGACACCGGGAGCGATCCGGACCACGGCCGAGGCGATCGTGTCCGGTCGAGCCACGGCCGTCGACGCCGTCGAGGAGTGCGTACGCCGGATCCGCGAGCGCGACGACGCTCTCGGGTCGGTCGTCGCGCTGCGCGTCGAGGAGGCGCTCGCGGAGGCGGCGGACCTCGACGCTCGTCGCGCCTCAGGTGCGGCAGCAGGACCGCTGCACGGCGTACCGGTGCTGGTGAAGGACCTCGAGGACGTCGCCGGGATGCCGACCCGCAGGGGCTCACGACTGCTCGTCGACGCGCCGCCGGCAACCGTCGACGAGGTCGTTCCCGCACGCCTGCGTCGCGCCGGCGCCGTCATCGTCGGCAAGACGAACCTGCCCGAGTTCGCCACCGAGGGCTTCACCGACAACCTGCTCGACGGGACCACCCGCAACCCGTGGGACCTCGCGCAGACGCCAGGCGGTTCGAGCGGCGGCTCCGGTGCCGCGCTGGCCGCAGGCCTCGCCCCGATCGCCACCGCGACCGACGGCGGCGGCTCGGTGCGGATCCCCGCGGCCGTGTGCGGGCTCGTCGGACTCAAGCCGACCCATGGTGCGGTCGGCCGGTGGCCGGCGGCGGACTGGCTCGACCTCTCGACATATGGCCCGATGGCGACCACCGTCGACGACCTCCGCCTGCTGTTCCTCCTCATGACCGGCGTCGTCGCGGGCGACCCGGACTCCGCGCCCTTCCCCGTGCCGACGAGAAGCCGTCCGACGCGTGTCATCGTCGCCGAGCGCACGTCGCCGCTCGGACCGCTGCCGGGGCCGGTCGCCGACGCCTTCCACTCCGCGGCGTCGTCGATGGCCGAGGTGCTCGGCGCGCAGCAGGTGGTGCTCGAGGACCACGAGCTGTTCGCCGACCTCGGCGACCCGGATCTCGACTGGTTCGTCCTCGCGCCGGCCGAGCACGTGAACGCCCTCGGCCGGGCCTTCGTCGAGGAGAACCTCGATGCCATGCATCCGGCAACCGCCGAGTTCATGCGGCACGGCCTCACGATCGGCGTCGACGACTACCTCGCCGCCCGCCGCCGCCGCACGCTCTACACCAGGCGCCTCGACGAGCTGCTCGGCGACGACGCGGTGCTCCTCACGCCGACGGTCGCGGTCGACACGTGGTTCGCCGACGGCCGCACCGAGCCCGACGGCGTGGTCGGCATGACGCCCCCCGCGGCGTTCTCCACCGCCGTGCAGAACCTGACCGGGCACCCCGCCGTGTCGGTGCCGGCCGGGCGCCACGCGAGCGGCCTGCCGTTCGGGCTGCAGGTGACCGGCGCGCGGTGGTCCGACTCGTCGCTGCTCGACGTGGCAGAGCTGTGGGAGCAGGCTCGTCCCTGGCCGCGCACAGCGCCCGGCTACGACGAGTTCCGAGTCGGATGACGACGCGGTGAGCCAGATCCCGACGCACGCCCGACAGCGCACCCAGCAGGAGGACTCATGAAGGCGGTCGTGTTCCGCGGTACCGACGTACCTCTCGAGGTGACCGAGGTGCAGCTCGCGGCACCGCGGCCGCACGAGGTGCTGGTGAAGATCGCCGCGGCCGGGGTCTGCCACAGCGACCTGCACGTCGTGAAGGGCGAGTGGTCCCGCCGTCTGCCGACCGTCCTCGGCCACGAGGGATCGGGCACGGTCGTCGAGGTCGGTCCCGGCGTGACGTCGCTGCAGCCCGGCGACCACGTCGTGCTGTCGTGGGTCGCGCCCTGCGGCGAGTGCCGTCACTGCAAGGCCGGCGTCGAGGCGCGGTGCGAGGTGGCGGCCAACGTCGTCGGCCCGACGGGCGGCCTCAACGACGGCACGAGCCGGCTGTCGATCGACGGCGAGACGGCGTACCACTACCTCGCGGTCTCCTCCTACGCCGAGTACGCGGTCGTGCCCGAGTCGGGCGCGATCAAGGTGCGCGACGACGCGCCGCTCGACCTCATCGCGCTCGTGGGCTGCGCCGTCGCGACCGGAGTGGGTGCGGTGCGCAACACCGCCCAGGTCGAGGCAGGGTCGACCGTGGTCGTCATCGGTTGCGGCGGAGTGGGTCTCAGCGTCGTGCAGGGCGCACGCCTCGCGGGTGCGTCGCGCATCGTCGCGATCGACCTCCGGCAGGACAAGGTCGACCTCGCGCTGGAGCTCGGCGCGACCGACGCGATCGTCGGTGCAGGAGCCGGTGCGGAGGACGCCGTACGCGCCCTGCTGCCCGACGGCGTCGACTACGCGTTCGACGCGATCGGCCGCACCACCACGACGGAGACCGCGATCCATCTGCTCGGGCTCGGCGGCACGGCGGTCGTCGTCGGCATACCTCCCGAGGGTTCGTCGGCGTCGTTCGACCCGCTTCTGCTCGTCGAGCTCGACCAGCGCATCCTCGGCTCGAACTACGGCGGCATCCGCCCGGCCGTCGACATCCCGCAGCTCGTCGACCTGGTGATGAGCGGCGACCTGCGCCTCGAGGAGATGGTCTCCGCGCGACGCCCGCTCGCCGAGGCGGCGGCCGCCCTCGACGAGCTCGCCACCGGAGCGGCGCTCCGCCAGCTCCTCATCCCCTGACCGATCCCGTTCAGGACGGGCGATGCGCTCGGTGGTGGAGGTGGACGGTGCCGTCGTCGAAGCGGTGCTCGTCGACGAGCTCGAGGTCGAGCCGTGCGCCGGAGGGCCAGCAGGGCGTGCCGCCGCCCACGACGATCGGCAGCAGGAACACGTGCACGTCGTCGACGATGCCGGCACGCAGCGCGTGCGCGGCGAGCGTCGGCCCGGCGAGGGACACGTCGGTGTCGAGCCCGCCGACCATCGCCCGCACGGCGAGCGGGTCGAAGGTGCGCTCGAGGCGGGTGCGCGGGGTCGTGACCTCGGCGAGGGTGCTCGAATAGACGACCTTGTCCGCAGCGCGCCAGATGGCGGCGAACTCCTGCATCACGTCGGGCTCGTGCTCGATGCCCGGCATGTCCTGCCACACGGCCATGACCTCGTAGATGCGACGGCCGTAGAGGTACGTGCCGACCGGGCGCTCGAGCTCGTTGACGAACCGGTGGACGTCCTCGGCGGGAGCCGCCCACTCGAAGCCGCCGGACTCGTCGTTGACGAAGCCGTCGAGCGAGGCGATGACGGCGTAGACGAGTCGGCCCATCGCACGAGCGTGCCACGGCGCGCGTCAGCGCGGTAGGTCGAGGCGCATGAGGTACGACGTGTCCGCGTGCACGTCGACGACCTCGGCGTCGCGACGGAACCCGCGGCCGGTGTAGAACCCCTCGCGCTGCGCGAGGCACTCGAGCAGCACCGTGCCCGACCCGGTGCGCTCGAGGTGGTCGACCGCGGCGTCGACGAGCAGCTTGCCGAGGCCGGTGCCGTGCAGCTGGGGCTCGACGGCCACGCGGGAGATCCACGCGTGCTCGGCATAGCCCGCGTGGGACTTGAGGACCTCGACCTCGAAACGCCAGTCGCGGGCGAGGATCTCGTCGTCCGGTGGCGTGGTGGGGTCGACGTGCGCGCAGACGGAGCAGGCGCCGAAGGGCGAGATGCGGATGATGCCGCCGAGCACGTCGCCGAGGAAGGCCCCGAGATGGACCGCGGAGTCGTCGAAGGGCTCGGCGGCGTAGAAGTGGTGGGCGTCGGCCCAGCGGCGCAGCGGGTGCGGGCCGAGCATCCCGACGATGAACTCCTCGTCGAAGAACGCGCGGGCGGCGAGCGGGGTCGCGGCCGCCCACGCGGCCCGGTCGATCTCGCGGACGGTCGCCTCGATGCTCACCCCGCATTGGTAGCAGCAGGCGGAGGCTGCTCGACGGCCGGACCCCCGTACCGGCCGTCGGGCAGCCGGCGCTCAGCCGGGTGGAGCTCCCTCGCCGTGATGCTCGAGCACCGCGAGCACCCGCTGCAGGTAGGCGACGACGGCCGCGCGGTCATGCTCGGACATGCCGTCCTCGACCGCGATGAGGTCGGCGACCATCGGGCCGATCTGGGCGTAGACCGACTGCATGCCCTGCGGGGTCGGACGGACGACGCGACGACGGCCGTCGTGCGGGTCGGCCTCGCGCACGACGTGCCCCGCGTCCTCGAGCCGGTCGACCAGGACGGTCGCCGAGGCCGAGGTCATGTGCAGGCGCCGGGAGAGCTCCACGGGGCCGATCGGCTCGCCCATGAGGTGCTCCATCGCGTCGACCTCGCTCGGGTTGAGCTCGAGGCGGCGGGCGATGCCGGCGCGTGTCTCGGGGGTCGCGCGCAGCACGGCGTACAGCGCGTCGGCGAGCGGGGACGCCGGCCAGCCCTCGGGTGCTCCGAGGTGCGGGTCATCGGGAGCCGCGGTAGCGTCCATGTCACTAGACAGTCTAGTGACTTCCGAGTTAGTGTCCATCTCGCTAGTCAATCTAGTGACTCTCGCCCCGTGTTGCGCCTGCTCTGGAGCCCCTGTGTCCTTCCCGACCGTCCACGTCGCGCGCCGTCGCCACGCCTTCCTCGTCCTCGGGCTCGTCGTGCTGCTCGTCGGCGCGATCTTCGCGATCCCGGCGCCGGCCAAGGTCGCACCTCTGGTGTCGTCCGGCCTCCCGACGAGCTACCAGTCGGCCGAGGCCGAGCTGCGCCAGCAGGCGCTCCCGAGCAACGGCGTCGCGCCGGCGATCGTGGTCTACAGCAGCACCGACGGCGCCCCGCTGACGGCCGACGACAAGGCGGCGATCACCGCCCGCGCCGCGGCGCTCGCCCCGCTCGCGGTCGGCGGACAGACCGCGCCGCCGGTCTACTCCCAGGACGGCACGGTCGCGGTCGTCGCCGTACCCGTCGACACGAGCGACGACGCGAAGGTCGGCCCGAAGGTCACCGAGATCCGCGCGACCGCGGCTGCCGACCTGCCCGCGGGGCTGCAGGCGCAGGTGACCGGTGGCCCGGCGATCATCACCGACCTCACCAAGGTCTTCGAGGGCGCCGACACCACCCTGCTCATCGCGACCGCCTCGATCGTCGCGCTGCTGCTCCTCATCACCTACCGCAGCCCCTGGCTCTGGCTCGTGCCGCTGCTCGTCGTGGGCATCGCCGAGCAGGTCACGACGAAGCTCGTGGCGCTGCTCGCGCCGCACTTCGGGATCGTCGTCGATCCCTCGGCGGCGGGCATCACGAGCGTGCTCGTGTTCGGTGCCGCGACCGACTACGCCCTGCTGCTCATCGCGCGCTACCGCGACCGCCTGCGCCAGGAGGACAGCCGCTTCCACGCGATGCAGGTGGCGCTCCGGCGTACGTCGGAGGCCATCCTCGCCTCCGGGCTGACCGTCACGCTCTCGCTGCTCGCCCTCCTGCTCGCGCAGCAGGAGAACCTCCGCGCGATCGGCTTCTCCTCGGCCGTCGGCGTCGTGGTCGCCATGGTGTCCGGACTGTTCGTGCTGCCCGCTGCGATGGTCGTGTTCGGCCGTGGCCTGTTCTGGCCGTTCGTGCCGCACGTCGGCGACGCCCCGCGCGAGGGCCGGTTCTGGGGCCGGGTCGGCGAGGCGGTCCGACGTCGGCCCGAGCTCGTGGGCGCGGCCGCGACCGGTCTCCTGGTCGTGATGGCGCTCGGCGGGATCGGCGTGCAGGTCGGGCTCAGCCAGAACGACCAGTTCCGGGTGAAGCCGGAGGCCGTGCTCGGCCAGGAGACGCTCTCGAGCGCCTTCCCCGCCGGCGCGAGCGCGCCGGCCGCCATCCTGACGAACCCGGCGTCGGTGCCGGCGGTCGTCGCGGCGGCGAAGACCGTCGACGGTGTCGTGTCCGCGACCCCGGGCGCGGCCTCCGCCGACGTCGCGCAGGTCGACGTCGTGCTGTCCGGCGATCCCGGGAGCGAGGGGTCCTACGACCAGATCCGCGCGCTACGTGCGGCCGTGGGCGACGTGCCGGGCGCCGACGCCGTCGTCGGCGGCGACGTCGCGCAACGGCTCGACGCGAAGGACGCCGCACTGCGCGACGCGAAGGTCGTGATCCCGATCGTGCTGGTCCTCGTGGCGCTCGTGCTCGTGGTGCTGCTGCGCTCGCTGCTGGCGGCCGCCCTGCTCGTCGCGACCGTGCTCGGCACGTTCTTCGCCGCGCTCGGCGTCTCGTGGTTCGTGTTCGAGCACGTGCTGCACTACCCGGCGCTCGACAACCAGGTGCTGCTGCTGTCGTTCCTGTTCCTCGTCGCGCTCGGCGTCGACTACAACATCTTCCTCGCGACGCGTGCGCGGGAGGAGGCGATCGTCAGCGACACGAGGGACGGCATGCTCACCGCGCTCCGCGCTACGGGCGGCGTCATCACGAGCGCGGGGATCCTGCTCGCGGCCGTCTTCGCAGTCCTCGGCGTACTCCCGCTGATCGCACTCGCGCAGGTCGGCATCATCGTGTGCGTCGGTGTGCTGCTCGACACCCTGCTCGTGCGCACGGTCCTCGTGCCCGCGCTCGCCTTCATCCTCGGCGAGCGCTTCTGGTGGCCGAGCGAGGTCGACGGTCAGGGCCACGCCGACGAGGAGGGCCACGTCGTCCGCGACGAGCTCACCGTCTGACGGCTGCTCCCGTCCACAGCCGGGACCGCATGAAACCGGTGCTGTGGCTGCGCCCCGGGCCGGGAAGCGACCACAGCACCAGTTGCGCGCGTGGGAACTTGTGGACTACGCCGAGGTACTGAGGTGGGCTACTCCTGGGTCTTGAGGAGTCGCCGCAGGATCTTGCCGCTCGCGCTCTTGGGGATCGTGTCGGTGATGACCACCTGACGGATCTGCTTGTAGTGCGCGACCTGGCCGGCGACGAACTCCATGATCTCCTCGGGAGTCGCCTCGGCGCCGGGGCGCAGCACCACGTGCGCGACGGGGATCTCACCTGCCGACTCGTCGGGGAGGCCGACGACCGCGGCGTCGGCGATCGCCGGATGCGTGAGCAGCAGCGCCTCGAGCTCGGCCGGCGGCACCTGGAAGCCGTTGTACTTGATGAGCTCCTTGAGCCGGTCGACGATGAACATGTGCCCGTCGGCGTCGATGTGGCCGATGTCGCCGGTGTGCAGCCAGCCCTCGCGGTCGAAGATCGCGTCGGTCGCGGCCTGGTTGCCGAGGTAGCCGACCATGACCTGCGGACCCTTGATGCAGATCTCCCCGTCCTCGTCGACGCCGAGCTCCTTCTGCGTCACGGGGTCGACGACCATCGTGAGGGTGTTCGGTGCGGTCACGCCGCACGAGCCGGGCTTGTAGTTGCCGGGCGGCGTCAGGTGCGACACCGGCGACAGCTCGGTCATGCCGTAGCCCTGGACCACGTCGCACCCGAGGCGCGCGCCGCACTCGAGCGAGAGCTCGGCCGACAGCGGCGCCGCACCGGAGAAGACCTGACGGAGTGCCGACAGGTCGTAGCTGTCGACCAACGGGTGCTTCGCGAGCGCGACGACGATGGGCGGCGCGACGAACGACCGCGTGATCCCGTGCTCCTGGTGCAGGCGCAGGAACTCCTCGAGGTCGAAGCGCGGCATCGTGATGATCGTGACGCCGGCGCGCAGGCCCGTGTTCATGAGCACCTGCATGCCGTAGATGTGGAAGAACGGCAGGACCGCGATGAACTTCTCGTCCTCGCTGATGTCCGCCCCTGACAGCACCTGCGCCACGTTGGCGATCAGGTTGCGGTGCGTGAGCATCACACCCTTGCTGATGCCGGTCGTGCCCGAGGAGTACGGGAGCACGACGACCGTGTCGGCCTCGACCGGCACCTGCGCGGCGAGCGGGGCACCGAACAGCGCGGTGACCGGAAGGGCGCCCTCGGCCTCGCCGAGCACGTAGATCTCGGTGACCGACGTGTCCTTCGCGCCCTCGGTCGCGACCTCGAGGAACATCGGGATCGTCACGAGGATCGACGCGGCCGAGTCGACGAGCTGCTTGTGCACCTCCTGCGCGGTGTACGTCGGGTTGATCGTCGTGATCGTGCCGCCCGCCATCGCGACGCCGTGGAAGATCACGGCGTACTCCGGGATGTTCGGCGACATGAGGGCGAGCACGTCGCCGCGGCCGAAGCCCTTCGCGGCGAGGCCGCCGGCCAGCGAGCGGATCGCCCCCGCCAGACCGGCGTAGGTGATGGTCCGCCCGCTGCCGCCGTCGATGAGCGCGGGCTTGTCGCCGAGGCGCTCGGCGTGGGCGAGGACGTACTCCGTGAGCGGGACGTCGGGGATCTCGACATCGGGCAGCGGGCTCGCGAACACCATCGGTGGTCCACCTTCCGGGCAGCGTCGTTGCTGGGGTCAGGGCGTGCGGGTGAGGGCAGTGTGGTCCAGAGCGCGGCGGTCGGCGCGCGGAACGGCCCAACTGTCACGCGGCCGTGTCGCGCCGTGCGGGTCAACCCCCCGCGGCGGCCCAGAGGTCGGCGGCGAGGAGCTCCGCCACGAGCACCTCGGACAGCAGGCGTACGTCGTCGTCCTCGTCACCCGCGTAGCGCAGGGAGTACGCCGCGCCCTCGACGTCGGCACCGACCGCGACGACCGTCGATCCCCGCTCGGCGGTCCAGCGCAGCAGCTCGTCCTCCCAGCGCGAGCCGGCCAGCAGGAGCATGCGGTAGTCGGTGGTCTTCGTGAGGTAGACGTCGACGTGGCTCCAGTCGCCCGTCTCGCAGGCGTACGCCGGGACCCGCGGGCCCTCGCGCATCATGAGCGCCGACTGCTGCGCCGACGACAGCCGACGCGCGGGAGCCACGACGTGCGTGCCCTGCGGCCCGACGAGGAGGCGGCGCACCTCGGGCAGCCAGTCCGCGCGAGAGGCGAGGAGGTCCGCCGAGGCGACGGCGGCGCGGCGCACCAGGGCCGGGACGTCGAGGTCGGCGCGGGCGACGCGCGGCTCGAGGGCGAGGAGCAGGGCGAGCGTGTGCTGGAACGACCGGCAGGCGACACCGCCGGCCTCGATCCCGGCGCGCATGTCGACGACCTCGTGGACCCCGCCCTCGACGTCGCGCGCCAGGTCGCCGTCGAGGGAGTTGGTGACGAGCACGACCGGGCACCGGTCGCGGTAGTGCGCGGCCGCGGCCCGCGTCTCGCGCGATCCGCCGCCGGCCGTGACGGCGATGACGACGGTGTGGCCGTCCGCAGCGGGGAGCAGGTCGCTGCTCGCGAGCTCGGCCACGGCGTTGATGCCCAGGGCCCGCAGCCGGGCCGCGGCGACGCCTGCGGCGTAGAAAGACGACCCCATCCCGAGCAGGACGAAGTGCGACGCCATGGGGAGGACGCCCCACGGGTCGTGAGCCTCCAGGTGCTCGGCGAGCGCGTGGAGCGCCTCGGGCTTGCGCTCGAGGTCGGTCAGGAACAGGGCGGGGTCCATGGCTCACTCCTCGTCGGGCAGCAGGTCGAGCAGGGCGGCGTCCGGCACGTACCGCCAGCGCGGGAGGTGGCGCACGGCGTAGAGGAACTCGCGGCACTCCTGCTGCAGGCGCAGCGGTACGAGCAGCCGCTCGTCGAGCAGCTCGAGCGACCCGACGGAGGCGAGGGTCGCGCGGTACGCGTCGACGAACGCGACCTGCGCCGCCGAGATCCACTGGCGCACGACCGCCGGGTCGACGCCGTCCGTGCGCTTCAGGACCACGCGACCCACGTGGTCGAGGGACGCGAGCATCCCGGCGACGTCGAGCGCGGCCGGCTGGGGCTCGGACCGCTCCTCCGGGGCGAGCACCGGGTTACCGTCGAAGTCGGTGACGGCGTAGTCCGCCGGGTCGCCGTGCCGCAGCACCTGGCCGACGTGGAGGTCCCCGTGCACGTCGATGAGTGGCGTCCCGACGCACTCACGGAACGCGGCGAACGCCACGGCGACGCGGCCGGCGCGAGCGCGCAGCCGCGCGCCCTCCGGGCCGTCGACGAGCTGCACGGCGGCGTCGAGGTCGTCGTAGGCGCGCGCGGTCCAGCGGGCCGTGAGCCGGTCGTCGGCGCTGCTCACGCCGGCCGAGGCCAGCGCCTGGTGCATGCGGGCCGTGAGCTCGCCGAGCCTCGCCGCAGGAGCGACGGCGTCCTCGAGCGTCGAGTCACCGCGAGCCAGGCGGCGTACGTCCTCGACGGCCCAGTCCCAGCCGTCCTCGGCGCCGGGCAGGAACTCGGCGACGGTCGCGAGCAGCCGGTTCGGCGCGTCCTGCTCGGCGAACCAGAGCAGCCCCCACGGCAGGGGCGTGCTGGCGAACCCGGCGCCGCGGAGCGTGGCGAGGCGATGACCCGCGGGCTGCGCCCCGGTGACACCGGGACGCGGCAGAGCGACGGTCCACTTCACGATCGCGCGCTCGCCGACGACGACGGACTCGTTGGTCTGGTCGACCGTGACGGCGCGCTCGCCGACCGCCTCCGCCGAGTGCCAGCCGTCGGCGACGAACGGGCGGTCGCCCTGGATCGCGCGCCCTTCCGGCGTCGTGGCCGATCCTCGGGTCCGGTGCATCTCGTGCACGTCGACGATGCCGCGCACGAGGGCCTCCGCCACGCCGTCGCCGGCGACGGCCCGGCGGAGCGCACCCGACTCGACGATCATCGGCACTGTCCAGCGGTCCCCGTCGGCGTCCTCCACGACCCCGATCCATCGCCCGGTGGAGAGGTCCGCCGCGTCGACGAGCCGCAGCGGCGTCGCTACGTGTCGTGCTGCCCGGCGGTCGCCGCCGGGCAGCACGAGACCGCCCGGGCTGGCACCGACGAGTCGGGCGAGCTCCTCGCGCGAGCTCATGCGGTCGCGCTGCCCTCGGAGGTGCTGCCCTCGGCGTGCGCGCGCGCCACCTGCTCGATCACGTCTGCCCCGCGGCGCAGGCCGTCGCGTGCGCGCACCCGCGCGCCGACGGCGGCGAGCTCGGCCCGCTTCGCCGGGTCGAGCACGACTGCGAGCGCGGCGTGCATGTCGTGCTCGGTGAACGTGTAGGTCCCGAGACGCACGCCGAACCCGAGCTCGTCCATCCGCTGCGCGTTGTCGTACTGGTCCCAGAACAGCGGCAGCAGCACCATCGGCTTGCCGAAGTGGAGCGACTCGGTGGTCGTGTTGTTGCCACCGTGGGTGATGACGGCGTCGACCTGCGGGATGACCGTGGTCTGCGGCAGGAACTCCGCGCCGACCATGTTGTCGGCCAGCTCGTACTCGCCCGCCTGCGGGCCCTTGCTCACGATGTAGCGGTGCGGCGTGCGGCCGAGCACGTCGACGAGGCGCTTCATCAGGTCGACGTCGGCGCTGCCGAGCGATCCGAGGGACAGGTAGATCAGCGCGCTGCCCTCGGGGCGGTCGGCCGCCTCCGCGGGCACGACGTAGTGCTCGTCCGTCTCGCGCACGCTGGAGTCCAGCCGGTGCCACGTCGCGTCGAGCGGGCGAGCACCGGTGTAGTCGGCCTCCTCGGGGAACACGTAGAGGTTGGCCGCCTCGCTCGTGTGCACGAACTCGAGGTCGGGCAGCGGGGGAGCGCCCTGAGCGACGACCCAGGCGTTGAACGACTCCCACGGCCCGCGGTGCGTGCGGTCGTACTCCGCGCGGAAGGACGCCCACTCGGAGCGGTCGTCGGCCGGGAGGCCGGAGTAGGCCGGCGGGATCCCGCTGCCGGGAGCCTCGAGCGGGTTGCACGACATGATCCGGACGAACGGCGCACCCGAGGTGAGCAGCGCGGGGAACGCGACGACGTTGTCCTCGACGATGACGTCCGGCTTCACCCGGGCGATGATCTCGCGCAGCTGCGGCTCGCAGAACTGCGCGCCGTCGATGAGCGCCTGCCAGGTGGGCAGCATGAACGTCTCGAGCTGCTCGACCGTGGGCTTGCGGAACTCCGGCGCGGTGTCGCGGATGAACTCCTTCCAGAACGCCCCGGGATCCTGGTCGGTGTCGTCGGCCTCGGGCGCGGGCGCGAGGTCGACGAGGTCCTCCTCGAACCCGAGCGGAGCGAGCTTGCCCTTCCACGACGCCTCGGCGGCGAAGACGACGCGGTGACCACGGCCGAGCAGCACGTTGCCGAGGCCGACGCACTGGTTCGTCGGGCCGTACGCCGACTCGGGCATGAACAGGATCGTCAGCGGACGCTCGGGCATGGGACCTCTCCTCGGCTCGCGGCGCAGCGACGGGCCGGAGCGCCCTCGCCCGCCGGGTGGCGATCCGCAGCCTAGGCGACCTCGTGCGGCTCCGAGGGCCGGGTCAGGCGGTGCAGGTGCAGCCGGTGATCGGCGCGCACTCGCCACACTCGGGGACCCAGCGCCAGTAGACGCGGGCGAGCACCACGAGCGCGCCGAGGACGGCGATGGAGGCGTAGACCAGATAAGCCGTCACGCCGGCTGCGACGCCGTAGGCGCCGGCCACCAGGCCGTCGATGCCGAGCAGCAGCCAGGTGCCGGAGGCGATCCCTGACACGTCGGCGCTGCGCCACGCGGTGACGGCAGCGGGCGTGACGTACCAGAGCGCGGACCCCCCGAGCACGGTCGGGAACAGCGCGGGTGCCCACGGCGTCGCGGTCGCGGTGGCGGCGAGCAGGGCGGCCCAGCCGAGGGGCAGCCACATGCCGGATCGGTCGTCGCTGCGGCGGACGATCGCGACGAACGTCGCGACGAGCGACGGCAGCCCCACGACGGAGGTCAGCGTGACCCAGAAGTCCTGCAGGTGCAGGCCGTAGAACAGCCAGGCGGTCGTGGACACGAGGGTGTTCGTCACGCTCGGCAGGGAGACTCCGGCGACCGAGCCGGTCCGCCGTACGCGGAAGAACTGGGGGAGGCCGAAGGCCAGTGCCAGGGTCGCCGTGGCAGCACCCGTGACGATCACGAGAAGGTCGTTCGACATGGCTGCCTCCTTCGGCATCAGGTGCCCGGACCTGCTCCGGACGTGCTTCGAGCCGCCCCGCAGATCGGACGGCCCGCTCCCGCTACTGACTGGTGAGTCAGTAACAGGAGAACTGTATCCGCTCCGGTTGCTGACCGACGAATCAGTTCGGTGTGATCCCGCGCATAGCGCTCCGGTGGTTCGGCTTTCCTGCGCCGGGCCCGACGTGGCACCGTGTCCCCGGGCGGCCCGCCGGTGTGCCGCCGACAGGAGGAACTGTGAGCACGGACCAGGCGATCGCCTTCGAGCACGAGCACTGCGCGCACAACTACCACCCGCTGCCCGTGGTCATCCACGAGGGCGACGGCGCGTGGGTCACCGACATCGAGGGCCGTCGCTACCTCGACATGCTCTCCGCCTACTCCGCGATCAACTTCGGCCACAGCAACGCCGTGCTCATCGCTGCCGCCGAGGCGCAGCTGCACCGGATCACGCTCACCAGCCGTGCCTTCCACAACGACCAGCTCGGCGAGTTCTGCTCCGCGCTCGCGCGCCTGGCGCGGCACGACGCCGTGCTCCCGATGAACTCCGGGGCTGAAGCGGTCGAGACGGCGCTCAAGCTCTCGCGCAAGTGGGGCTACGAGAAGAAGGGCGTCGCGGCCGACCGGGCCGAGATCATCGTGTGCGCCGGGAACTTCCACGGCCGCACCACGACGATCATCTCGTTCTCCGACGACCCCGAGGCGCGCGAGCACTACGGGCCCTACACGCCCGGCTTCGTGACCGTGCCCTACGGCGACATCGATGCGCTCTCGGCAGCGATCACCGAGAACACCGTGGCGTTCCTCGTCGAGCCCATCCAGGGCGAGGCCGGCGTGGTGCTGCCGCCGACCGGGTTCCTCCGGGCGGCGCGAGCGCTGTGCTCGGAGCGCAACGTGCTGTTCGTGGCCGACGAGATCCAGGCCGGGCTAGGCCGCGCCGGAGCGACCTTCGCGTGCGACCTCGTCGACGTGCAGCCCGACGTCCGGATCCTCGGCAAGGCGCTCGGCGGCGGCATCATCCCGGTCTCGGCCGTCACGGCCGACTGGGACGTCCTGTCGGTCATCCGGCCCGGCCAGCACGGCAGCACGTTCGGCGGCAACCCGCTCGCGGCGGCCGTCGGCATCGCGGTGGTGGCGCTGCTCGAGACCGGCGAGGTGCAGGAGCGCTCGAAGCGGCTCGGCGAGCACGTGCTCGCGACGCTCCGAGGCGCGAACCTCCCAGGCGTCAAGGAGATCCGCGGCAGCGGGCTGTGGTGGGCGATCGAGCTCGACGGCACCGGGCGCACCGGTCGCGAGGTGAGCCTCGAGCTGCTCGCGCGCGGCATCCTCGCCAAGGACACGCACACCTGGACGATCCGCTTCGCCCCGCCGCTCGTGGTCTGCGAGGACGACCTCGACTCCGCCCTCACGACGATCGTCGACGTGCTGAGCGAGCAGGGCAACGGCTCCGCGCCGTAGGCGCCGGTGCCCGCTCGGGACGTGGAAGACCCCCGGGCGGGCCGCGTCCGTGTCGGTGACACGGGCGAGGATCGGCTGGACGGGCCGACACCCGGGGGTCCGGTGGCTGCCTGGTACTCGCGCCGGGAAGGACGCGACTCACAGTCAGCGGGCTGTCCTGGCTAGCGGGCAGCCACCTCACGAATCCGATGTTCACTCATGAATCGGACCACCTCCTCTCACGTGTGGGACGACGGTACGTCCTCCTGGCGCTACCGCACGAGGGTTTCGCCGAGAGAATCGCCCCTGACCGGGTGTCGCGGGGTTGCCGGGGGCGCGGCCCGAGGTGAACCGGCACGCAGCCGTGCCGAAGCGAGGAGGAACCCGCAGCCGGCGCCGCCGGCTACGGCAGCCAGGAGAGGTGGCCGCCGAGGTAGTAGTAGCCGAGGAAGGCCACCGCGTCGATGAACAGGTGCGCCCAGAGGAACGGCATCACGCGGCCCCAGCGGCGGTAGAGCACCGCGAAGACCGTGCCCATCGCGAGGTTGCCGAGGAAGCCGCCGAAGCCCTGGTAGAGGTGGTACGCGCCGCGGAGCAGGGCGCTGCTTCCGACCTGCTGCCACGGCTTCCAGCCGATCTGGGCGGCCCGGTGGATGAAGTAGGCCAGGACGATGACCTCTTCGAGGATGGCGTTGTACGACGCCGAGGCCACGAGCAGGATCGGCGTCCACCAGTGCCGGTCGGCGGTGACGGCGGCGATGCGCACGTTCATCCCGAGCTTGAAGGCCAGCAGGTAGAAGGCGAGACCGAGGCCACCGAGGACTGCCGCGAGGACGGCGCCCTTCGCGAGGTCGCTCGGCCAGCTGCGCATGTCGAGGCCGATCGCCTGACGGCCCTCGCCGCTGCGGCGCAGCAGGTGGATCACGAGCAGCACCGGGACGAGCGGCAGGGCGATGAACGTCGCCTGGTAGAGCATGTCGAGCCACTGCCGGTCGACGATGAACGTCCCGACGAGCGTAGAGGTGTGGCCGCTGATCGGGGCGCCGCTGGTGAGGGTGTCGATGAGCGAGAGCGTCGCCTTGAGCGCCGTCGCCGCGATCGAGACCCACAGCACCAGCCACATCTCCGCGCGCAGCGTGCCGCGGTCGGGCATCGAGGGTGTCCACGCCTCGTCGGGCGTGGTGGCGGGCTCGGTCGTCACGGGGGCATCCTTGCGGATCGGGAATCACGGCACCTGCCGGAGGCGTTATCAGGTGGACGCCCACGAGCCTGACGTTCGGAGCGCCGACGAGGTTCCTCCTGCGAGAGAATGGTGGCCATGCAGCCCGAGAGCCTGTACGAGATCGTGACCGACGACGTCGTCCTCGACGCGCCGGTCCTCGTGCACGCACTGTCCGGGTTCCTCGACGCCGGTGCTGCCCGCCAGCTGGCCGTGGGTCACCTGCTCGCCACCCACGAGAGCCGCACGATCGCCACGTTCGACCTGGACGCGATCTACGACTACCGCGCGCGCCGCCCGCGCATGGTCTTCGACACCGACCACTACGCCTCGATCGAGTTCCCCGAGCTGCTGCTCACCGAGGTGACGGACAAGCGCGGCAAGGGCTTCCTCGTGCTCCACGGCCCCGAGCCCGACTTCGCGTGGCAGGCGTTCGGCGCTGCCGTCGTGCAGCTCGTCGAGCGCTTCGGCGTACGCCGCTCCATCGGGCTCAACGCGATCCCGTGGCCGGCACCGCACACGCGTCCCGTGGGCGTGACCGCCCACGCCACCGACCCGAGCCTGGTGTCGGGACGTCCGACATTCGTCGGCGCCATCGAGGTGCCGGGCCATCTCGCCGGCGGCCTCGAGCTCGCCCTCGGCGCGGCGGGGCACGAGGCGATGGGATTCGCCGTGCACGTCCCGCACTACCTCACCCAGGTCGAGTTCCCGCGCGCCTCGCTGCGGCTGCTCGAGGAGACCGCCATCGCGGGCGACCTCGACGTCGACCTGCTCGCGCTGGCGGTGGCCGCGGACGACAGCGACCGCGAGATCGACCAGCAAGTGTCGACGAGCCCCGAGAACGTCGAGGCCGTACGTGCGCTCGAGGAGCAGTACGACGCCGTCGTACGCGGAGCGGAGTCGGCGCTGCAGATGGCCGACGCGTCCGCGATGGCCGACGAGCCCATCCCCAGCGGTGACGAGATCGCCGCGCAGCTCGAGGCGTTCCTGCGCGAGATGGACGACGACAAGGGCCGCTCCGAGTAGCCGATGTCATGACACGGGCGAGCTCCTGGGGGCGCGCTGATGTCGTGACGTGCGTCAGGGGAGCGTGAGGCGGGCGCCGGACGGGTGCTCGACGCGGGAGCCCGGGCCGAGCACCCACACCGACTGACGGCCCTGCACCTCCCACTCGCCGTGGCCAAGGCTCACGAGCGCGGTGTCCTCGTCGATGCCGATGAGCGTCGTGCCCTCGGGCTTGTGCAGCAGCGCGTTGCGCAGCATGTCCGGCATCCAGCCGAGCATCTTGTCGAAGTGCGGGATGACGCGCACCTGCTGCACGAGGCGCAGCCCGGTGGGCTGGTTCGGGTGCACGAGGTCGCGCATGCGCGGCGCCCAGTCCGACAGCGCCATCGCGCCGGCGCTGCAGCCGGCGAGCGCGGCGCCCTGCTCGTGCGCGGAGACGATCGCGTGCCACACCGCCGTGCCGCGCAGCGTCTCCGCGAGGAACGCCGGGTTGCCTCCGGACAGGTAGATGAGCCCGGCGTCCTTGATGGCGTCCGCCCAGTTCTGGGACTCCGCGTCCGCGCGGGTGCGGACGTCGACGACGACCTGCTCCGCGCCGAGCCGCTCGGCCTGCTCCCGGCCGAGCCGGTGCCAGCGTGCCAGCGAGTCGTCGCCCTCGGGCGCGGCCGCGGTGGCGAGCTGCACGTAGCGCGCCGGCCGCCCGGCGATCAGCGCCCGCTCGATCTCGGTCATGACCGGGAGGTACTCGCCGGACCCCACGAGTGCGACAGGTGCGGTGCTCATCGGCGTACCTCCCACTCGACCCCATCGGGTGTGTCCCTGACCTCGATTCCGGCGGCGGCGAGCCCGTCCCGGATCGTGTCGCTCTCGGCCCAGCGCTTCTCGGCCCGCGCCTGCGCCCGCAGCTCGAGCAGCACGTCCACGAGCGGCCGGACCGTGTCGGTGACGTCGACCGGCTCCTCGATCGACGTCATCACCCGCGCGATCCTCGACCTCACCCACTGGCGACCCTCGGCCGGCATGTCGTCATCCTGCAGCGCGTCGAGGATCAGGGCCAGCGGCGTCGTGACGTCGCCCGTCGCCAGCGCGTCGTCGATGGCCGCGTCCGGGAGGATCAGCGCCGGATCGGGCACCAGCACCAGCACCGGCTCCGGCGTCGCCGCACCGGAGCCTCGGCCGTGCTCGGCGATCTGCTCGAGCGAGATGGTCTCGCCGGTGGGCACGACCCACTCGTCGCCCTGCACCCGCACGACCACCGTGCCGCGCCCCACGACCTCGCACGCCCCGCTGTCGAGGTCGATGACGAGACCCGTGTGCTCGTCGACGCCGAGGACGAACGCGTCGTCGGGGAGGAGCGACTCGAGGACCTTGAGCCGACGCTCGCCCTGCCAGCAGAAGCGCGTGTCGTGCGTGCCGCCCTCGGCGTTGTTCCAGTGCGGGACGACCGCCGCACGCAGGCCGGTCGCGCGGCCGACGACATCGAGGCCCTCGAGCCAGTGCGGGTCCTCGCCGACCTTGTAGACCTCGTAGACCGGGATGGTCACGAGCCCGAGCGTGAGTGCCGCGGCGGAGGCGAACGTCACCGCGCCGCCGTCGGCCAGGCGGGCGTGCAGAGCCTCCGGCACGGCGCTCCCGGCCCAGGTGCGCAGGGCGTACGACGGTGATCCCGGGCCGGCGAAGACCCAGTCGGCGGCGCGGAGCCGCGCCATCTCGAACGCGTGCGCGACGGAGTCCGCGGGAGGAGTGCTGCGGAACGTGACCGCCTCGACCTCGCGCCCGACGCTCTCGCGGAAGAACTGCTGGGCCTTCTCGGTCAGCTCGTCGGCGTTCTCCTGGAAGCCGTACGGCGAGTCCAGGAGCACGGCACGAACGTCGCTCCCCAGCCGGGCGAACGTGCGCTGGTGGGGGGTGACCATCGTCGGGCTGGTCTCGCCCGAGCCGAGGATCGTGAGGATGCGGGGCACCGGTCGATCATCACGCATGCGGCGGCAGGGCGCCTCCTCGTCGCGATGCGGAGAGGCGCGCAGCCCTGTCAGCCGAGCTCGAGGACGCCGGCGATCCGGTTCATGACGTGGTCGAAGTACTCGCTCATGTCGTCGATGACGTTGTGGAACTGGCCGTTGATCTCGAGCGAGATCGTCCCGATCAGCTCGGTCCAGGCCATCAGTCCCCGGACGATCAGGTCGTCCGGGACCTGCTCGGGCACGGCGGCCCGGATCGGGGTCATCGCCGCGCGGACGAGGCGGCCGACCTTCTGCGGATCGGACACGCCGCCCTGGGCCTGCAGGTCGGCGAGGATCGTGATGAGCAGGGTGGTCGTGCGGCTGGCCGGACCGATCGTGTCGGCGGGGGCGACGTAGCCGGGCACCGGCGAGCCGTAGATCAGCGACCACTCCTGGGGGTGCGCGAGCGCCCAGTCGCGTGCGCCGTGGGCGATGGCCATCCAGCGGCCGCGCAGGTCCGTCCGCCTCACCTCGGCCTCGGCCGTCTCGGCGGCGTCGCCGAGCGCGTCGTAGGCGTCGATGATCAGCCGGGTGAGCAGGTCGTCACGGCTGGGGAAGTAGCGGTAGACGGCGCTGCTCACCATGCCGAGGTCGCGCGCGACGGCGCGCAGCGACAGCCCGGCCGCGCCGTCGGCCGCGAGGTGGGTGCGCGCGGTGTCGACGATCTCGCGGGTCAGCTCCGCGCGGGCCCGCTCGCGTGCGGTGCGGGGCGCGGTCGGGGGCGAGGCGTCGGTCACGGAGCCATCATGCCAGAAACAAGAGCGGTGTCCATGTTTGTGAGCACTGCTCTTGACAAATCTCAGTGCACCGATCCATAGTGTGAGCAGTGCTCTCGGAAACGCCGGGACGAACGGATGGAGATCGACATGAGCCAGCGCACCCACCTCGTGGTCGGAGCCGGACCGATCGGGTCGGCGGTCGTGCGCCGTGTCGCCGCGTCGGGCGACCAGGTCCGCGTCGTCACCCGGTCCGGGTCGGGTCCGGACCTCCCCGGCGTCGAGAAGGCCGCCGCCGACGCCGCCGACGCGGCGCGCCTCGCCGAGCTCGCCGCGGGTGCCGACGTGATCTACAACTGCGTGAACCCGCAGTACCACCGCTGGGCCACCGACTGGCCGCCCGTCGCGAACGCCCTGCTGGCCGCGGCCGAGTCCTCAGGCGCGGTCCTCGTGACCACCTCGAACCTCTACGGCTACGGGCACGTCGACGCGCCGATGACGGAGCAGACGCCGCTGAACGGCGCCGGTACGAAGGCGAAGGTCCGGATCCGGATGTGGGAGGACGCGCTCGCGGCGCACCACGCGGGTCGCATCCGCGCGACCGAGGCACGTGGCGCCGACTACGTCGGCCCCGGCTCCGAGTCGCACCTCGGCGACCGCACGGTCCCGAAGCTGCTCGCGGGCAAGAGCATCCAGGTCCTCGGCAGCCCCGACACGCTGCACACCTGGACCTACACCGAGGACATGGCCATGACCCTCGTCGCGCTCGGCGCCGACGAGCGGGCCTGGGGACGTGCCTGGCACGTGCCGAGCGCCCTGGAGTGCACGCAGCGGGAGGCCATCGCGCGCCTGGCTGCGATGGCCGGCGTACCGATGCCGAAGGTGGGGACGATCCCCGGCGTGCTGGTCAAGGCGCTCGGGCTCGTGAACCCGATGATGCGCGAGCTTCCCGAGGTGGCGTACCAGCTCGACCAGCCGTTCGTGATGGACTCCTCGGCCGCGCAGCACGAGCTCGGCCTCGTCCCGACGCCGACCGACGACGTCCTGCGCGCGATCCTGTCGGCCTACGCCGTAGCCGCCCGGCACGCAGCCTGACGGTCCTGGCTCGCGGTGGCGGTCGGCCACGTCCTCCCTCGGTCGCCGAAGCGCTCGGCTCCGCTCGGTCCGACGAAGCCGCCCGCCACCTGACGGTCCTGGCCGTTGCCCCCGCTTCGGACGGGCGGGTGTGAGAGATTCCGCGCGTGGATCTCCGTCGGGCACGTCTTGCGGTCACGGTGTCGTACGTCGGACAGGGCGTGTGCTTCGCCGCGCTGGTGTCGCGCGTGCCGGCGGTGCAGGCCAAGTTCGAGCTGTCCGACGGGTCGCTCGGGCTGATCGTGGGCCTCGTGCCGATCATCGCGGGCGTCGGCAGCGTGGTGGCCGGGTCGCTCGCGGAGAAGCACGGCAGCCGACCGGTCCTGCGGGTGCTGGGTCCGGTGGTGCCGATCGCGCTGGCGGCCGCCGGGTGGGCCTCCAACCTCGGCGTGCTGCTCGCGGCGCTCGTCGTCCTCGGGTTCGGGCTCGGCTCGGTCGACGCGATGATGAACGTCCAGGGCGTGCGGGTGCAGGACGACATGGGACGAGCGGTCGTCGCCTCGTTCTACGCCGCGTGGAGCCTGGCGGGCTTCACCGGAGCACTGCTGGCGAGCGCCGCCGCGGGCACGACGATGTCGCTGGGCGTGTTCTTCTCCCTCATCGCGGTCGTGCTCATACCGCTCCAGCTGGTGGCAGGCCGCTTCCTTCTCGTCGGGCATCCGGTGCCGACGCCTCTGCAGGCGGCGGCCGCGGAGGGGACGGCCCCCCGCATCAACTGGCGTCCGGTGATGCTGGTCGGCATCGCCCTCATGTGCGTCTACATCGCCGACTCCGGCGCCTCGACCTTCAGCGCCGACTACCTGCACAAGGGCCTCGGCGGCACCGAGTCGGTGGCGGCGCTGGCACTGGCGGCCTACTCGCTCATGACCGTGGCGGGCCGGCTCATCGTCGACCGCACCGTCGGTCGCGTCGGCGCCGTGCGCCTCGTCCGGGTCGGCGGGTTCACCGCGGTCGCGGCGGCGACCCTCGTGACGCTGGCTCCGAGCCCGGCCGTGGCGATCGCGGGGTTCGCCCTCCTCGGCCTGGCCATCAGCCCCGCCATCCCGCTGGCCTTCACGGCGGCCGCGTCCCACGACAGGACGTCCAGCGGGGTCGCCGTCGCCCGCGTCAACATCTTCAACTACATCGGGTTCGTGGTCGGAGCCCCGCTCATCGGTGGCATCGCCCAGGGCGCGTCGCTGCGCTGGGCCTTCGCCGCGCTGATCCCCGTGCTCATGGTCGTGCCACTGTTCGCGTCCTGGTTCCGCATCGCCCCGCACGACGCCCCCGACACCGGCGGTCACATCGTCGGCGACACCGTCACCACCTGACACCTGCGACGTAACTGGCGAAAGCGTCGCTTCCCGGCTCGGGAAACGACGCTTTCGCCAGTTACGTGGAGTGTGGAGCGGTCAGGCGCGGGCCTCGCGGGCGGTCCTGCTGCCGGTGAGGTCGGCAAGGACGTCGGAGCCGGGAGCGACCTCGTGCTCGCTGGCGGTGACGCCGGCCTTCTCGTGCAGGCGCTGCATGCTCTTGCGCTGGTTGCGCAGGACGAGGGTGACGACGCGACCCGTGGCCCCGGCGCGGGCGGTGCGGCCGGCGCGGTGCAGGTAGGCCTTGGGGTCCTCGGGCGGGTCGACGTGGACGACGAGCGAGATGTCGTCGACGTGGATGCCGCGTGCGGCGACGTCGGTGGCCACGAGGACGTCGATCTTTCCCTCCTTGAACTCCGCCATCGTGCGTGTGCGGGCGTTCTGCGACATGCCACCGTGCAGCGCACGGGCGTTGACGCCGCGGTCGGCGATGTTGCCGGCCACGCGCTCGGCGCCGAGCTGCGAGCGGACGAACATGATCGTGCGACCGTCGCGCCGCGCGATCTCGGTGGCGACAACGGCCTTGTCCTCGCGGTTCACGACGAGCAGGTGGTGCTCCATGGTGTCGACCGGCGAGGTCGCGGGCTCGAGCTCGTGCTTGATCGGGTCGTGCATGTGCTCGCGCACGAGGGTGTCGACGTCGCCGTCGAGCGTCGCGGAGAACAGCAGGGTCTGGGCGGCCGGCGAGCAGAGCTCGAGCAGCGCGGTGACCTCGGGGAGGAAGCCCATGTCGGCCATCTGGTCGGCCTCGTCGAGCACGACGACCTCGATGTCGTCGAGGAAGCACTCGCCCTGGCGGATGAGGTCGCCGAGCCGGCCCGGGGTGGCGACGAGGACGTCGACACCGCGGCGCAGGGCGTAGACCTGCTTCTCCATCGACGTACCGCCGACGACGGTCTTGAAGTGCAGTCCGAGCGAGCGGCCGAGCGGCTCGAGCGCGTCGTTGACCTGCATGGCCAGCTCGCGGGTCGGCACGAGCACGAGGCCGCGCGGGCGCTTGGGCTGCGGGGGCAGCGAGGCGATGCGCGCGATCATCGGCAGGCCGAACGCGAGCGTCTTGCCCGAGCCCGTGCTGCCGCGACCGAGCAGGTCGTGGCCTGCGAGGGCGTCCGGGATCGTCTCGACCTGGATCGGGAACGGCGTCGTGATGCCGGCTCGGGCCAGCGCGGCGACGACCGGCGCGGGAAGGCCGAGGTCGGCGAACGTGGGGGTGGGGACGTCGTCGGCGAAGACGTCGTCGGCCGCGTCGAACGCGGGCACGGTGGAGTCAGGGAGCACGGCAGTCACGGGTGAGCCTCAATCGATGGACGCGGAAACAGACGCGTCAATGAGAGCTACCAAGGCGACGCAGGTCTGGATGTGCTTCTAGGAAGCCTTGCCAGGGTAGCGGGAGCATGCCCTTACCGACGAATCGCGAACCTCCGTGAGCACGCGGAGAGACCCAGGTCACGCGTGGACACGGCCGCGGACCCGCGACGCTACGAGCGGTAGACGACGACCTTCGTGCCGATCGGCGAGTGCGCGAAGAGGTACGCCGCCGTCGCGTAGTCGCGGATGTTGACGCAGCCGTGGGAGTGCCCGCTGTAACCGTCGCGGTGGAAGTACGGCGAGTAGTGCACGGCCTGACCGCCGGAGAAGAACATCGCGTACGGCATGGACGTGTGATACAGGCTCGACACGTGCGTCGCGTCCTTGCGCTGCACGTGGAACGTGCCCTCACGGGTGGGCAGCGCGTCGCTGCCGAACCGCGCGTCGGTGGTGAGCACGACCTTGCCGGCCCGCACGAGCCGGAGCGACTTCTGCGTCTTGTCGACGCAGAGCACGGTGCCCGACGTGCGGCAGGCGGCCGGGAGCGCACCGTGCGCGCGCGAGACCGACGAGAGCGTGGCGAACACGGCCGTCGTCACCGTCGTCCCGGTGCCGAGCCCGAACTTCGCGCGGAAGTGCGCCACCGCGGCGGTGGTCGCTGCGTCCATCACCGAGGTCGGCCGGATCGGCGCACCGAGCCAGATGAGCCGCTGCTGGACCGCGGCGACGAGCGGACCGGTGTCCGCGGGACCGACGGGCAGGTGCGTCTTGTTGTGGTCGACCGGCGGGGGCGTCGGCGGCGGGGGCGGGGTCGGTCGCGGTGACGGCGCGGTCGGCCCGGGCGTCGGTGCGGTCCCCGTGGCGCTCGCCGCGACCGGCACCATCGTGATCGCCGCGAGGGCGCACGCGGCGACCACCGCTGCGGCCCGTGCTGCGTCGCCCACCGTTCCACCTCGTCGTGTCAGGGCGCACCGGCACCCGCGGGCAGGTTCCCGCACCTGCTCACGCTATCGGCCGGATCTGGCAAGCACCTGAGAACCCGCGCGGCTCGAGAGGTGCGCGAGATCAGGCCTCGCGCCAGCGCGGAGACGTGGTCCTCGGCGGGTGGAACTCCTGCTCCAGCACGACGAGGGTGCGCTCGCCGCGGTTCAGGCCCTCGCGCGCCGCCGCGACCGCGCGGGCGAGACCGGCCCCCGGGTCGTCGGTGCGCACAGCCGTGAAGCCGTAGGCGGCAGCCAGGTGCTCCCACCTCGGCTCGACCAGGTCGACGCCGCGGTGCGGGTCGCCCGCGACGGTCTGGTCGTAGCGGAGCATCCCGTAGCCACCGTCGGAGACGACGAGCAGCGCGATGGGGAGCCCCTCCTGCGCGTAGGTCGCGAGCTCGCCGAGGCCCATCGCGGCACCGCCGTCGCCGACGACCGCGAGGGTCGGGATCCCGAGCGCGGCCGGCCCGATCGCGGCCGGGAGGCCGAAGCCGAGCGTGCCCCACCCGACCGGGTACTGCAGCCGCCCGGACCGGCCCTGCCGCGAGTAGCCGCCGAGCCAGTAGCCCGCGATGCACATGTCGACCACGAGGGCGCCGTCGAGGGGCCACGACTCCTCGACCGTGGCGACGAAGGCGGCTGCTGCCGACGTGCGCCCGTCGGCCCGGACCTCGTCCAGGACCGCCCTGGTGAGGGCCTCGCCGTCCGGTGCCGTGACGGGCTCGCCGGTCCCGAGCGCGCCGAGGAGGGCGTCGACCGCGAGTCCGACATCACCGACCGCGCGCACCGCGAGGTCGTAGTCGCCGAGGCTCGCGTCGACGTCGTCGGTGATCGCGACGATCGTCGGCGGCACCGGCATCCGCCAGTTGCGCGTCGTCATCCCGTGCAGGTCGTCACCGACGACGAGGAGCACGTCGCACGCCGCGATCGCCTCGGCGACGAGCGGCTCGTGCGGCGGTGCGACCACGGTCCCGGCGTAGTCGGCGAGCATGCCGCGCGCCTGGAACGTCGGCACCACGAGCGCCCCGAGCCGCTCCGCCAGTCGGCGTACGCCGGACTCCGCCGGCACCGCCCGCGCTCCGAGCCAGATCGTGACGCATCGGCCTCGGAGCGTGCGCGCGAGCGCCTCGATCGTCGTGGCGTCGGGCGCGGTGAGCGGGACGGCGACGGGGCCCGGGACGTCCCCGGCCCACTCGGACGCGAGGACGTCGGCGGGGACCCCGAGGTAGACGGGTCGTCCGGCGGCGAGGGCGTGCGCGGCGAGCTCGGGCAGCGCGGCGAGCGCCTCCTGCGCGGTGCGCGACGACACCGCTCGGGCGCCGAACCCGTGCGCGATGACGTCGGCCTGGCTACGCATGCCGTGAAGGAGCCCGTCGTCGTGCCCGGAGGTCCGGCGCGGCGCGACCGGCGTCTCGCTGGAGATCAGGACGACCGGGGAGAAGCGTGCGTAGGCCTCGCCGAAGGCGGCGAGGGCGTTGGCGAAGCCGGGGCCGGTGGTGGTGAGCGCGACGCCCAGGCCTCCGCTCGCGCGTGCGCCCGTGTCGGCGGCGTAGCCCGCGGCCTGCTCGTGGCGGACTCCGACCACCCGCGGCCGACGTCCGACCCCGGCGCCGACCCAGAACGCCAGGTTGTGCACGCCGGGAACCCCGAAGCAGACCTCCACGCCGTGGTCCGCGAGCTGGTCGAGCAGCGCCTCACCGACAGAAACCATGGCGTAGTCCTACCAGCAGGCGCGCGGGCGTCGGCGTGGCACGACGCGACGACCACGCTGGGTGACGTGTCACGGAGAGTAGGCGTCGGGTCCGAGGGTCAGCCCGTTCGCGCCTGGCCCTGGGGTCGTCGGGGGAGGATCGTGACGCCGTGGTGTCCGACATGCCGGCATGCGCGGCGGGAGCAGCACGCTGGTGGAGCTGGGCGACGGCCGGTGGATACCGGTGCAGGGCGTGTGGAGCGACCGGCTGGCGCGCTGCACGGTCGGCGGGTGAGCGGAACTCGGGGTCACGGGACCGAGTTGCCGCGGCTGACGATCACGACGCCTGGTCACGATCTGCACCGTGAAGGACGTTGATCACCCTTGGCGGTCATCCCCCGCCCTGACGCGGCAGGATGTGCGGCGTGACTTTCGAGAGCCTGAACCCCGCCGACCTCACTGATGTCGTGACCTCGATCGAGCTCGCCACGGCGAGCGACGTCGTCGATGCGACCCGCCGCGCGCACGCCGCGCAGCGGGCGTGGTCGGACATCCCCGCACCGGCACGCGGCCGGGTCGTCGCCGCGGTCGGCCGGCTCGTCGAGGCCAACAAGGAGGCGCTCGCCGCGCTCGTGACGCGCGAGATCGGCAAGCCGTACGCCGAGGCCCTCGGCGAGGTCCAGGAGGTCATCGACACCTGCGACTTCTTCCTCGGCGAGGGCCGGCGCCTCTACGGCCAGACGGTCCCGAGCGAGCTCCCCGCGAAGCAGCTGTTCACCCACCGCATGCCGGTCGGCACGGCGTTCATCATCACCGCCGGCAACTTCCCCACCGCGGTGCCGTCCTGGTACCTCGTCCCTGCGCTGCTGTGCGGCAACACGGTCGTCTGGAAGCCGGGCGAGGTCTCGCCCGCGATCGCGACCGCGCTCACCGCTCTGTTCCACGCCGGCGGCGTGCCCGCCGACGTGCTCATCGCGGTGATCGCCGACGGGCCCACGACGTACTCCGGTCTCGAGACGGCGCTCGACGAGGGACTCGTGCAGAAGGTCGGCTTCACCGGGTCGACCGCCGTGGGCCGTCAGATCGGCGAGCTCTGCGGTCGCCACCTGCAGACGCCGTGCCTGGAGCTCGGCGGCAAGAACCCGATGGTCGTCATGCCCGACGCCGACCTCGACCTCGCCGTCGAGGGCGCGCTCTTCGGCGGCTTCGGCGCCGCGGGCCAGCGCTGCACGTCGCTCGGCACCCTCTGGGTCCACGACGACGTCTACGCCGACCTGCGCGCCCGCTTCGTCTCGGCGGTCGAGAGCGCCGTGGTCGGCGACCCCACGAAGGACGTCCTCTACGGCCCGCTGATCTCGCCGACCTACCTCGCCAACCACGAGCGCAACCTCGGCCTGGTCGCGGACCACCACACGACGCACGGCTCGACCGGCCTCGGTCGCATCACGT
Organism: Candidatus Nanopelagicales bacterium; assembly: GCA_017882705.1. Classification (GTDB taxonomy): domain Bacteria; phylum Actinomycetota; class Actinomycetes; order S36-B12; family CAIYMF01; genus Longivirga. The sequence continues at coordinate 32,569 of JADGOZ010000059.1, read as the reverse complement.
CGGACAACCCGCGCGCCGGCTTCGTCGGCGACCCGGACGCCGGCGTCTTCGCGCACCCGACGGTCGTGGAGGGGATCACGCCCGGGGACGCGCTCTACGACACCGAGACGTTCGGCCCGCTCGTCGGCCTCGGGCGCTTCTCGAGCCTGGACGAGGCGATCGAGCTCGCCAACGGGCACGGCTACGGCCTCTCGTCGTCGATCTACACGACGAGCCCCGAGTCGGTCTGGCGCTTCCGGTCGCGCATCTCCGCGGGCATGGTGTCGGTCAACAACTCGACGTCCGGCGCCGAGGCGCACCTGCCCTTCGGCGGCAACGGCCGCAGCGGCAACGGATCGCGCCAGAGCGGGGTGTGGGTGCTCGACCAGTTCACCCGCTGGCAGGCGATGAACTGGGACTGGTCGGGCCGCCTCCAGAAGGCGCAGATGGACGTCGCGGACCTCCCCTCCGACGCGTCGTTCCGCCTGTGAGCGCCGCACCCCCCGAACGGGCAGCGCCTCCGGAACGGGCAGCGCTTCCCGTGCGCGCCGAGGTCGTCGTGATCGGCGGCGGTGTGGTCGGCTGCTCGGTCGCGTTCCACCTCGCCGAGGCCGGGGTCGACGTCCTGCTCGTCGAGCGGGACACCTACGGCGCAGGCTCGTCGTCGAAGGCCGCGGGCGGCGTGCGCGCCTGCTTCTCCGACCCGGTCAACGTCGCGCTCGGCAAGCGCAGCCTCGAGCTGCTGCGCGACTTCGGCACGCGCCCCGGCGGGGAGATCGACCTGCACACCTGCGGCTACCTCTTCCTGCTCACGACCCCCGAGCAGATCGAGGAGTTCGGGCACGCCGTCGAGGTGCACCGCTCGCTCGGCGTCCGCTCGAGCCTCGTCGACAGCGCCGAGGCCGCCCGCCGCTCACCGCTCGCGAGCACCGAGGACGTCATCGCCGCGTGCTGGTCGCCCGACGACGGCACGGTCACCCCCGAGGCCGTCGTGCAGGCCTACGCCGCCGGCGCGCGGCGCGCGGGAGCACGGCTCGTCGCCGGCGCCGAGGTCGTGGGCGCCGACGTCACGGGAGGCGAGGTGCGCTCGGTGACGATCCGCGCGGGCGGCGCCGACCACGTGGTCGCGACCGGCACGGTCGTGGTGGCTGCCGGCGCCTGGTCGCAGTCGGTCGGCGACCTGCTCGGGTTCGAGCTGCCGGTCCGTCCGCTCAAGCGCGAGATCGTCGTGACCGGTCCGGTCCCGGGCTTCGCGCCGGACGTGCCGCAGGCGTTCACGATCGACGCGGCGACGACCTTCTACTTCCACCGCGAGGGCCCGGGGATCCTCACCGGCTGGAGCGACCCGGAGACGCCGTACGGATTCGACCTGTCGCGGGACCCGGCGTACCTCGAGGGGATCGTCGCGCAGGCCGAGCGCCGCGCGCCCCGGTTGCTGGATGCCGACGTGATCGGCGGCTGGGCCGGGCTCTACGAGGTGAGCCCGGACCACGACGGCATCGTCGGCGAGCTCGGCTCGATCTCGCGCGTGCTCTACGCCACCGGCTTCTCCGGCCACGGCTTCCTGCAGGGTCCGGCGCTCGGCGAGACGCTGCGCGACCTCGTCCTGCGCCGCGACCCGCAGATCGACGTGTCGGCGCTGTCGATCGACCGCTTCGGACTCGGCCGGCGCCGAGACGAGCGCCACCTCGTCTGACGACAGGTCAGGAGAACGCGCCGCGGAGGTACTGCGGCGGCCACTCGACGTCGGCGCCGAGCTCGTGCGCGGCGCGCAGCACCCAGTGCGGGTCGCGCAGGAACGCACGGGCGAGCAGCACTGCGTCGGCGTCGCCGCTCGCGACGACCTGCTCGGCCTGCGCCGGCTCGGTGATGAGCCCCACGGCGCCGGTCGGTACGCCGGCCTCCCGGCGCACCTGCGCCGCGAACGGCACCTGGTAGCCCGGGCCGATCGCGATGTCCTGGCGCGGGTCGTTGCCCGCCGACGACACGTCGACGAGGTCGACGCCGCGAGCCGCTGCCTCGCGGCAGAAGACGACCGACTGCTCGACGTCCCACCCGCCGGGCACCCAGTCCGTCGCCGAGATGCGGGCGAGCAGGGGCCGGTCGTCCGGCCAGACGGCGCGGACCGCGTCGATCACCTCTAGCGGGAAGCGCATGCGGTTCTCGAGGCTGCCGCCGTACTCGTCGTCACGGACGTTCGACAGCGGCGAGAGGAACTGGTGCATGAGGTAGCCGTGGGCGAAGTGCAGCTCGACCGTGTCGGCGCCGAGCGCGGCGGCGCGCTGCGCGGCCGCGACGAAGGCGGCGCGCGCGTGGGCGAGGTCCGCGGCGGTCATGGCGCGCGGAGCGGCGTAGCGGCCGAAGGGCTCCTCCGACGGACCGACCGTCTGCCAGCCGCCGGCGCCGACCGGGACGGAGTCGTGGCCGCGCCACGGGGCATAGGTGGAGGCCTTGCGGCCTGCGTGCGCGAGCTGGAAGCCGAAGGCCACCCCCTGCTTCCGGACGAAGTCGACGACGGGCGCGACCGCCTCGGCGTGGGCGTCGGACCACAGGCCGAGGTCGTCGGGGGAGATCCGTCCCTCGGGCGTCACCGCGATGGCCTCGCTGAGCACGAGCCCGGCGCGCCCGCTCGCGAAGGAGCCGAGGTGCACGAGGTGCCAGTCGTTCGCGAGCCCGTCGACGCTGGAGTACTGGCACATGGGGCTCACCCACGCGCGGTTGCGGAACGTCGTGCCACGCATGGTCAACGGCTCGAACAGGCGGCTGGTCATGCCCTGATTCTCGCCGGGCTCACCCGGGGCCACGCGACGGGGTCCGGCCGACGGGAAGCACCCCACCGGGTCGGACCGGCGAGCGGTGGCTCAGACGTAGCGCTCTAGGATGCTCGACTCGGCCAGGCGAGACAGGCCCTCGCGGATGGTCCGGGCCCGGGCCTCGCCGACGCCCTCGACGGCCTGCAGGTCGTCGATGCTCGCCGCGAGGAGGCGCTGCAGCCCGCCGAAGTGGTCGACCAGTCGCTCGACGACGAGCTCGGGCAGCCGCGGCACGCGCGCGAGCAGGCGGAACCCGCGCGGGCTCACCGCGGAGTCGAGCAGCTCGGGCGACGGCGTGAAGCCGAGGGCGCGGGCCACCGAGAGCAGGTCGAGCAGGTCCGTGGCGGACAGGCCGTCGAGCTCGGTGAGCGAGGCGTCGATGCCCTTCGTCTTGCGGCCGTGCACCGGCTGGTAGTCGCGGATCACGAGCTGGCGGTCGGCCTCGACGCCGGCGATGAGCTCGTCGAGCTGCAGGGACATCAGCCGGCCGTCGGTGCCGAGCTCGACGAGGTAGTCGGCGATCTCGGAGGAGATGCGCCGGACCATCTCCAGGCGCTGCGCGACGGCCGCGACGTCGCGCACGGTGACGAGGTCCTCGATCTCCAGGGCCGAGAGCGTGCCGCTGACCTCGTCGAGGCGCATCTTGTAGCGCTCGAGGGTCGCGAGGGCCTGGTTGGCGCGCGAGAGGATCTGGCCGGAGTCCTCGAGGACGTAGCGACGGCCGGCGACGTAGAGCGCGATGGTGTTCATCGACTTGCTCACGCTCACGACCGGGAAGCCGACCTGCTTGGACACGCGGTCCGCGGTGCGGTGGCGGGTGCCCTGCTCGTCCGTCGGGATCGTCGGGTCGGGGAGCAGCTGCACGGCCGCGCGCAGGATCTTCGTGGCGCCGACGTCGCAGATGACCGCGCCGTCCATCTTGGCCAGCTCGCGCAGGCGCTGGGCGGAGAAGTCGACGTCGAGGGAGAAGCCGCCCGAGGCCATGGTCTCGACCGTGCGGTCGTGACCGAGGACGACGAGCCCGCCGGTGCGGCCCCGCAGGATGCGCTCGAGGCCGTCGCGCAGGACCGTGCCGGGTGCGACGGAGGCGATGGCAGCGCGCAGCGCGGCGTCGACGTCGACGTTCTTCTCGCCGGCCACGTGTGCCCCCTGATGTCGGACCTGGTCGTGGGCAGCGTCGTGCGACGCGCCCCCGCGGTCGGCACTCTAGCGAGGTCGGTTCCCCGCGCGCTCCTCCGATCGGGGCGGGTGGACCCGACCACGATCAGTCGGGGACGGCGGCGAGGCGCCGCAGCATCGTGAGGGCGTCCTCGAGGTGGGACACCTCGTGCAGCTTCGGACCGGCCGAGACCGCGGACCCGTCGGCGTTCTTGGCCAGCACGGACTTCGTGCCGCGCGGCACGAGGATGCGCCGGAAGCCGAGCCTGGCCGCCTCGGCGACCCGCTGGTTGAGGAACGGGACGGGTCGCACGTCGCCGGAGAGCGCGACCTCGCCGATCGCGATGACGTCGGCGGCCACGGCACGGTCGACCGACGCCGAGGCGAGGGCGAGGCACACCGCGAGGTCGCACGCCGGGTCGGCCAGCTTCGCGCCGCCGACGGTGGCGACGAACACGTCGCGGTCGCCGAGGCGCAGCTTGCCGGCCCGCTCGGTGACGGCGACGAGCATCGCCACCCGGGTGGAGTCGAGGCCGGTGACGCCGCGGCGCGGGTTGGGCATCGACGACATCGTCACGAGCGACTGCACCTCGGCCAGCATCGGCCGGCGGCCCTCCATCGTGACCGTGACGCAGGTGCCCGGGACCGGCTTCTCGCGGTGCTCGCGGAACAGGTCGGACGGGTCGAGGACCTCGCGCAGGCCGTCGTCGGCCTGCTCGAAGCAGACGATCTCGTCGGCCGGGCCGTAGCGGTTCTTCACCGCGCGCAGCAGGCGCAGCGCGGTGTGGCGGTCGCCCTCGAAGGTGAGGACGGTGTCGACGAGGTGCTCGAGGGCGCGGGGACCGGCGATGCTCGAGTCCTTGGTCGACTGCCCGACGATGAGCATCGGCATCCGCCGCGACTTCGCGACCCGGCTGAGCACCTGCGTGACCTCGACGACCTGGGTCATCCCGCCCGCGCGGCCCTCGATGTCGCCCGAGGCGATGGTCTGCACCGAGTCGACGACGACGAGCGCCGGGTCGTGCTCCTCGATGTGGCCGAGCAGGGTGGCGAGGTCGTTCTCGTCGGCGAGCAGGAGGTGCTGGGAGTCGGCGCCGATCCGGCGGGCGCGCACGCCGATCTGCTCGACGGACTCCTCGCCCGAGACGTAGAGGACGGTGCGGCCGCTGGTGCCGGAGCCGGCCGAGCGGCTGCCGCCGGAGGCCGTCGCGTCGCGGCCCGAGCCGGTGGCGTGCCGGGAGCCGCCGGCGCCTTCGGCGTAACGGTGGCCGACCTCGAGCAGCAGGGTGGACTTGCCGACGCCGGGCTCTCCGGCGAGCAGCACGACCTGCCCGGGCACGAGGCCGCCGCCGAGGACGCGGTCGAACTCGCCGAGCCCGGTGGTGCGGCGGACGACCTGCTGCTCGGCGATCTCCGAGACGGGGCGGGCGCTGCGGGTCGGGGCGACGCCGGAGGTGCGGCTGCGCAGCCCGCTGGAGGTCGCCGCCGCGGCCACCTCCGCGACCGTGCCCCAGGCCTGGCACTCACCGCACCGACCTACCCACTTGGGCGAGGTCCACCCGCACTCCGTGCAGCGGTACGCATCCACCCGAGCCTTGGCCATCCCCGCACCCTACGGACCCACGCCGACACCCCGCCCCGCCGCTCCCCAGAGGTAGTCACTGAAGGTGGCCTTCGTTGCTAAGAGCGCAACAAGCGCGGCCTTCATCGAGCGCGGCGAGCGACTTCAGGTGCGCCGACTCCGTGCGGGCGGAAGTGGAAAACGGTCCGGGTCGACATCGAAGCGGGTAAGTGCGGTGAGCGTCGAGACCACGAGGTCGTACGAGTCCTCGACGAGCTCCCGGATGAGCGAGTCCTCGAGGCTTCCGTCGAGGACCACGGTGATCCAGTGCCGCTTGTTGGTGTGGTAGCCCGGCGAGATCGCCTCGTGCTCGCGCACCAGCTCGACACCGTGGTCCGGATCGACCTTCAGCGTCATCGTGCCGGGCTCGCCGTAGAGGCTGACGAGGCAGAACATCTTCCCGCCCGAGTGCCGCCCGCCCGCGCCTGCGGCGGCCTGGACGCCCACTTTGTAGACGTTGACGTCGTCGCCGAAGGGGTAGGTCAGCGAGGCGCCCGGCAGCTCGAGCGGGACGGGGATCACCCGGTCGCGCTGGGACGCGGTTCGGCTACGGCCTGCCATGCGGCCACGCTACGCGGCCGGGCCGACAGGGTCGGCGCGGTGAAGGACGCCCACGGTGCCTTGAGGACTACGTGGGCGTCCCTCAACGCGAGCCACCACTCATGCGGCGGCGCGCACCAGCAGCGCGGGCGGCGACCAGCCGCGTCGTATGTCCACGGCCTGGGCGAACTCGTCGATCACAGCGTCCGCCTCCCGGCGGAAGCGGCTCGGTGGCACGTGGATCACGGCGAGCCCGCCCGCCGTCATGGCCGCGCTCCGCCGCATCGTCGCCTCCCACGAGCCGACGGAGAAGTGATGCTCCCGGCTGTCGACCTCGAGGCACACGCCGGACGCGTGGTAGACGTCCGGGCACGCGAGGAACCGACCGTCAGGCAAAGAGAGCCGCGGGTTGAACAGCAGGTCGGTCCACCCGCGCGCGAGGAACGCCTGCCGAACGTCGCCCTCCGCGACCGATCGAGCACCGCCGAACACCTCCTCCAGGGCGAGCCTGGCGAACCGGCTGCCACGGATCTGGCCGCGCCGCCGCTCGTCCTCGAGAGCCTCGGGAGCGACGAGGCCGCGTTGGACGACCTCGAAGATCAGCGCCCGCACGGCGTCCTCGTCGGAGCATCGTCGTACGGCATCGAGCACGGCTCGCGGCAGGACGGCGAACCGCAGGCCGTCCTTCTCACGAAACGCCGGCATCAAGACGGTTCGCTCGACCGTCACGAAGCCGTGCGAGGTGCGCTTGTGCGCGTGAGGGACGAGGACGTGCGCGTTCCCAGGGACGTGCAGCGCGGGGTGGGCAGCAGCCTTCACCCGCTTCCGCATCAGCAGCGGCGCGCCTGTGAGCAGCGATTCGGCGCCGGCGTAGAGCTGCGCCGCCATGTCGCGCTGATCCGTCGACAGCGGTCCGCGACCGTCCACGCGGTGGACGCCGTGGAGCACCCGGCTGAACATGCCGCCCAGCTGATGTGAGCGGCTCAGCGTCGATCTCTGCACACCGAGCGACGTCAGTTGCGCGGCGGTGAGCAGACCGTACTGATCGGACGCGGCTGCGAGTACGGCGTCACGGGACCATCGAGCGGGACGAGGCATAGAGGCACGGTCCCGCGCGCGAGGCCGCCTTCTCGGAACCCGGCGCCGTACCTGTGGATGAGATTTGAGGTGAAGGCCGCGTTTGTTGCGCTCTTAGCAACGAAGGCCACCTTCAGTGACTACGACCTACTCGGGGTCGGCGGGGTGGGGGGCGAAGACGGCCATCGTGGCGTGGCGCTCCTTGGGGGTGCGCTGCTTGCTCGCGACGGACCTCGCGGCGGTGAGGGCGGCCATCCTGGCCTCGCAGTGGGCGGCGAGGATGTCGTACGCCGGCGTGCTCATCAGATGGATCAGGGTGCTCCGCTCGGTCACGAAGACCGGCTCGGTGGCGACGTGCGCCTCGGTCGAGCCGCTGCAGTACCAGTCGAGGTCGTGGCCGCCGGGACCCCAGCCGCGGCGGTCGTACTCGCCGATGGTGATGACGAGGACCTTCGTGTCGTCGGTGCGCGTGACGTGCTCGAAGGTGCGGCGGACGGGCAGCTGCCAGCAGACGTCGGGCTTGACCTCGACGTAGTCCTTGCCGATGCGGCCGGCGAGGGTGTGCAGGGCGCACCCGGCGCCGCCTGAGAAGCCGGTGCGGTTGAGGAACACGCAGGCGCCGTCGACGACGCGCGTCTTGCTCGCCCCCTCCTCGTCCTTCTCGGTGACGCCCTTCTTCGTTCCCGTGGCGTGGTACTCCCACGTGTCGGCGGTGAGCATCGCGGCGTACTTCTTCGTCTTCTTCTCGTCGGCCTTGTCCGAGAAGTGGGCCCCGAGCACGCAGCATCCGTCGTCGGGCTTCGTGCGGTCGATGCCGTGGCAGCCGCGGCCGTAGATGCAGGTCCAGCGGCTGGTGAGCCAGGTGAGGTCGCAGCGGTAGACCTGCGCCTCGTCGAGCGGGTCCGGGAACTCGACGTAGGCGCGCGCGAAGTCGAGCGGGACCTCGTCCCGGCGCGTCAGGGCGACGTCGACGGGACCGGACTTCCTGCTCTTCTTCGGTGCAGCCACCCATCCACCCTAGGGGCAGTCCACGGAGGCCACGTAGCGGTCCACCCCCGACGCCCTAGCATCGACCCGTGCGCCTCGGAGTCCTCGACGTCGGTTCCAACACCGTCCACCTGCTGGTGGTCGATGCGCACCATGGTGCTGCGCCGATCCCGGCCCACTCGCACAAGACCGAGATGCGCCTCGCCGAGCACATCGTCGACGGCGAGCGGATCTCCCGGACGGGCATCGACACCCTCGTGTCGTTCGTGCAGTCCGCGCAGGACGTGGCCGAGGACTTCGGCGTGACGGAGATGATCGCCTTCGCCACCTCCGCCATCCGCGAGGCCGCGAACGGCGAGGCGGTCCTCCGCGAGGTGCTCGGGCGTACCGGCGTCGAGCTGCAGGTGCTCTCCGGCGACGACGAGGCGCGGCTGACCTTCCTCGCCGTACGCCGCTGGTACGGCTGGTCGTCGGGACGGCTCCTCGTGCTCGACATCGGCGGCGGTTCGCTCGAGATCGCGGTCGGCGCCGACGAGGTCCCCGACGTCGCGGTCTCGGTCCCGCTCGGCGCCGGCCGGCTGAGCCGGGCCTTCCTCACCCAGGACCCGGCCCGCGCCGAGGACGTCAAGGCGATGCGCAAGCACGCCCGCGCCACCATCGCCGACGTCGCCGGGAAGGTCACCCGGGCTGGCGACCCGCGCCACGTCGTCGCCACCAGCAAGACCTTCCGCTCGCTGGCCCGCATCGCCGGCGCCGCGCCGTCGAACGACGGCCCCTTCGTACGCCGGACCCTGGAGCGCGACGACCTGCGGCTGTGGGTCCCGAAGCTCGCGGCCATGACCGTCAAGGAGCGCACGTCCCTCCCCGGGGTGAGCGCGAGCCGCGCGCCGCAGCTGCTCGCCGGCGCCGTCGTCGCCGAGGCCGCGATGGACCTGCTCGACGTCGAGCGGCTGCAGATCGCGCCGTGGGCGCTGCGCGAGGGCGTCATCCTCGAGCGCCTCGACCGGATCGAGCGATGAGCGCCAGCACAGGCTCCGCGGTGTCCGTCATCGACCCCGCCGTCGGGCTCACCTCGGCGCAGGTCGCCGAGCGCGTCGCCGCCGGCCACGTCAACGCCGTCAAGGACCGCAACGCGCGCTCGCTCGGCGACATCTTCCGGGCCAACACGTTCACCTACTTCAACGCCCTCATCGGGTCGCTGTGGGTCCTCATGCTCGTCAGTGCGCCGTTCATCGACTCGCTGTTCGGCTTCGTCATCGTCATCAACACCGCGATCGGCGTGATCCAGGAGTACCGCGCCGCACGCACCCTCGCGAAGCTCTCGCTCGTCGGCCAGCAGCAGGCGCTCGTGCGCCGCGACGGCACCGACGTCGAGGTGCCACCGAGCTCGATCGTGCTCGACGAGCTGATCGTCATCCGCACCGGCGACCAGATGCTCGTCGACTCCGCGGTCGTCGAGAGCAACGGCCTCGAGCTCGACGAGTCGCTGCTCACGGGCGAGGCCGACCCGGTCGAGAAGGAGCCCGCCGCCGAGGTCCTCTCCGGCTCCTTCGTCGTCGCCGGCTCCGGCCTCGTGCGCGCCACGCGCGTCGGCCGCGACTCCTACGCCGCCAAGCTCGCCGACGAGGCGAGCAAGTTCAGCCTCACCCGCTCGGAGCTGCGCGACTCCATCCAGCGCTTCATCAAGTACGTCTCCTTCGCGCTGGTGCCGATCGGAATCTTCCTGTTCGTGTCGCAGTACCGCGCGAACGACGGCAACATCCGCGCCGCGATCGCCGGGACCGTCCCGGGTGTCATCACGATGGTCCCCGAGGGACTCGTCCTCCTCACCAGCGTCGCGATGGCCGTCTCGGTCATCACGCTGGCCCAGAAGCGCGCGCTGGTGCAGGACATGCCCGCGGTCGAGGTCCTCGCGCGGGTCGACGTCGTCTGCGTCGACAAGACCGGCACGCTCACCGAGCCCGGCATGGCGGTGCACGGCGTGGTGGTGGTCGACGGCTCCCTGCCGGTCGACGACGCGCTCGGCGCGCTCGGGGCGAGCGAGCCCGAGCCGAACCAGACCCTCATCGCGATCGCCGCGAAGTACGCCGCGCCCGCGGGCTGGGCGGTCACGGCGACAGTCCCCTTCTCGAGCTCGCGCAAGTGGTCGTCGGCCTCGTTCGGCGAGCACGGCGCCTGGGTCATCGGCGCTCCGGAGATGCTGCTGCCCGACGGGCACCCGGTGCGTTCCCAGGGCGACCACCTCGCCGGCGACGGCGCCCGCGTCCTGGTCCTGGCCCGCTCGGACGGCGAGCCGAGCGCCGAGCACGGCACGGGCGGGCTCAGCCCGGCGGCGCTCGTCGTCATCAACCAGACCCTGCGCTCCGACGCCGCCGAGACGGTCGCCTACTTCCTCGAGCAGAGCGTCCGGCTCAAGGTCATCAGCGGCGACAACGCCGTCACCGTCGGGGCGATCGCCGCCCAGGCGGGCATCCCGGGAGCGGACTCGCCGTACGACGCCCGCGAGCTGCCGGAGGATCGCGAGGAGCTCGCCGAGGTGCTCGAGCAGCACTCGGTGTTCGGCCGCGTCACGCCAGCCCAGAAGCGCGCGATGGTGGGCGCCCTGCAGAGCCGCGGCCACGTCGTCGCGATGACCGGCGACGGCGTCAACGACGTCCTCGCGCTCAAGGACGCCGACCTCGGCATCGCGATGGGATCGGGTGCGGGGGCGACCCGCGCGGTCGCGCAGATCGTGCTGCTCGACGACAGGTTCTCCGTGATGCCCTCGGTCGTGGCGGAGGGCCGGCGGGTCCTCGGCAACGTCGAGCGCGTGTCGGACCTCTTCCTCACCAAGAGCTTCTACGCCGTGACGATCTCCATCGCCACGATCGTGTTCACGCAGCCCTTCCCGTTCCTCAACCGGCACCTCACCGTCGTCACCGCGCTCACCATCGGCACGCCGGCGTTCTTCCTCGCGCTGCTGCCCAACAAGCAGCGCTTCCGCCCAGGCTTCTTCCGTCGGGTGCTCAAGTTCGCCGTGCCCGCGGGTCTCATCAATGCGATCTCCGCCTACGTCACCTACGGCTACGTGCTCCATCTCGACTACGGCGTCGAGGTCGCACGCTCGTCGGCCGTCGTCACGCTGTTCGTCGTCGCGTGGTGGGTGCTCGTGCAGGTGGCCCGCCCGATCAACGCGATCCGCGGCGCGATCGTCGGCGCCATGCTGGTCGGGTTCCTCGGCGTGCTCTGCATCCCGTGGCTGTCGCACATGTTCGAGCTGTCCTGGCACCCCGACGTCCCGGGTCTCATCGCCCTCGGCGTGGGTGCCCTGGGCGCGGGTGCGGTGAGCGTCGTGCACGTGTTCGCCGGGCACGGGAAGCCCGTCGACGACACCGTTCCCGCGCTCCCGACACCGGACACGGTGGGCGTCGGGGCCGCGGGCGACGGAGGATGACCTCGTGAGCCCGCTGGTGACCCTCTCGACCGCGTCGACCTACCCCGAGTCGACCGCGGCCTCCTTCGAGATCGCCGCGCGGCTCGGCTACGACGGCCTCGAGGTCATGGTGCTCACCGACGCGGTCAGCCAGGACCCGGAGGCGCTGCTGCGCCTGCGCGACCACTACGGCATCCCCATCACGTCGATCCACGCGCCGTGCCTGCTCATCAGCCAGCGGGTATGGGGCAGCGAGCCGTGGGCGAAGCTGCAGCGCGCGCAGGCGGCCGCCGAGCTCCTCGGGGCGTCGACCGTCGTCGTGCACCCGCCGTTCCGCTGGCAGCGCGACTACGCCCGCGACTTCGTCGCCGGCATCGAGTCGATGGCGAGCGAGACCGACGTCCGGTTCGCCGTCGAGAACATGTTCCCGTGGAAGGCCGTGTCGCGTGAGTTCGCCGCCTACGTGCCGAGCTGGGACGTGCGCGACGACGACTACCTCCACACCACCCTCGATCTCTCGCACACGTCGGTCTCCGGGTCCGACGCCCTCGAGATGGCGCGCGACCTCGGCGACCGGCTGGCGCACGTGCACCTCGCCGACGGGTCCGGCTCCAGCCGCGACGAGCACCTCGTGCCCGGCCGAGGCAACCAGCCGTGCGCCGAGCTCCTTCAGGGCCTCGGGCAGTCGGGGTTCGACGGCCAGGTCGTCGTCGAGATCTCGACCCGCAAGGCGGTCGACCGCGTCGAGCGGGAGAACGACCTGCGCGAGGCGCTCGACTTCGCGCGCCGCAACCTCGGGGGGCACGTCGGGCACGACGTCTCGGAGGTGGGCCGGTGAACGCGTCGGACGACATCACCAAGCAGGTGCTCGACGCAGCGCGGGCCGCCTACGCGCGCCGCGGCTACCTCAACACCACGCTCAAGGGCGTGGCCGCCGCCGCGGGGGTCGCCCCCGACGTCGTACGCCGCTACTACGACAACCGCGAGGCGCTGTTCGTCGCGGCGATGCGCCTGCCCTTCGACCCGGCGATGTCCATCGCCCAGCTGATGGCTCCCGGTATCGACGGGCTCGGCGAGCGCATGGTGCGCGTCACCCTCCGGCTGCTCGACGACCCCGAGACGCGCGACCAGCTCGCCGAGATGGTGCGCGACGGTGCCGGGGCGTCCCGCGCCACGGCGTCGCTGCGGGAGTTCCTCGAGGCCGAGGTGGTCGACCGGGCCGCCGTGCTGCTCGGTGTGCCGGACGCCCGGATGAGGGTCACGCTGGCCACGTCGTACCTCCTGGGGATCGCATCGATGCGCTACGTCCTGCGGCTCGAGCCGATCGCCTCGGCGACGGAGGACGACGTCGTCCGGCTCGTGGCTCCCGCCGTCCAGATGGCGCTGACGACTCCGACGACGCCCTCGGGCAAGGCGCGCGGGTAGCCTGACCAGCACGTGGCGGCGAGCGGGCCGCCCCAGGTGAGGAGCATCCGGTGCTGCGTGAGGCCCTGCTGTCCGTGTCGCGGAGCGAGAAGCTCAAGGGTGTCGCGTCCGACTCCCCTCCGGTGCGCTCGATGGTGGACCGGTTCGTGGCGGGGGAGCGGACCGAGGACGCCGTCCGCGCGACCGGTGAGATCGTCGCGACGGGACGCCTCGTCACCATCGACCACCTCGGCGAGGACACGCTCGACCTCGCGCAGGCGACCGCGACGCGCGACGCCTACCTCACCCTGCTCGACGCTCTCGGCGAGGCAGGTCTGACCGACAGCGCCGAGGTGTCGGTGAAGCTCTCCGCCGTCGGCCAGGCGCTGCCCGGCGACGGCGAGAAGGTCGCGCTGGACAACGCCCGCGCCATCGCCGAGAGGGCCACGGCCCTCGGCACCATGGTGACCCTCGACATGGAGGACCACACCACCACCGACTCCACCCTCGGGATCCTGCGCGAGCTGCGCGCGGACTTCCCGCGCACCGGTGGCGTGCTCCAGGCCTACCTCCGCCGCACCGAGGCCGACTGCCGCGACCTCGCCACCGAGGGCTCGCGGATCCGGCTCTGCAAGGGCGCCTACTCCGAGCCCGAGTCGGTCGCCCACGTCGACCGCGCCGGGGTCGACCGTGCCTACGTCCGGTGCATGAAGATCCTCATGCAGGGCGACGGCTACCCCATGCTCGCGACGCACGACCCGCGGCTCGTCGAGATCGGCGGCGCGCTCGCGGTCCGCAACGACCGCCGGCCCGGCAGCTACGAGTTCCAGATGCTCTTCGGCATCCGTCCCGACGAGCAGCAGCGCCTCGCCGACCAGGGTGAGAAGGTGCGGGTCTACGTGCCCTACGGCGACGAGTGGTACGGCTACCTCGTACGCCGGCTGGCCGAGAAGCCGACCAACCTGTCCCTGCTCGCCCGCGCACTCGTCTCGAAGGGCTGACCCATGGGTCTCGTCGCGATCTTCGGCGCCGGAGTCATGGGGGAGACCCTGCTCGCGGGGCTCATCCGGGCCGGCCGTCCCGCCTCCGACCTGGTCGTCACCGAGCGCCGCGAGGACCGCGCCGCCGAGCTGCGTGAGCGGCACGGCGTCGAGGTCATCAGCAACGTCGAGGCGGCCGAGAAGGCCGACACCCTGGTGTTCGTCGTCAAGCCGCAGGACATGGGCGCGCTGTGCGACGAGATCGCCCCGCACGTGCGCCCGGGTGCACTGGTCGTGTCGCTCGCGGCCGGCATCACGACCGAGTTCCTCGAGTCGCACCTGCCGCAGGGCTGCCCCGTCGTGCGCGTCATGCCCAACACGCCCGCACTCGTCGACCAGGGCATGGCCGCGCTCGCGCCGGGCGCGCACTGCGACCAGGAGCACCTCGTCGAGGCGCGGCAGCTGCTCGAGGCCGTCGGCCGGGTCGTCGTGCTCGACGAGAAGCATCTCGACGCCGTCACGGCGATCAGCGGGAGCGGACCGGCGTACTTCTTCTACATCGTCGAGGCGATGATCGAGGCGGGCGTCTTCCTGGGCCTGCCGCGCAGCACGGCCACCGAGCTCGTCGTGCAGACCTGCTACGGCGCCGCGACGATGCTGCGCGAGACCGGCGAGCACCCGAGCGTGCTGCGCGAGCAGGTCACCTCGCCCGGAGGCACCACGGTGGCGGCGCTGCGGACCCTCGACGACCACAAGGTGCGTGCGGCGTTCATCTCGGCCCTCGAGGCCGCGCGCGACCGCAGCCACGAGCTCGCGTCGGGATCGTGACCACGCGGTGACAGGCACCGCGGCGGTCGTGTGGGACGACGCCCTCGCGTCGTACGACTTCGGACCCGGGCACCCGCTCGCCCCGATCCGGGTGCAGCTCGCGATGCACCTGATCACCGAGCTCGGCCTGCTCGACGGTGACGACGTCACGGTCATCGCCCCCGACATCATCGACGACGACCTGCTCGCGACCGTCCACGACCACGACTACATCGAGGCCGTGAAGCGGTCCTCGGCCGACCCGTCCGTGCACGAGCTGCACCGTGGCCTCGGCACCGACGACGTCCCCACCTTCCTGGGCATGCACGAGGCGTCGCGCGCCGTCTGCGGCGCCACCCTCGCCGCGGCCCGTTCGGTCTACGACGGCCGCTCCCTGCACGCCGTGAACCTCGCCGGCGGCCTGCACCACGCCATGCCCGGTGCAGCCTCGGGCTTCTGCGTCTACAACGACCTCGCCGTCGCGATCCGCTGGTTGCTCGACCAGGGGGTCGACCGCGTCGCCTACGTCGACGTCGACGTCCACCACGGCGACGGCGTGCAGGCCGCGTTCTGGAACGAGCCGCGGGTGCTCACGGTCTCGGTCCACGAGTCCGGGCGCGCGCTGTTCCCCGGCACCGGATTCCCGATGGAGGTCGGCGGCCCGGACGCGGTGGGCTCGTCGGTCAACGTCGCGCTGCCCCCGGGCACCGGCGACGAGGGTTGGCTGCGGGCCTTCCACGGAGTGGTGCCGGAGGTCGTGAAGGCCTTCCGCCCGGACGTCATCGTGACCCAGCAGGGCTGCGACACCCACGCGGACGACCCGCTGGCCCACCTGATGCTCACCGTCGACGGCCAGCGCCTGACCTACGTCGCCCTGCACGAGCTGGCCCACTCGGTCACCGGGGGGAAGTGGATCGCGACCGGTGGGGGCGGCTACTCCTGGATCGACGTCGTCCCGCGGGCCTGGTCGCACCTCGTCGGGGAGATGGTCGGGTCGCCGATCCCGCCGGAGACGCCCGTGCCCGAGGCGTGGCGGTCCTTCGTCACCGACCGGCTCAAGGTGCCGACTCCCGGCCTCATGACCGACGGCGCCCAGCCGCGGGTCAAGCTCTGGGAGCAGGGCTACGACCCGGCCGACCCGATCGACGCCGCCGTGCTGCGAACGCGCGACGCCGTCTACCCCTGGCACGGCCTGACCGCCGACCCCTACCACGGTTTCTGAGCCCGGCCCGGCCACGCGGTGCATAGGTGTGCCCGGACGGTCACGCAGCGTGCCCGTCCGGGTCCGAACGGGGCCTGTCGTTCACCCGGTCGGGTCAGGTGCCTCCGCTGCGTCTCCGTCACACCTTCCCCACGAGCCCCGTGCGCCACTACCCTGCTCGCAGTAGAGGGACGGCACGTGTCGTCGCGGTCCGGTGGGGAAGCCGACACCGCCACGAGTCGCCCGAAGGACACGTGAACACATGGCGACCAACGAACGGCCTCTCTCGGAGGTCCGGTTCCTGACCGTGGCCGAGGTGGCGACGGTCATGCGCGTCTCGAAGATGACGGTCTACCGGCTCGTGCACAACGGCGAGCTGCCGGCCGTGCGCGTCGGCCGCAGCTTCCGTGTCCCCGAGCAGGCGGTGCACGACTACCTCCGCGACTCGTTCGTCGAGACCGCCTGACCGTGCTCCTCGGCCCTCGCACGAGGGCTGCCCGACTGCGGGTAGGGTGAGGCCCTGATCGCGGACGGACTCGTGCCGGACGCCACCACCAGCGGCGCCGCCAGGCGCCGCGTCCGGACGAGGCAAGCGAGGTCGCCCCATGGGCTCCGTCATCAAGAAGCGTCGCAAGCGCATGGCGAAGAAGAAGCACCGCAAGCTGCTCAAGAAGACGCGCGTGCAGCGCCGTAACAAGAAGTAGGCGGCCAAGGAGCTTCAGCGCATGCGCTGTCGCAGTCGTTCGGACGGGCGGGGACCTTCGGGTCCCCGCCCGTCCGCGTTCCCCGGTGGGGCATGATCGGGGGAGGACCACTCGAGGCGCCTGGAGGTGCTGTGACCCGTGTCGTGCTCGTGACCGGCGTGTCCCGTCACCTCGGCAGCCGAATGGCGCAGATCCTGTCGCACGACCCGTCGATCGACCGCGTAGTCGGGGTCGACATCGTGCCGCCGCGCGAGGACATCGGCGGGGCCGAGTTCGTCCGCGCCGACATCCGCAACCCGATCATCGGCAAGGTCATCGCCGCAGCCGGCGTCGACACCGTGGTCCACATGGGCGTGCTCTCGACCCCTGTGCAGGCCGGTGGACGCGTGTCGATGAAGGAGATCAACGTCATCGGCACGATGCAGCTGCTCGCGGCCTGCCAGAAGGCCGACGGCATCTCGCGGCTCATCGTGAAGTCCACGTCGTCGGTCTACGGCGCGGGCCCGAAGGACCCCGCGATGTTCACCGAGGACACCGAGCCGCGCAGCCAGCCCCGCTCGGGCTGGGCCAAGGACTCCGTCGAGGTCGAGTCCTACGTCCGCGGGTTCGCCCGTCGGCGCCCGGACGTCGCCGTCACCACGTTCCGCTTCGCCAACTTCGTCGGGCCCAAGGTCGACACCCCGATGGCCGCGTACTTCGGCCTGCCGATCGTGCCGACCGTGCTCGGGCACGACGCGCGGCTGCAGTTCGTCCACGAGGACGACGGCCTCGAGGCGATCCGGCTCGCCGCCGCCGGGAACCATCCCGGCACCTACAACGTCGCCGGTGACGGGATCCTCATGCTGTCGCAGGCGCTCCGCCTGGCCGGCAAGGCGACCCTCCCGGTGCCGACCCCCGCGGTCGGACTCGTCGGCGGCTGGTTCCGGCGAGCCGGCCTCGCCGACTTCTCGCCCGAGCAGATCAGGTTCCTCACCTATGGCCGCGGCCTCGACACGACCCGGCTGCGCGACCGCTTCGGGTTCGTGCCCTCCTACTCCACGCGCGACGCCTTCGTGGAGTTCGTGCACGAGCGCGGTCTCGACTCCGCACTGCCCAAGCACCGCGCCGAGTCCATCGAGCGGGGCCTGGCCCACGCGCTCGGGTCCTCGACGCTGTCCGAGGCGCGGCTCGCCGCGCGACTGCGGAAGGAGGCATCCGGACGTGCCTGACGCCACTGTCATCCCGATCGGCGGCGAGGACGGCGGTCGCAAGGCCGCCAGCCGCGCCGCCCGCGAGGCCGGAGCAACGGGTCCGCGTCCCCGCAAGCGCGCCGCGACCCCGTCGTCCGAGCCCGCTCCCGACCCGGCGTTCTCGGCCGAGGAGCCGATCGACCACGACGTGGACGGCGCCCCGGGGCGCGTCGACGCGACGCTGGCGGAGTGGCTGGACTTCCTCCGTCGCCGTATCACCGGGGAGTACGAGATCGACGAGTTCGGCTTCGACGCCGAGCTCACCGACAAGGTCTTCATGGCTCCGCTGCGCCCGATCTACTCCACGTGGTTCCGCACCGAGACGCGCGGCATCACCAACGTGCCGTCCGAGGGCGGCGCGCTCGTCGTGGCCAACCACTCGGGCACGATCGCGTTCGACGCGGTCATGACCCAGCTCGCGCTGCACGACCACCACCCCGCGCACCGCAACCTGCGCATGCTCGGTGCCGACCTCGTGTTCCAGACGCCGTTCATGGGCGAGGTCGCACGCAAGTCCGGTCACACCCTCGCCACCACCCCCGACGCCGAGCGGCTGCTGTCGACCGGCGAGGTCGTCGGCGTGTGGCCCGAAGGCTTCAAGGGCATCGGCAAGCCCTACTCCGAGCGCTACAAGCTGCAGCGGTTCGGCCGTGGTGGATTCGTCGCGACGGCGCTGCGCACCAGGACGCCGATCGTCCCGTGCGCCATCGTCGGCGCCGAGGAGATCTACCCGATCATCGGCAACGCCAGGACCGTCGCGCGGCTGTTCAACCTGCCCTACTTCCCGATCACGCCGACCTTCCCGTGGCTCGGTCCGCTCGGGCTCATCCCGCTTCCGAGCAAGTGGATCATCGAGTTCTGCGAGCCGATCCGCACCGACCAGTTCCCCGACGGTGCGGCCGACGACCCGATGATCGTCTTCAACATCACCGACCAGGTGCGCGAGACGATCCAGCAGACGCTCTACCGGCTGCTCGTCCAGCGCCGCTCCGTCTTCCGCTGACCCGGTCGGCGATCCCCGTGACAGCGCGCCCGCGCATCTCGGTCTACATCGCGCACTCGGTCGACGGCTACATCGCCGACGCCGAGGGCTCGCTCGACTGGCTGTTCCTCGCTGCGGGCACCGAGGACTACGGTCACGCGGAGTTCATGGCCGGCATCGACGGCCTCGCGATGGGTCGCGGGACGTGGGACTTCATCGCCGAGGAGCCCGACCTCCCGTTCGAGGGTCGCCCGGTCTACGTCTTCACGAACCGCGACGCGAAGGCCCGCGACGGCGTCACCTTCTGGTCGCGCACCCCACAGCAGGCCGTTGCCGAGTGGCAGGCGGCAGGACTGAGGCACGTCTACGTGGACGGCGGACGCCTGATCAGCCAGTTCCTGCAGGCCGGCTACGTCGACAGCCTCACCCTCACGGTCGTGCCGGTCCTGCTCGGGGCGGGCTCGCGGCTGTTCCACGAGATCGACGCGCAGACCGCACTGCGTCTCGTCTCGGCGACGCCGTACGACAACGGCCTCGTCATGCTCCGCTACGAGCGAGCCTGAGCCGATCCGGTGCCTGCTTCCCTGCCTCAACCTGCGGAAACCGGACGGTCTTCCGAGGATTCGGGCAGGGGAGCGGAGCAGGACCGGACAGCGGTCAGGGAGCGCGGTCCGGGGCTCACCCCGCGGCCGCGCTCCCTGCGTCCTGCTCGGTCTAGCCCGTGGTGGTCGAGGAGCTGGCGCTCGACGAGGCCGGGGCTCCGGCCGGGGCACCAGCGGGAGCGCCCGCGGGTGCCGGGTCGCCCTGGCCCATGCCGGTCTCGACCTTGACGACCGCGAGGCTCTTGTCGAACTTCACGGTGACGACCGTGCCGTCGGCCTTGGTCACGTGGACCTCGTAGGCCGCGTCACCAGCGTCGGTCTCGACGCGGACGACGGTGCCGCCGGGGACCGCCTTGAGAGCCGCGGCCTTGAGCGTGTCGGCGTCGGTGCCGGTCACGACCTTCTCGTCGCTGCGGACCGCCGCGGCGCCGCCGGGGCTGAACGCCTTCGGTGCGGTGGTCGAGCTCGACGACGTGCCGCTGGAGCTCGACGCCGCCGGGGTCGGCGTGGAGGTGGCGGCGTTCGCGACACCCATCCCGCCGGCGATGACGGCCCCGGCGAGCAGGCCGCCCGTCACCAGACCGACGGTCTGGAGACGGGACATCCCGTTACGCATGGTTCCCATGGTGACTCCCTTGTGCTGGAGGCGATCGGGCTGATCGCCATGACCCTCACCATGGGAGCGGTGGTTGGCAGCGACCCGCCGGGACGCTGAGTCGTGGATGAGCGATCGCGCCGAACCTGGACGCGCGCGCACATCCTGAGCGGGAGCACGCCGCGGAGTCTGTGGGCCCTCTCAGCGCGCGCGGTGCTGGGCGGCGCCGATGCCGAGCCCGATGCCGATGCCGAGACCTGCGGCACCGGCGACGGCGGCAGGCACGTAATAGCGCTGGTTCATCCGGGCGCGGCGGTAGTCGTGGATCTCCCAGCCGACCGCACGCGCGTGCTTGCGCAGCGCGCCATCCGGGTTGACCGCCACCGCGCGACCGACCACCGACAGCATCGGTACGTCGTTCGCCGAGTCCGAGTAGGCGGTGCAGCGGACGAGGTCGAGACCCTCGCGGTCCGCGAGCGCGCGCACCGCCTCGGCCTTGGCCTTGCCGTGCAGCGGGGCTCCGACGAGCCGACCGGTGTAGACGCCGTCCTCGATCTCGCTCACCGTGCCGAGGGCACCGGTGAGCCCGAGGCGCTGCGCGATGATCGACGCGAGCTCCACCGGCGTGGCCGTCACGAGCCAGACCCGTTGCCCGCGGTCGAGGTGGCCGTTGGCGAGCGCGAGCGTGCCGGGCCACAGCTTGCGGGTCATCAGCTCGTCGAAGATCTCCTCGCCGAGGCTCACGACCTCGTCGACCCGCTTGCCCTTGACGAAGGCGAGCCCGGCCTCGGTGGCCGAGGCCATGTCCTCGAGGTCCTCGGAGCCGTTGATGACGAACTTGGCCTGCTTGAAGGCGAAGTCACCGACCTCCCGCAAGGTGAAGAACTTCCGGCTCGCGAGGCCGCGGGCGAGGTGGAAGATGCTCGCCCCGCGCATGACCGTGTTGTCGACGTCGAAGAACGCCGCACCGGTGAGGTCGGGCTCGGCCAGCGCCTTCGGAGCCACCTCGGCGGCAGCGGCGGAGGCCTCGCCTGCCACCTGGGAGGCGCGGAGGAGATCAGTCCTGGGAGACGCGGCCATGCACCCGAGCCTACCGAGAGCGGCCAGGCCACGGGCTGTGCCACGATCGGCACGTGACGGACCGCCGGGCGACCAACCTCGCCGACCTGCTGCACTCCACCGCGGCCTCGCGGCCGGACGACGTGGCGTTCGTGGACGCCGGCACGGGGCACGAGACGACGTGGGCGACGCTCGACGCATCGGTCGACGCCATGGCCGCCGGGTTCATCCGCCACGGCCTCGAGCGCGGGGACCGGATCGCTCTCATGATGGGCAACCGGATCGAGTTCGTGGCCGTCTACCTCGCGGCGCTGCGCGGCGGCATGGTCGCGCTCCCGCTCAACACGGCCTACACCGCGCACGAGGTCGCCGACCTGCTCACCCGCTCGGGCGCCCGCCTCCTCGTGTCGGACGAGGCCAGTGAGGCCGTGGCCGCCGCCGCGGTGTCCGGGACGCCCACCGACCTCGTCGTCGTCGGCGACCCGGACTATCTCGCGATCGAGCGCGCGGGCCACCGAGCCGACGCTCCACGGATCGACGCGGAGGCGTTCGACCCCGAGTCGATCGCCGTGCTGCTGTTCACCTCGGGCACGAGCGGTCCGGCGCGCGGCGCGATGCTCAGCCACCGGGCCCTGCTGGCCAACATCGACCAGCTCCTGCAGGTGGACCCCGAGCCGATGCAGCCCGACGACGTCGTGCTCGTCGTCCTCCCGCTCTTCCACGTCTACGCCCTCAACGCGGTGCTCGGCATGGCCGTCGCGACGGGGGCGAAGTCCGTCCTGCTGCCGAAGTTCTCGCCGCTCGGCACGCTCGACGTCGTGCAGACCTACGACGTCACCAACATCCCCGCGGCACCGCCGGTCTTCGTCGCGTGGGCCGGCCTCCCGGACCTCGAACACCGGCTTGCCGGCGTACGCACCCTGATCTCCGGCGCTGCTCCGCTGTCGCCGTCGGTCTTCCAGGCGTTCGCCGACATCGCGGGCCAGCCGGTCTGGGAGGGCTACGGCCTCACCGAGGCCTCGCCGGTGGTGTCGTCGACCATGGTGGGGCGCCGCCCCAAGCCGGGCAGCGTCGGCGCCCCGCTCCCCGGCGTCGAGATCCGCCTCGTCGACGAGGACGGCCAGACCGCTGACGAGGACGACCCGGGCGAGGTCTGGATCCGCGGGGCCAACCTGTTCTCCGGCTACTGGCCCGACGGCGCGGGCGGACCCGACGCCGACGGCTGGTACGCGACGGGTGACGTGGCCTACGTCGACGAGGAGGGCGACCTGCACCTCGTCGACCGCCGCCGGGACCTGATCCTCGTCTCGGGGTTCAACGTCTACCCGTTCGAGATCGAGACCGTCATCTCCTCGCACCCCGACGTCGCCGAGGTCGCCGTGATCGGCGTCCCGCACGAGCACACGGGCGAGTCGGTCAAGGCGTTCGTGACGCCGATGCCGGGACGGACCGTGTCGCGCGAGCAGATCGCGGCCCTGTGCGAGGCCCGCCTCGCCAGGTTCAAGTGCCCGACGGTCATCGAGATCGTCGACATGCTGCCGCACTCCTCGACCGGGAAGATCGCCCGCGCCCGGCTGCGCGAGGACACTGCGTGAGCGACGAGCACGGTGCGAGCGACGCGCCGCGCGTCGCGCTCGTCGGGAAGCCGGACTGCCACCTGTGCGAGGAAGCCCGGGCGGTCGTCGTCGCCGTCTGCGCCGAGACCGGTGACACCTTCGTGGAGCTCTCGATCCTCGACGACCCCGAGCTCGCGGACCTCTACTGGGAGCAGATCCCGGTCACCCTCGTCGACGGCCTCCAGCACGACTTCTGGCGCGTCGACCCGGTCCGCCTCCGCGCCGCCCTGAGCGCCCCGCGTCCCACGTAGCGGTTGGCGCCCGAACCCCTCCAGGCTACGGTGGCGTAACCACGTAGTAAGGGGACCCTTATGACCATCCTCGACGACCGCCCGCCGGCGGATCTCGTGCGCGCGCTCGACCCGGTCGTGGCGACCGAGATCGAGCGGCACCTCACGATGGCCAAGGAGTGGTTCCCGCACGAGTACGTGCCGTGGGCCGAGGGCACGAACTACGACGGCCTCTACGCCGGCGAGGCCTGGGACCCCTCGCAGTCGCCCGTCGACGGCGTCGCGCGCACCGCGCTCGTCGTCAACCTGCTCACCGAGGACAACCTGCCGAGCTACCACCGCGCCCTCACCGACACGGTGGGGCGCGACAGCGCGTGGGGCGAGTGGGTCCACCGCTGGACCGCGGAGGAGGGCCGTCACGCGATCGCGATGCGCGACTTCCTCCTCGTGACCCGCTCGGTCGACCCGGTCGCCCTCGAGCGCGAGCGGATGCACCACATGAGCCGGGGCTTCGAGGGTTACGCCGAGGGCCACGTGCTCACCACGATGGCCTACGTCTCCTTCCAGGAGCTCGCCACCCGCATCTCGCACCGCAACACCGGCAAGCACACCGAGGACCCCGGGCTCGACCGTCTGCTGCAGCGCATCGCGGCCGACGAGAACCTGCACATGCTCTTCTACCGCAACGTCATGGGCGCGGCGTTCGAGATCGACCCGGACGCCTCGATGCAGGCGGTGCTCGACACGGTGGAGAACTTCGCCATGCCGGGCAACGAGGTCGAGGGCTTCACCCGCCGCTCGCTCACGATCGCGCTGGCCGGGATCTACGACCTGCGGATCCACTACGACGAGGTCCTCGCGCCCGTGCTGCGCGCCTGGGACGTGTGGGACCGCACCGACCTCGGGCCCGCCGGGGAGGCGGCACGCGAGCGGCTGGCCGCGTTCATGGCCGGGCTCGACGCCACGGCGAGCCGCTTCGAGGAGAAGCGGGCTGCGCGGGCGGCCCGCACCCGGGCCTCGTCTGGCTGAGCCGCCGAGGTACCCCCGGGGGGTTCCCTCGGGGCGAGTCCTCCGTTGTGGGACATCTCTCGTTCCGACACCGGGGGTCCGCGGGAGTGACCAGCGTCACGTCCCGGGCTGTCCGCTATGTGAAACGGACGTCCGTCGCGACTTTGTGCGTTCGTTCACAACTACCTACCCTGACGGAGCCGAGCACCCGATCCACGCGGTGCGGCGCGCCAGGGAAGCCGAGGTGAGGTCGTGCCGCTGTCGCGGGAGACCGAGGCATCCCGGCGAGGGATCCCCGAGGCCACCGTCGCCCGTCTGCCGATCTACCACCGCGTCCTCGCCCACCTCGCCGAGCGCGGGGTCGCGACCGTGTCGAGCGAGGAGCTCGCGGCGGCCAGCGGCGTCACGAGCGCGAAGCTGCGCAAGGACCTCTCGCACCTCGGGTCCTACGGCACCCGCGGCGTGGGGTACGACACGGAGTACCTCGTCTACCAGATCGCCCGCGAGCTCGGCCTGAGCCAGGACTGGCGCGTGGTCATCGTCGGCGTCGGGAACCTCGGGCACGCGCTGGCCAACTACGGCGGCTTCGCCTCGCGCGGCTTCCGCGTCGTCGGGCTCGTCGACGCCGACCCCACCCGGGTGGGCGAGAAGATCCCCGCCGGCCGCGACGGCGAGACCGTCGAGGTCAGCCCGCTCGTCGAGCTGGAGAACGTCGTGCTGGACGGCGAGGCCAGCATCGGCGTCATCGCCACGCCGGCGTCGGCCGCGCAGGCGGTCTGCGACCGCCTGGTCGCCGCCGGCGTCACGAGCATCCTCAACTTCGCGCCGGCGGTGCTCTCGACGCCCGTCGGCGTCGACGTCCGCAAGGTCGACCTCGCGACCGAGCTGCAGATCCTCGCGTTCCACGAGCAGCGCAAGCACCCGGAGGTGCGCGCATGACGCTCCTCGTCGTGGGCATCAGCCACCGCTCCGCGCCCGTGTCGCTGCTCGACCGGCTCGCGCTGGTCGACGACGCTGCCGAGAAGCTGCAGGTCGACCTGCTCGCCTCGCCGCACGTCGCCGAGTCGCTCGTGCTGTCCACGTGCAACCGCGTGGAGGTCTACGCCGAGGTCAGCCGGTTCCACGGCGGGGTCGTCGACGTCACCGAGTCGCTGTCGAAGGCCACCGGCGTCCCCAAGGACGAGCTGACCCCGCACCTCTACGTCCGCTACGAGGACCGTGCTGTCCAGCACATGTTCGAGGTGACCTCCGGCCTCGACTCCATGGTCGTCGGCGAGCAGCAGATCATCGGCCAGGTGCGCAGCGCGCTGCGCTCCGCGCAGGACGCCGCGACGGCCGGGCGCAGCATCAACGACCTCGCGCAGGCCGCGCTCCGCGTCGGCAAGCGGGTCCACCAGGACACCGGCATCGACCGCGCCGGTGCCTCGGTCGTGAGCGTCGCTCTGCACCTCGCGGCTGCGGACTTCGGCGGCACCCTAGACGGCCGTCGGGCGCTCGTCGTCGGCGCCGGTGCGATGAGCTCGCTCGCGGCCACCCAGCTGCAGCGCTCGGGCGTCACCGACATCGTCATCGCCAACCGCACGTTCGCCAGCGGGCAGCGCCTCGCCGAGCAGGTGGGCGGTCGCGCGATCGAGCTCGCGACGATCCACGACGTGCTCCCCGACGTCGACATCCTGGTGTCCTGCACGGGCTCAACGGGCCTGGTCCTCACCCACGACGACGTCGCGGCAGCGCGGGCCGGCGTCGGCGGCGAGCTCCCGATGGTCGTCGTCGACCTCGCGCTGCCCCACGACACGGCGGAGTCGATCACCGACCTCGACGGCGTACGCCGCATCGACCTCGCGGCGCTCGCCGAGGTGCCGGAGGCCAGCGCCCCGGAGCACGACGTCGAGCTGGCCCGCGCCATCGTCGCCGACGAGGTGCGCGCCCACCTCGCCTCGATGGCGGCGCTGCGCGTCGAGCCGATCGTGGTCTCGCTGCGCGCCCGCGCCGACCAGGTCGTCGAGGCCGAGCTGCAGCGCCTCCGGCTGCGTCTGCCCGAGCTCGACGACACCGCAGCGACCGAGCTCGCCCGCTCGCTGCGCCGTGCAGTGTCCACCCTCATGCACACGCCGACCGTACGGATGAAGGAGCTCGCCGCAGACCCGGACGGCGCCCGCTACGCCACCGCGCTGCACCGGCTCTTCGACCTCGACCCCGAGGCGGTCGCGGCGCTGACGGCGGCCGACGAGTCCGCGCCGACGGGACTGCCCGCCGACGTGACGGCCTCGGACCCGTCGTACGACGACCTCCTGGGGGGCCTCTCATGACCATCCGTCTGGCCACCCGGGCGAGCCTGCTCGCGCGCACGCAGTCCGGCCACGTGGCCGACGCGCTGCGCGAGCTGTCCGGCCAGGACGTCGAGATCGTGCACGTGAAGAGCCACGGCGACGCCGACCAGAGCACGCCCCTCGCCTCCTTCGGAGGTGTCGGCGTGTTCGTCGCCGCCGTGCGCGAGGCAGTCCTGCGCGGCGAGGCCGACATCGCGGTGCACTCGCTCAAGGACCTCCCGACCGAGCCCGCGCCCGGTCTCGTCGTGGCCGCGATCCCGCTGCGCGAGGACCCGCGCGACGTGCTCGTCACGCGCGACGGCCGCACTGTCATGACGCTGCCCGCCGGAGCGCGCGTCGGCACCGGCTCGCCGCGCCGCGCGGCGCAGCTGCTCGCCGCGCGTCCCGACCTCGAGGTCGTCCCGGTCCGGGGCAACGTCGACACCCGGCTGCGCACCGTCACCGACGGCACCCTCGACGCCGTCGTGCTCGCCCGCGCGGGCCTCGCGCGCCTCGACCGCCTCGATGCGGTCTCCGAGGCGATCGAGCCCGACCTGATGCTGCCCGCCCCCGGCCAGGGGGCGCTGGCGGTCGAGTGCCGTGACGTCGACGTCGACGCCGCACTGCTCGACGCGCTCCGTTCCCTCGACGACGCCGCGACCCGCGCCGCCGTCACCGCGGAGCGCTCCCTGCTCGCCACCCTCGAGGCCGGTTGCTCGGCGCCTGTCGGCGCCTACGCCACCGTCAGCGGGGAGGGCGAGGCCCTGCTCGTGCACCTGACCGGGAACGTCGTCTCACTCGACGGCACGGTCTCGGTGCGGAAGTCCGTCACCGGCGCAGCCGGCGATGCGGTCGCAGTCGGGCGTGAGCTCGCCCTCGACCTCCTCGCCTCGGGTGCTCCCGGTCTCAGTCCCGTGAGGGGAAGCGCATCATGAGCGCCGTCACCACCCGTGCCAAGAAGAAGCCGTTCGGCAGCGTCGCGTTCGTCGCGGTCGGCCCCGGCGACCCCGACCTGCTGACGCTGCGTGCCGCCGCGCTGCTGCGCGAGGCCGACGTCGTCGTCGCCGACGTCGACGTCGTGTCGCTCGCGCAGACGTTCGCCTCCGCGGCGGCGGAGGTCCTGCCGGCCGTCGACGAGAACGGGCTGCCGCTGAGCCACGCCGCCCGCGCCAAGATCGTGGGCGACGCCGCGAAGGCGGGCCACGCGGTCGTGCGCCTCTTCTCAGGCGATCCGCTCCTCGACGGCGCGCTGCAGACCGAGGCGGCGGCGCTCGCGAGGACGAAGGTGCCCTTCGACATCGCGCCCGGCGTCTCCACCCTCACCGGCATCCCGGCCTACGCCGGCATCTCACTGCTCGGCGGCAAGGCCCGCGAGGTCCGCGTGGTCGACGCCGACGACCCGGGCGTCGATTGGGCGCAGCACGCCGACCCGCGCGTGACCCTCGTCGTCGTCAACGGCGCCGACCGCGCCGTCGACGTCGCGCGGGCGCTCGTCGACGCCGGCCGTGCCGCCAGCACCCCGATCGCGATCACGCGCGGCGGCACCACCGTCGAGCAGCGCACGATCGCCTCGACGCTGGCCGACCTCGCCGCCGCGGTGAAGGCCGCCAAGCAGGCCGGTCCCGGCGTGGTCGTCGTCGGCGAGACCGTCGGCGCGCGCGACAAGCTCTCGTGGTTCGAGACCAAGCCGCTGTTCGGCTGGCGCGTCCTCGTGCCGCGCACCAGGGAGCAGGCCGGCGCCCTGTCCGACCAGCTCACGCGCTACGGCGCCGTCGGCGTCGAGGTGCCGACCATCTCCGTCGAGCCGCCGCGCACGCCGCAGCAGATGGAGCGCGCGATCACCGGTCTCGTGTCCGGCCGCTTCCAGTGGGTCGCGTTCACGAGCGTCAACGCCGTCAAGGCCGTCCGGGAGAAGTTCGACGAGTACGGCCTCGACGCCCGCGCGTTCGCCGGCCTCAAGGTCGCGGCCGTCGGCGAGCAGACCGCTGCCGCCCTCACCGCGTTCGGCGTGCGCCCCGACCTCGTTCCCAGCGGCGAGCAGAGCAGTGCCGGCCTCCTCGAGGACTTCCCGGAGTTCGACCCGGTCTTCGACCCGATCAACCGCGTGTTCCTGCCCCGCGCCGACATCGCGACCGACACCCTCGTCGCCGGTCTGGTCGAGCTCGGCTGGGAGGTCGAGGACGTGACGGCCTACCGCACCGTGCGCGCCGCACCGCCGGCCGCCGAGACCCGTGAGGCGATCAAGACCGGCGGGTTCGACGCCGTCCTGTTCACGTCGTCGAGCACGGTGCGCAACCTCGTCGGCATCGCTGGCAAGCCGCACGCGTCGACGGTCGTCGCCTGCATCGGGCCGGCCACGGCCAAGACCGCGGAGGAGCACGGCCTGCGGGTCGACGTCCTCGCCGAGGTCCCGTCGGTGTCCGCTCTCGCCGAGGCGCTCGCGGCCCACGGCGACTCGCTCCGGCTCGCGGCCGCGGAGGCCGGCGAGGCGGTGTGGCGTCCGAGCAAGCGTCGTGGCGCAGCCCGTCGCAAGGCGACCTGAGATGGGCTTCCCTGTCGAGCGACCGAGGCGGCTCCGGCGTACGCCGGCGCTGCGCCGCCTCGTGGCGGAGACCCGGCTTCACCCCGCGGGCCTCGTGCTGCCGCTCTTCGTGCTCGAGGGCGCTGACGAGCCGACCCCGATCGCGTCGATGCCCGGCGTCGTCCAGCACTCCCGGGCGTCGCTGCGCGCCGCCGCCCGTGAGGCGGTCGAGCTCGGTCTCGGCGGCGTGATGCTCTTCGGCATCCCAGCGACCCGCGACGCGAGCGGCTCCGGCGCGTCGGACCCCGACGGCATCCTCAACGTCGGCGTCGCCGACCTGCGCGACGAGGTCGGGGCCGAGCTCGTCGTCATGGCGGACCTCTGCCTCGACGAGTTCACCGACCACGGCCACTGCGGCGTTCTCGACGCCGACGGCTGGGTGGACAACGACGCCACTCTCGTCCGCTACGCCGAGATGGCGATGGCCCTCGCCGACGCCGGCGTCGACGTGGTCGGCACCAGCGGGATGATGGACGGACAGGTCGGCGTCGTGCGCTCGGCGCTCGACGAGGTCGGCGCGCAGCACGTGTCGGTCCTCGCCTACGCCGCGAAGTACGCCTCGGCGGCCTACGGCCCGTTCCGCGAGGCCGTCGACTCCCAGCTCACCGGCGACCGTCGCGCCTACCAGCAGGACGCCGCCAACCGACGCGAGTCCATGCGGGAGGTGCGCCTCGACATCGAGGAGGGCGCCGACCTGGTCATGGTGAAGCCGGCGAGCCTCTACCTCGACATCCTGCGCGAGACCGCCGACTCCGTCGACGTCCCCGTCGCCGCCTACCAGGTGTCGGGCGAGTACGCGATGGTCGAGGCAGCGGCCGAGCGCGGCTGGATCGACCGCGACCGCATGGTCGTCGAGTCGATCACCTCGATCCACCGCGCGGGCGCCGGCATCGTCCTCACCTACTGGGCGGCCGAGGTCGCCCGCTGGATCTCCGAAGGCCGCATCTCCGAAGGGAAGGCGTGACCCCCGTGCCGGTCAGCCCGTACGACGACGTCGCCCCCGAGTCGCAGGCGCTGTTCGCCCGCGGCAAGGCCGTCACTCCGGGCGGGGTGAACTCCCC
The DNA here is from genome assembly GCA_017882705.1 of Candidatus Nanopelagicales bacterium. GTDB lineage: Bacteria > Actinomycetota > Actinomycetes > S36-B12 > CAIYMF01 > Longivirga. The sequence goes on along the minus strand of JADGOZ010000059.1, from coordinate 2,614 downwards.
GGTCCGCGCGTTCCTGTCGGTCGGCGGCACCCCGCGCTTCATGGCCTCGGGTCGCGGTCCGTACATCACCGACGCCGACGGTCGCGACTACCTCGACCTGGTCTGCTCGTGGGGGCCGATGATCCTCGGTCACGCCCACCCCGACGTCGTCGAGACCGTGCGCGAGGCCGCCACCCGAGGCTTCTCGTTCGGCACCCCCGGCATCGGCGAGGTGCTCCTCGCCGAGGAGATCGTGTCGCGCGTCCCGGCGGCCGAGCAGGTACGACTCGTCAGCAGCGGCACCGAGGCCACGATGTCGGCGATCCGCCTGGCCCGTGGCTTCACCGGTCGCGCGAAGGTCGTGAAGTTCGCCGGCTGCTACCACGGCCACGTCGACTCCCTGCTCGCCGCGGCCGGGTCGGGCCTCGCGACCTTCGCTCTGCCCGACACCCCGGGCGTCACCGGCGCCCAGGCTCACGACACGATCGTGCTGCCCTACAACGACATCGCCGCGGTCGAGGCCGCGTTCGCGGAGCACGGCGACGAGATCGCCGTCGTCATCACCGAGGCCTCGGCCGCCAACATGGGCGTCATCGCCCCGCGCGACGGCTTCAACGCCGAGCTCGCCCGAATCGCCCAGGCCCACGGCGCGCTGCTCGTCGTCGACGAGGTCATGACCGGCTTCCGCGTCGCCCGTGGCGGCTGGCTCGAGCTCGAGGCCCGCGAGGACTCCTCCTGGACCCCCGACCTCGTCACCTTCGGCAAGGTCATGGGCGGCGGCCTCCCGGCCGCGGCGTTCGGCGGCCGCGCCGACGTGATGGCGCACCTCGCCCCGGCCGGCCCGGTCTACCAGGCGGGCACGCTCGCGGGTAACCCGATCGCCGCCGCCTGCGGGCTCGCCACGCTGCGCGCGTGCACCCCGGAGCTCTACCCCCGCCTCGACGCCACCGCCGCCAAGGTCGGCCGGCTCGTGTCCGAGGCGCTGACGGCCGAGGGCGTCGTGCACTCGCTGTCGACCGCGGGCAACCTGTTCTCGGTGTTCTTCAGCGCCGAGGCCCCGCGCGACTACGACGAGGCGCGCACCCAGGAGGCCTTCCGCTACGCCGCCTTCTTCCACGCCATGCTCGACCGGGGCGTCTACCTCCCGCCGAGCGCCTACGAGGCCTGGTTCGTGTCCGGCTCGCACGACGACACCGCGCTCGACCGCCTCGTCGACGCGCTGCCCGAGGCGGCGAAGGCCGCGGCGAGCGCGCACCCCGACGTCGCGAAGGACTTCGCATGAGCACCCGCACGGTCGTCCACCTGCTCCGCCACGGCGAGGTCTTCAACCCCACCGGCGTCCTCTACGGCCGCCTGCCCGGGTTCCGGCTCTCCGGGCTCGGCGAGCAGATGGCCGTGCGCGCCGCCGAGGCGCTGGCCGACCGCGACGTCACCGCCGTGGTGTCCTCGCCGCTCGAGCGGGCCCAGCAGACCGCGACCCCCGTCGCGGCCGCGCACGGTCTCCCGGTCACGATCGACGACCGCATCGTCGAGGCGACCAACGTCTTCGAGGGCTCGCGGGTCGGCGTCGGGGACGGCGTGCTCAAGAGCCCCAAGGCCTGGCGTCACCTCTGGAACCCGCTCGCCCCGAGCTGGGGGGAGCACTACGTCGACCTCGCCGCGCGGATGCGCTCCGGGGTCACCGCCGCACGCAGCGCCGCTCGCGGCCACGAGGCGGTGCTGGTGAGCCACCAGCTGCCCATCTGGATCGCCCGGCTCGACGCCGAGCAGCGGCGGTTCGTGCACGACCCGCGCAAGCGCCAGTGCGGGCTCGCCAGCCTGACCTCGCTCACGTTCGACGACGACACGCTGGTGGCCATCACCTACACCGAGCCCTCGGCCGACCTCGTCCGCGCAGCCGGCGCCTCGGCCCAGAAGGCCAAGGGCGCCTGACGGTGTGACCGGGTCGCCACGGCGGTCCCGGAACCACCGCCGCACGCCGCACGTCCCGCACTACGTCGAGCCCGACAGAGGAGATGCCGTGACCGCCCGCCGCAGCCGTGCCGCCGCCGTCGTGGCGCTCGCGGTGCTGGCACTGGCCGGCTGCGCCACGACCTCAGGGACCGCCGACGGCTCGACCCGCTTCGTCGCGGGCGACGGGTCCACGACCCTGCTCGCGCCGGCCGACCGCACGGTCGCGCCGACCGTGAGAGGCACCACTCTCGACGGCACCGAGCTCGATCTGGCGTCGCTGCGTGGCAAGGTCGTGGTCGTGAACTTCTGGGCCTCGTGGTGCGCGCCGTGCCGTCGCGAGGCGGGCGCGCTCGAGAAGGTCTACGACGAGACCAAGGCCAAGGGCGTCACGTTCGTCGGCATCGTCTCGGGCGGCAAGGACTCCCTCGACAACGCCCAGGCGTTCTCCCGCAGCTTCGGCATCTCCTACCCCTCGATGTACGACGGCGACAACTCCCTCGTCCTCGCGTTCGCCGGCCAGCTCCCGCCGAGCGCCATCCCCACCACGCTCGTGCTCGACCGCCAGGGCCGGGTCGCCGCCCGGGCCATCGACGAGGTCGACCGCTCGCGGCTGCTGGGCATGATCGACCCCGTCCTCTCCGAGAAGGCCTGACATGAGCGCCGTCGACACCGTCACCTCCGG
>JADGOZ010000058.1 GCA_017882705.1 Candidatus Nanopelagicales bacterium | reverse complement strand
GAGCGGTGCTTGGCCTGAATGATTCGGCTATGACGCGGACTGCTGTTCTCAGCGATGAGATGTGGGCTCGGATCGAGCCGGTGCTGCCGCCGGTGAAGGGCGCGATGGGTCGCCCGATGGTCGATCATCGCCGTTGGTCGAGGGCGAGGGTTGAAGAGCAGATGGCCAAGGGACGCCACGTCGGACGGGATTACGGCAGCGGCGGCCTCTGACGTGTAACTGTCGACGGGGAGAGCCACCCCGTCCGTCCCGGAACCCGCGGCCACGCGCGGCCCATCCTGCCTTCGAGCAACGAGTGACCGCCGGTCAGATCTGCCACTACCGAGCGCCCGGAATCACACCTTCAGATGGCCTCACCCGACGTCGATACTGTGCGTATGACGACCAGCGAGCAGGTCCTCCACGAGCGACCACTCGCCAAACCAAGGTCACGTCCGGTTCGCACTGTCCTGGTCACGGTCGGGTTGGTAGCCCTGCTGCTGGCGTGACCTCGACGGGCTCGTGCGTGATGAATGGCTCAACAATCCTCTTCGTTGTGCTGCCGAGCACAGACATGGCGTACGCCTGGTTCGACGGCGCGCAAGCCCTCGCGGCCACGCCGCACCACGGCACCGTGGGAGCCGGGTGGGTTGCCTATGGCACGGACTCGGAAGCCATGAACGCCGTATCCCAGGCGTTGACAACTCCCTAGCCCACTGCGCCTGTTGCCAGTTCGTTCTCACTGAGGCGAGCGAGGTCGGCACGTCTGCTCTACGTCCGTCACGCGTGTAACAGTAGTAAGTGCTCACTCCAGTGCCGATTGCTGAGCACTTCTGACTGTTACGCGCGCATCCAGGGCCGCGCGGAATGCCGGTCATTGGGCGGCTCGACTAGGGACACACCCGCTACGAGCATTTCCGGCGTGGGGCTACTCGTCGAAGGCGAGCAGCCGGGGTCGTACGGCCACGATGCGCTGGCCGCGGCGCTCGATCGCGCCGGCACCGTCGAGGGCCGCGAGGATCCGGTTGACCTGCTGGCGCGAGCCACCGACCTGACGGGCGAGGTCGGACTGGTTGATGCGCAGGTCCACGACGAGTACGCCGTCGGGGCCCGTGTCGGTCGAGCCGGTCTGCCGCACCGCCTCGGACAGCAGGTGCCGACGGACGCGTTGCGGGAGTCGGCGGAGGGCGAGGTCGGACACCTGCTCGTCGACGCGGCGCACCAGCCCGACCAGGGAGCTCATGAGCGCACCCGACACCGACGGCTCGGTGGCGAACAGCGCGAGGACGGTCGCGCGCGGGATCCGCACGAGCTCGGTCGGCTCACGGGCGACGGCCATCGCCACGCGCGGGCCGCCGTCGATGACGGCGAGCTCGCCGAACGCCGTCGGCGGCGCGAGCCGCGCGAGCACGGCGACGCCGCCGTCGGGGTCCTGCACAGAGATCTCGACCGACCCGCGCGCCACGACGTACATGCAGTCACCGACGTCGCCCTGGTGGAAGACGATCTGCCCCTTGTCGTAGCGGTGCCGTCCCGTGGCGGCGGAGAGCCGCACGAGGGAGCGCGCATCGAGCTCGGCGAACACGGCGCAGGCAGTGCTGCCTCGGACCACGAGGACGAGGCCGACGACGAGGGTGACGACGAGCGCGGCGGTGACCAGCCAGGGCGTCGAGTTCACAGGCACGGTCGCGGCCGACGGCGTCAGGGTGACGGGGACGTCGGTCGAGTAGGGGGCGACGTCCTGGTCGAGCGGGACGCGGACGGCGGACGCGGACGCGGCGGTGACCCACAGCATGGCGAGGGTGGCGACGACGGCGGCGGAGAGGCGGCGTGCGAAGCGGTTCATGGGGGTCCTCCTCGGACGGGGCTCCTGCCGGGCGCAGGAACAACTCCGAGAGTCCTCAGGTCCCCCGAGGGCGGCTGTCACCGATGTGACAATCCGCGAGGACGTGCGAGAGAGCCGCGTCACACGCCTAGCGCTGCTTGGCGACGAGCGCCTCGCACGTGTCGACCCGCGTCCGCACGGCCCGAAGGGCGGGTACGAACCCCTGGTGCTCGGCCACCCGGGGTCCGGCCGCCTGCTCCAGGTGCGCCCCTACGTTCGCGGCGTCGCCCGCCATCAGCGCGACGTCGCCGGTCACGTCGGCGATCATCACCTCGCCGGTGTTGAGCCCGACCCGGACCGCCAGCTCGACGCCCAGCCGCGCTCGCAGCCCGACATTGAGGTCGTCGACCGCGGCGAGGAGGTCGGCCGCGGCGCGCACCGCTCGGATCGCGTCGTCCTCACGCACCACCGGGATCCCGAACACCGCGACGACGGCGTCGCCGATGAACTTCTCCACCGTGCCGCCGTGGCGCTCCACCGCGCCGCGAGCCACGTCCCAGTACGACGACAGCACGCCCCGCAGCACCTCGGGATCGAGCCGGGCGCCCAGCTCGGTCGAGCCCACCAGATCCGCGAAGAGCAGCGTCACCGTCGCACGCCGACCGGAGTCCCTAGGCGCGGACCGGACGGTTGCGCCACACCACGGACAGAACGAGAACCCCGCCCCCGGGGGCTCCCGCCCGCAGTCCGGGCACGCACCCATGACCGGAGTGTAGGGAGCGACGTCGCCCGGGCCACCCCTGTTGCCCAGCCATCTGCTGGGCAGGGACGGTCCGCGATCCTGCGCCGCGCTGTGCGATCGCGCACATCGGACGCGGGACAGGACAACCGGTGGCAACACGACGACCATGGACCTGTGGGCCGCGGCTCCGCGACGACCCGACAGTCGGGTCTCGAGGCCGGGCGACGAGAAGGCGATGCAGGTGTCCGTTCTGCTCATGACCGGGTTCCCCGGGTTCCTCGGCTCCGCGCTGCTCCCCCGCCTGCTCGCCCGCCGCGAGGGCGCCCGCGCCGTGTGCCTCGTGCAGAACCGGCATCTCCTGACGGCGCGCACGCGGCTGGTCGAGATCGAGAACGACGCCCCGCACGTCCGCGGCCGCGTCGAACTCGTCGAGGGTGACATCACGAGGCCCGGGCTCGGCCTGTCCGTGGAGGCCCGCGACTGGCTCGACGACGTCGCGGAGGTGTGGCACCTCGCGGCCGTCTACGACCTCACCGTCGACGAGGCGATCGCCCGGCGGGTCAACGTCGACGGCACCGACCACGTGCTCGACCTGTGCCGATCGCTGCCCGCACTGCGACGCCTGCAGTACGTCAGCACCTGCTACGTCAGCGGCAAGTTCGACGGGGCCTTCACCGAGGAGATGCTCGACGAGGGCCAGGAGTTCCTGAACCACTACGAGTTGACGAAGTACGAGGCCGAACTGCTCGTCCGACGCGCGATGGCCGAGGGCCTCCCCGCGACGATCTACCGCCCGGGCATCGTGGTCGGCGACTCGACCACGGGCGAGACCCAGAAGTACGACGGCCCCTACTTCCTCGCCTCCTTCCTGCGCCGTCAGCCGCGGGTGGCTCTCGTGCCCGCTGTCGGCGACGCCGACGCGGTCGTGATCTCGCTCGTGCCGCGCGACTTCGTCATCGCGGCGATGGACGAGCTGTCCATCCTCGACGACACGGTCGGGGGGACGTTCGCCCTCACCGACCCCAATCCGCCGACCGTCCGCGAGCTCGTCGACCTGTTCGCCGGTCACCTCGGCAAGCGCATCGTGTGGGCTCGGCTGCCGCTCGGGTTCGCCCGCACCGTGCTCGGCTCCGTGCCCGGCATGGAGCGCCTCCTCGGGATCCCCGCCGAGGGCCTCGACTACTTCGCCTCGCGCACCACCTACCCGACCACCAACACCGTCGCTGCGCTCGAGGCGACCGGCCTGACCTGCCCGGCGTTCGCGTCGTACGCCGACACGCTGCTCGACTACATGGTCGCCCACCCGGAGCACACCTCCGCGGCGATGGTCTGACCGCCCGACGCACCAGGAGAGCGAGTCCGATGCCCTCGACACCACCGCTGCTCATCGTCAACGTCAGCCTCACCAGTCCCGACCGCGACTACGACGAGACCGTCAGGTTCCTGGGCCGCGACGTCCGCGTCGTGCGCCTGGGCACCGGCGGCGACGTCGCGGCGGCCGAGGACCTCGTCCGGGAGTGGGAGCACCTCGCCGACGCCATCGCCGTGACCGGCATCCGCGAGGCACGCGCGGCCGGTCTGTACGACGGCGAGCTGAAGGCCGTCGACCAGGTGAAGCGCGCGACGACGATCGTGCCCGTGACCGACGGCCACACCCTGCGCGGCGTGCTGCAGGAGTGGGCGATCCGGCACGTGCAGGCCGAGATGCCCGGCTACTTCACCAACGCCCGCACCCTGGTCCTCGGCGGCCTCAACCACCAGAAGACCGTGCGGGTCCTGCAGGAGTACACGAAGAACCTCGAGTTCGCCGACCCGCTGCTGCGCTGGGACGTCCCGGCCAGGGTCGACTCCAACCCCGTGCTCGGGCTCGCCGCGAAGGCCGGCATGTGGCCGGTCCGCCTTCTGCCCGGGGAGGTCCAGGCCCGGATCAAGGCTCCCGGGACCCGGCTGTCCCTCTCGATGGCGCACCGTTACGCGAAGGACTGCGACGTCGTCGTCGCCACCTTCGACGAGCTGGAGGCGTTCGGCATCGACGACCTGTCGGGCAAGGCCGTCATCACCGCGGCCGTCTCCGACGACCGGCTCGCCTACCTCGCCGAGCGCGACGTCGACATGGTGCTCGACGCCGTGCCGCAGCCCTTCGACATCACGGTCACCGCGGGCGTGCTCGAAGCGATGATGATCGCCGTCGCGGGCGGCGCCGGCGCCCTGACGCACGACGACCTGCTCGACATGATCGTCTCGGCCGGCCTCGAGCCGCGGGTGCTCCACCCCAACGGCTTCCGGCGCAAGAGCCGCTTCGCCTTCGTGATCCACCCGCTCTCGCAGCAGTTCTTCAGCAGGGTCGAGCCCCTGGCGACGATGAGCAAGTACTCGCCGCAGGTCGTCATGGACGTCGTGGAGAAGGGCCTCGCCTACGCGCCGCCATTCGTGTACAGCCACGTCACCGGCGTCACGTCACCCACGGGCGCGCAGGCGGAGGGCTGGCTGATCAGCGTCGGCGGTACGCCGAAGGAGCTGATGGCCCACAGTCCGGAGTTCACCTACGACCGGCTGCTCCAGGCCGCCGACATCGCGCAGAAGCTCGGCGCGCAGGTGATGGGCCTCGGCGCGTTCACGAAGGTCGTCGGCGACGCCGGCGTCACCGTGGCCAAGCGCGCACCGCTGCCCATCACGACCGGCAACAGCTACAGCGCGTCGGGCGCGCTGTGGGCGGCCCACGACGCGATGCTGCAGCTCGGCATCTCCGAGGTGGACGACGAGGGACGCATCAGGGCGAAGGCCATGGTCGTCGGCGCCACCGGGGCGATCGGGTCGGTGTGCTCGCGGCTGCTCGCGCTCTCGTCCGACGAGCTCTGGCTCGTCTCCCCCGAGACGGCGAAGCTCCTCGCGCTCAAGAGGGACCTCGAGCGCGAGCACCCGCGTGCCGTGATCAAGGTGGCGGCGAAGCCGGACGACCACCTCGGTGCGATGGACCTCATCGTCACGGCGACGTCCGGCGCCGGCAAGCGCGTCCTCGACATCATGGCCGTCAAGCCCGGCTGCGTGATCACCGACGTCGCACGTCCGCTCGACCTGTCGGCCGAGGACGTCGCGAAGCGCCCGGACGTGCTGGTCATCGAGTCCGGCGAGATCGAGCTGCCCGGCGACGTGCACATGAAGAACATCGGGCTGCCGGCCAACGTCGCCTACGCCTGCCTGGCCGAGACCGTCGTGCTGGCGCTCGAGGGTCGCTTCGAGACCTTCACCGTGGGGCGCAACATCGAGTGGGAGAAGGTCAAGGAGATCTACAAGCTCGGCCTCAAGCACGGCATGCGGCTGGCCGTGATCTCCGGTGTCAACGGCCCCTACTCGCCCGAGGACATCGCGCGGATCCGCGAGCTCGCGCTCGCGGCCCGGGCCGGCCTCAGTCGGTGACCGGCGACGCCGTGAGCCGCAGGGCTCCGGGCGCGTCCGCAGGGACGACCGGGGCGTGCGGTGCCACGGGCGCGACCTCGACGTAGGCCGAACCGAGCGGCGGACGCAGGTCGACCTCGCCCTTGTTGGGCCACAGCGACATCGCGCGCTCGGCCTGCGCCGTGATCGTGAGCGAGGGGTTGACACCGAGGTTGGCCGACACCGCCGACCCGTCGACGATGTGCAGCCCCTCGTGCCCGAAGACCCGCTGGTAGCCGTCGATGACGCCGCTGTCGGGGTCGGCGCCGATGCAGCAGCCGCCGACGAAGTGCGCGGTCATCGGTGCGTCGATGAGGTCGCCGATCTGGCCCATCGGGAACCCGTCGATCTTCTCCGCGATCCGGCGTGATGCCTCGTTGCCCGCGGGGATCCAGGTGGGGTTCGGCTCGCCGTCGCCCTGCTTCGACGTGAGGCGGAATCCCAGCTTGCCCTTGACTCCGCGCACGGTGAGGGAGTTGTCGACCGACTGCATGACGAGCGCGATCGCGCCCTTCTCCGACCAGTGCCGCACGCCGAACGAGCGGGCGGCGGTCTTCGGGTCGGACGCGATCTGCTTGGCCCAGACCTTCCAGCGCGGCACGCCCTCGACGCCGTCGGTCATGACGGTCGCGAGCAGGCTCATGAGGTTGCTGCCCTTGCCGTAGCGCACCGGCTCGATGTGGGTGCGCTCGTCCGGGAAGAACGACGACGTGATCGCGACGCCGCGGGTGAAGTCGGTGTCCTTGCGGGTGGAGACGGCACCGACGATCGACTCGGAGTTCGTGCGCGAGAGCAGGCCGAGCCGCGCGGAGATGCGCGGGAGGAAGCCCTCGTCGCGCATGCGGTGCAGCAGCCGCTGGGTGTTGAAGGTGCCCGCCGCGATGACGACGTGGTCGGCGGTGAAGGTACGCCGTCCCCGCATGAGCGGCCCGGTGCGCACCGTCTCCACGGCGTAGCCGCCCTGCGCCCGCGGGCGCACGATCTGCACGGTCGTGAGCGGGTGGACGACGGCACCGGCCGCCTCGGCGAGGCCGAGGTAGTTCTTCGGCAGCGTGTTCTTGGCGTTGTGGCGACAGCCCGTCATGCACGAGCCGCACTCCATGCAGCCCTCGCGCGCCGGGCCGACGCCACCGAAATAGGGGTCGGGCGACGGCGTGCCCTTGCCCTCGCCGAAGAAGACGCCGACGGGCGTGAGCTTGAACGTGTGCCCGACGCCCATGTCCTTGGCGACCTCCGCGAAGACGTCGTCGAGCGGCGTGCGGTGCGGCACCTGGGTCACGCCGAGCATCCGGGTGGCCTGGTCGTAGAACGGCGCGAGCTCGCGCTGCCACTCGGTGATGCCGGCCCACTGCGGGTCCTCGAAGAACTCCTTCGGCGGCACGTAGAGCGTGTTCGCGTAGACCAGCGAGCCGCCGCCGACGCCCGCGCCGCACAGCACGACGGCGTCGGGCAGCAGGTGGATGCGCTGGATGCCGTAGAGGCCGAGGCGCGGGGCGTAGAGGAACTTGCGGACGCGCCAGGAGGTCTTCGCGAACTCGTCGTCGGTGAACCGGCGTCCCGCCTCGAGGACGCCGACCTTGTAGCCCTTCTCGGTGAGCCGGAGCGCGGTGACGGACCCGCCGAAGCCGGACCCGACCACGAGGACGTCGTAGTGCTCTGCCGTCCTCGCCTGGCCCGCCGTCTTGTCGCTCATCGCACGCCCGCCTTCTTCATCGCCCGCACCACGGTGGTGAGGTGCCCTGCCCACTGTTCGTCGGAGCGGCCGAACTGCGCCCCGAGCCCCACGAGCCGCTGCACCGAGACGGTCTGCGACTCCGTGTACTTCATCAGCCCCTCGGACCCGTGACGGCGACCGAGTCCCGACGCCTTCATGCCTCCCATGGGCGCTCCGGTGGAGCCCCAGGTGGCGCCGTAGGCCTCGTTGACGTTGACCGTGCCGGCCTGGATCCGGCGGGCCATCGCGCGGCCGGTGCGGGTGTCGCGGGTGAGGACGGAGGCGTTGAGGCCGTAGATCGAGTCGTTCGCCAGGGTGATCGCCTCGTCGTCGGTGCGGAACGTGTAGACGCTCGTCACCGGGCCGAAGGTCTCCTCCTGGCACGCGAGCATGTCGGGCGTCACGCCGCGCAGCACCGTGGGCTCGACGTAGAACGGCCCGATGTCGGGACGCGCCCGACCGCCGGTGAGCACTTCGGCGCCCTTCGCGACCGCGTCCTCGATGTGGCGCACGACGGCGTCGCGCTGCTTCGCCGACACGAGCGAGCCCATGTCGGCGCCCCAGCCGACGCCGGGCTTGAGGCGCAGCGCCTCGACGCGGCGGAGGAACGCCGCGAGGAACTCGTCGGCGACGTCCTCGTGCACGTAGAGCCGCTCGATGCCGATGCAGAGCTGCCCGGAGTTGGCGAAGCAGGCGCGCTCGGCGATCTCGGCGGAGCGTTCGATGTCCGCGTCGGACCGCACGATGAGGGCGTTCTTGCCGCCGAGCTCGAGCGAGCAGCCCACGAGCCGCTCGCCCGTGCGCTTCGCGACCTCGCGACCCACCGGCGTGGACCCCGTGAACATGACGTAGTCGGCGCGCTCGATGACCCACGGGCCGAGCCGGGAGCCGGGACCGATCACGACCGGCAGGATCCCTTCGGGAACGCCGGCCTCGCGCAGCAGGTCGACGGCCCACAGCGCGGTCACCGTGGTCTGGATGTCCGGGCGCAGGACGACGGCGTTGCCCGCCAGCAGCGCCGGCAGCGCGTCGGTGACGGCGAGCGTGATGGGGTAGTTCCAGGGCGCGATGATCCCGACGACACCCTTCGGGTGATGGTGCTGCACGGTCTCGGTGAGCGTCGGGAAGACGCCGAGGTGCCGCTTCGACGCGAGCATCGCCGGGCCGCGCCGCGCGTAGTGCCGCGCGTTGATCGCGCAGTCGACGAGCTCCTCGAACGCGTCGCGACGTGCCTTGCCGGTCTCGAGCTGCGCGAGGTCGAGCCCCTCGGACTGACGGTCGAGCACGAGGTCGTGGAAGCGCAGCAGGACCCGGGCGCGGTCGCGGACCGAGCGGGCGGCCCAGACGCGCTGCGCGCGGCGGGCCATCGCGAACGCGGCCTCGACGTCGTGCTCGTCCGAGAGCGGCAGCGACGCGGCGATCCCGCCGGTGAACGGCGACACCGTCTCGAGCCGCTCCGCCGACGGCGACACCACGGCGTGGCGCAGCAGCCGCGCGACCGTGGCGACCGGGATGGCCGGTTCCGGCGCCGGGGCGCCGTCGTGCGCGGGATCGGAGAGAACCTGCTCGGCGGTCATGGGCGCAGCGTAGAGCAGCGTGTTACCCGCCGGTAGCCTCCGTCCGATCTTTCGACGACGCCCCGTGTCGAAAGGCGCCGGCTCAGCGGGCCGGGATGACCACGACCTCGACGCGCTGGAACTCCTTGAGGTCGGAGTAGCCGGTGGTGGCCATCGCGCGGCGCAGGGCGCCGACGAGGTTCATCGTGCCGTCGGCGGTGCGCGAGGGACCGTGCAGGATCTCCGCGAGGGTGCCGACGGTGCCCAGCTGCACCCGCTCGCCGCGCGGGAGCTCGGGGTGGGTGGCCTCGATCCCCCAGTGCGAGCCGTGGCCGGGCGCCTCGACGGCACGCGCCAGCGGCGAGCCGACCATCGCGGCGTCGGCACCGCACGCGATCGCCTTGGGCAGGTCGCCGGAGCGCCCGACGCCGCCGTCGGCGATGACGTGGACGTAGCGTCCGCCGGACTCGTCCATGTAGTCGCGACGCGCGGCCGCGACGTCGGCGATCGCCGAGGCCATCGGCACGCGTACGCCGAGGACGTCGCGCGTCGTGTGCGCGGCACCGCCGCCGAAGCCGACCAGGACGCCTGCGGCGCCGGTCCGCATCAGGTGCAGCGCCGCCTGGTAGGTCGCGCAGCCGCCCACGATGACCGGGACGTCGAGCTCGTAGATGAACTGCTTGAGGTTGAGCGGCTCGCGCGCGGTCTCCGGCGGCGAGACGTGCTCGGCGCTCACGGTCGTGCCACGGATCACGAAGATGTCGACTCCCGCGTCGACGACGGCCTTCGCGAACTGGGAGGTCCGCATCGGCGACAGCGCCGCGGCGACGGTGACGCCGCCGGCGCGGATCTCGGCGATGCGCGAGGCGATGAGGTCGGTCCGGATCGGCGCGGCGTAGATCTCCTGCAGGCGCGGCGTGACGCGCTCCGCGGGGAGCCCGGCGATCTCGGCCAGCAGTGGCTCGGGGTCGTCGTAGCGGGTCCAGAGGCCGTCGAGGTCGAGGACGCCGAGCCCGCCGAGCCGGCCGATCTCGATCGCGGTCGCCGGCGAGACGACCGAGTCCATCGGCGCGGCGAGGACCGGCGTGTCGAAGGAGTAGGCGTCGATGCGCCAGGCGATCGAGACGGCCTCGGGGTCGCGGGTGCGCCGGCTCGGCACGATGGCGATGTCGTCGAGCGCGTACGCCGGACGGGCGCGCTTGGCGCGTCCGATCTCGATCTCGGTCACAGCTGTCCTCTACGACGCAGGGATGGTGCCGGCTGGGCTACGAGGGGTAGTTGGGTGCCTCGGTGGTCATCTGGATGTCGTGCGGGTGGCTCTCCTTGAGGCTCGCCGCCGTGATCCGGATGAAGCGGCCGCGCTCCTGGAGCTCCGGGATGGTGCGGGCACCGACGTAGAACATCGACTGGCGCAGGCCGCCGACCAGCTGGTGCGCGACGGCCGACAGCGGGCCGCGGTAGGCCACCCGGCCCTCGACGCCCTCGGGCACGATCTTGTCGTCGCTCTCGACCTCGGCCTGGAAGTAGCGGTCCTTGGAGTAGGACTTCTTGCCGCGCGACGACATCGCGCCGAGCGACCCCATGCCGCGGTAGGACTTGTACTGCTTGCCGTTGACGAAGATGACGTCGCCCGGGCTCTCGTCGCAGCCGGCGAGCATCGAGCCCACCATCACCGACTCGGCGCCCGCGACGATCGCCTTCGCGATGTCGCCGGAGTACTGCAGTCCGCCGTCAGCGATCACGGGTACGCCGACCGGCTTGCAGGCGAGCGCGGCCTCGTAGACGGCGGTGATCTGGGGCGCTCCGACGCCGGTGACGACGCGGGTCGTGCAGATCGACCCAGGTCCGACGCCGACCTTGACGGCGTCCGCGCCCGCGTCGACGAACGCCTGCGCACCGTCGCGGGTCGCGACGTTGCCGCCGATGACCTGCACGTGCCGGGTCGCGGGGTCGCTCTTGAGCCGGGCGACCATGTCGAGCAGCAGGCGCACGTGCCCGTGCGCGGTGTCGGCCACGAGGACGTCGACGCCGGCCTCCACCAGGGTCGTCGCGCGGTCCCACGCGTCACCGAAGTAGCCGATGGCGGCACCGACCATGAGGCGTCCGTCGGGGTCCTTCGACGCTTGGGGGTACTGCTCGGACTTGACGAAGTCCTTCACGGTGATGAGCCCGGTGAGCCGACCGTGG
>JADGOZ010000057.1 GCA_017882705.1 Candidatus Nanopelagicales bacterium | reverse complement strand
TCCGGCCGGCACCTCGTTCACCGAGATGATCGAGGACGTCGTCGACGACTCCGAGCTCGACGACTCCGAGGCCTTCGACACCGAGGGCGAGGCCTGAGCACCACCAGGCATGACACGCACGTGGTGAGCTGACCGAGCACCGCGATCCCGATGCCCAGCACCGCGAGCACCGCTGAGTCGGTGAGCCGCGACCGGACGACCAGCGAGGGGATCCGCGCGGCCCGGATCAGGAGCCGAGCCACGGCGGCGATGACAAGGACGGACCCGAGCAGCAGCGTCGCGGGAGAGACCCCCCAGACGAGCACCACCACGACCGTGGCCACGAGAAGGAAAGCAAGCGCTCGTCGTACCGGTCCGACGGCCGGCGGCGTCGCGCGGACGGGCGCGTCGGCAGCGGGAACCGTGGGCACGTTCACCGAGGACTCCTCACGGCTGGTGACACTACCGTGGCACCGTGACCGGCCATGCCCCGAACGCGCGTTCCGCCCCGCCGGAGCGCGAGATCCGCTCGATTCTCGTCGTCGGCGCCGGCCTGGCAGGGTTCGGGACGGTCCGCGCCCTTCGCGAGCACTCCTTCGCCGGGCACGTCACCCTGCTGGGCGCCGAGGGCATCGCCCCGTACGACCGGCCACCGCTGTCCAAGGAGCTGCTGGCGCGGACGACGCCGGAGTGGCTCGCCGAGGATCGGCGCTTCGACCTCGACGCCGCCGTGGACGACCTGCGCCTCGGCGAGCCGGCGATCGCGCTCACGGTCTCCGACACGTCCGCCGAGGTCACGAGCTCGGCCGGGACGTACCGGGCCGACGCCGTCGTGCTCGCGTGCGGTGCCCGGGCACGAAGACCCGCCGGCTGGGAGTCGGCGCTCACCCTGCACACCGCCGCCGACGCCGATGCGCTGCGGGCCGCGCTCGGGACCAGCGGGCACCTCGTCTGCATCGGCGCCGGCTGGATCGGCGGGGAGCTCGCCGGCGTCGCTCGCGCCGCCGGGCACCAGGTCACGGTGATCGAGGCCGGGCTGGCGCCGCTCGCGGGCGTCCTCGGGGACCTGGTGGGAGGTCGCCTTGGCCCGTGGTACGACGCGCTCGACATCACGCTCGTGCTCGGGACGCCGGTCGCAGAGGTGATCGACGGCCGAGTGCTGCTCGGCGACCGCCGGGCGGTGCGAGGCGACGTCGTGGTCGCCGCGGTCGGTGCCCGGCCGGCGACCGACTGGCTGGTCGGGACGGTTCCGCTCACCCCGAGCGGCTCGATCCAGGTGGACGGCGGATACCGCGTGCTCGACCTCCCACCGCACGTGATCGCGGTCGGCGACTGTGCGGATCGCCTTTCCGCGCGCCACGGCTGGGTACCGGGCGGCCACTGGGACGCGGCCCTGCGCGGGCCCGAGGTGGCCGTGCGCACCCTTCTCGGAGTGTCCGACGCCCACGCCGACCTGCGAGCGGACCTCGCACCGTATGTCTTCTCCAGCCAGCTGGGGCACGAGCTGACGCTCACCGGCCTGCCGCGGCGCGGCGACCACGTGGTGCTCCGCGAGGGCCAACCCGGCTGGGCCGCGCTGTACTTCGCACCTGAGCCCCGACGCGGCCCGCGCGAGCTGCGCGCCGTGCTGACGGTGGACCGGCCGCGCGACGTCGCCGCCGCGCGGCGGATGTTCCGCGGAGCTGCGCTGCCGATCGCGAGCCCGCGGATCGCTGCCGACGCCGCGCGTGACCTGCGCGACGCGCTCAGCCAGTGACGCCCTGGGCCAGTCCCCGTTCAGCCAGTGACGCCCTGGGCCAGTCCCCCGCTCAGTGGGCGAAGTGTCGGGTTCCGGTGAAGTAGAGCGTGATGCCAGCCGCCTGTGCCGCTGCGATCACCTCGGCGTCGCGCACCGAGCCGCCCGGCTCCACGACGGCGCGCACCCCGGCGTCGATGAGCACCTGCAGCCCGTCGGCGAACGGGAAGAACGCGTCCGAGGCGGCCACCGCGCCGTCGGCTCGCTCGGCCCCGGCCCGGGCGACCGCCAGCTTGCACGAGTCCACCCGGTTGACCTGACCCATCCCGACGCCGACCGAAGCGCCGTCCCGGGCCAGCAGGATCGCGTTGGACTTCACCGCCCGCACCGCGCGCCACGCGAAGGCGAGGTCCGCGAGCGTCGCCGCGTCCGCGGCCTCGCCAGTCGCCAGGGTCCAGTTGTCGGGGTCGTCGCCACCGGCATCGATGTGGTCGCTCGCCTGCACCAGGAGGCCCCCGCTGATCGCTCGCTGCTCCACGCCCTGCTGGGACGCCCGCTCCACCTTGAGCACCCGGAGGTTCTTCTTCTTCCGCAGGATCTCGAGCGCCCCCGGCTCGAAGTCCGGCGCGAGCACCACCTCGGTGAAGATCAGCGCGATCTGCTCGGCCGCAGCAACCGTCAACGTCCGGTTGGCCGCGATGACCCCGCCGTACGCGGAGAGTGGGTCGCACGCGTGGGCCTTGGCGTGCGCGTCGGCGATATCCGTTCCGACCGCGATCCCGCACGGGTTGGCGTGCTTGATGATCGCGACCGCCGGGGCGGCATGGTCGTGCGCGGCCCGCCACGCGG
>JADGOZ010000056.1 GCA_017882705.1 Candidatus Nanopelagicales bacterium | reverse complement strand
TGCCCTTCTGGTTGATGATCGTGTCGATCGCCACCGCGGTCTTGCCGGTCTGGCGGTCGCCGATGATGAGCTGGCGCTGGCCGCGGCCGATCGCCGTCATGGCGTCGATGGCCTTGATGCCCGTGAGCATCGGCTCCTTCACCGGCTGGCGCTGGACGACGGTGGGCGCCTGCAGCTCGAGGGCGCGACGCGCCTCGGCCTCGACCGGCCCCTTGCCGTCGATCGGGGTGCCCAGCGGGTCCACGACGCGGCCGAGGAAGCCGTCGCCGACCGGCACCGAGAGGATCTCGCCAGTGCGCTTGACCGACTGACCCTCCTCGATGCGTGAGCCGTCGCCGAGGAGCACGGTGCCGATCTCGCGGATGTCGAGGTTGAGCGCGAGACCGAGGAGACCGCCCTCGAACTCGAGCAGCTCGTTGGTCATCGCCGAGTGCAGACCCTCGACGCGCGCGATGCCGTCGCCCGTCTCCGTGACGCGCCCGACCTCCTCGCGCGTGGTCCCGGGTGCGTACGACGCGACGTTCCGCGCGATCGCGTCGCGGATGTCCTCCGGCCGGATCGTCAGCTCAGTCATCGTGCCCTGCTCTCTCGTTCCACACGCCGTGCTCGGCGTGGTGCTGTCATGGATCGTTCGGTCTGGAGTGCGGTCGTGCGGGTCGGGCTGGTTCAGGCGGAGAGGGCGCGGCGCGCCTGCTCCAGTCGGGCCGAGACGCTGCCGTCGATGACGTCGTCGCCCACCTGGACGACGATGCCGCCGACGACCTCGGGGTCGACGATCACGTTGACGCGGACCTGCCGGCCCTGCAGGCGCGTGAGGGCGCCGGCGAGGCGGGTGCGCTGGTCGGCGTCGAGGTCGATCGCGCTGCGCACCTGGGCGAGCACCTGGCGCCGCTGGTCGGACGCGAGGCGCGCGAGCTCCTCGACGGCCGCGGCGGGCCGGCGCCCCCGGAGGTGGCCGGCCGCGTGCGCGAGCAGCGCGGTCGACACCGGCGACGCCGACGTCCCCACGAGGTCGCGCACGAGAGCGCCCTTGCTCGCGGAGTCCACCGACGGGTCGGTGAGCGCGAGCTGCAGCTCGGGCGACTCGTCGACGGCCCGGCTGAAGGTGAACAGCTCGTCCTCGACCCGGTCGAGCGAGCCGTCGGTCTCGGCGACGGTGAAGGCCGCCTGCGCACCGAGCTGCTCGACGGCGTCGACCAGGTCGGCATCGCTCGACCACCGGGCGCTGACGACGTCGGTGAGGACCGCCATCGACGGCGCGGCGATCTTGCCCTCGAACAGCGAGGTCGCGATCCCGGACCGGAGCTCCACGGGCTGCCCGGAGTCGGCGAGCGTCTGGCGCAACGACTTCTCGTCGCCCAGGATGCCCGCGACCGCGAGCAGGTCGCCGGAGACGGAGGCGAAGCCCTCATCGCCGCGGCGCGCGTCGAGCGAGGCACGCAGCGCGGTGAGGGACTCGCGCGAGGAACCGAGCATCAGTGGCCTGCCGCCTGCGCCTCGAGATCGGCGATGAACCGATCGACGGTGGCACGGGCTCGGGCGTCGTCCTCGAGGGACTCCCCCACGACCTTGCCGGCCAGGGTGAGCGCGAGCGTGCCCACCTCGCTGCGCAGCGACGCGATGGTCGAGGCGCGCTCGGCCGAGATGGCGGCGTCGGCACGAGCCGTCACCGTCGCGGCGGCCTCGACCGCCTCGGCCTTGGCCTCCTCGACGATGGCCAGCTTGTCGGACTGGGCCTGGGCGCGGATCTGGGCCGCCTCGGTCCGGGCCTCGGCGAGCTGGGCCTGGTACCGCTCGTAGAGCGCGTTGGCCTCGGCCTCGCGCGTCGCAGCGCGCTCGATTCCGCCCTCGATGGTCGCCGTCCGCTCGTCGAGCGCCTTGCGGATGCCCGGCAGGGCCAGCTTCGCCAGCGCCCAGAACACGATGAGGAACGCGACGATGCCCAGGATGAGCTCGTCGAGGGGTACGGCGAGGACGTTCGGCGCGTCTTCAGCAAGAAGGTTCATGACAGGAGTTCTCCGTCAGTGACGATCGATCGGGACGAGCAGGTCACTTACCGAAGACGAACGGCGCCACGAAGCCGATGAGCGCGAGCGCCTCGGTGAGGGCGAAGCCCAGGATCATGTTCTGGCGGATGACGCCGTAGGCCTCGGGCTGGCGGGCGATGGCCTGCACACCCTGACCGAAGATGATGCCGACGCCGATGCCGGGGCCGATCGCGGCGAGGCCGTAGCCGATCGAGCCGAGCGAGCCGGTGACCTGGAAAACCTGCTCTGCGAGGAGCGACATGTCGTGTTCCTTAGTGTCGGCCGGCGGCTGTTCCGCCGGTCATGGGTGGTGCGAGCTGCGCGTGGAGCGGGTGGAGCGGTGGGTCAGTGGGCGTTGACGGCGTCGTTGATGTAGACGGCCGCCAGGAGGGTGAAGACGTAGGCCTGCAGCGCCTGGATCAGCATCTCGAAGGCGGTGAGCCCCACGGTGACCACGAACGAGGCCGCCGAGCCGAGGACGCCGATGATCGAGGGCGACAGGAGGTACCAGGTCGCGACCGAGAAGGTCACGATCAGCATGTGGCCCGCGAACATGTTCGCGAACAGACGCACGGAGTGCGTGAACGGCCGCACGATGAAGTTCGAGAGGATCTCGATCGGGATCAGCAGGACGTACATCGCCTTGGGCACGTCCGGCGGCATGGTCATGGCCTTGAAGAACGAGCCGGCGCCCTGGCGCTTCACGCCGAGCGGCACCCAGAGCAGGTAGACCAGCACGGCGAAGGCCAGCGGGATCGCGAAGCGCGACGTGACCGGGAACTGCAGGAACGGCACGATGCTCATGAAGTTGAGCACCCAGATGAAGAAGAAGAACGAGAAGAGCACCGGGACGAACGCGTCGCCCTTGACGCCGATCGTGTCGCGGGCGATGCCGTCTCGGACGAAGAGGTAGCCGTACTCCCCGATGTTCTGGATCCCCCGCGGCACGACGACGGCCTTGCGGAACGCCAGCACGAAGAAGACCACCACGACGGCGGCGGCGATCCACAGCATCAGCATCGGCTTGGTGATGTGGAACGTGAGCCCGGCGATGTCGAACTGCCAGATGGCGTCGTAGTTGAAGATCGTCGCGTCCGGCGCCGGGAAGCCGCAGCCGGAGTTGAGGTGGCAGCTGGAGTCAGCGGCCAGCAGGGCGCTACCGGACACGGTGCGACTCCATCGGGTCGGTGGGGTCGGTCAGGGCGGGCATCGGTGCGACGTCCTCCGTGCGGCTGCCGGTGGTCTCCGGCTCTGCCGCGGCCTCTCGGGCTCGAGCCTTGGGGGGCTCGAGCCGGCGGAACAGCATGAACATGGCGAGGACGACTCCGAAGAGGACGCCCAGCGCGATGAAGAGCGACTGGTTTCCCAGGAAGCGGCCCACGAGCCAGCCGATGCCGCCGTAGAGCAGGATCCCCGCGGTCAGCAGGCTGACGGCGGACCATGCCGCATCGTCTGACACGCGGCCCTCGGGCAGCGTGTCCGGTTCCGCGGACGCCTTCGTCGCGACGCGACGGTACCACTGGGCGTCGTGGTGACCGGATGCGGGGGGCGGGGTCACGCGGGGGCCGGGACCCGGCGTGGCGGAGGACGGAACGGGGGTGCTCACTGGTCCACCTCCGCCTGCTGGTCGTCGCCCGGGGCGGGCTCGACGATGAGGGTCTTGATCCGGTTCACGGTCCAGAGCTGGGCACCGATCCAGACGAACGTGCACAGCACGATCGTGCCGGCGAACCACTTCACGTCGAGCCACTCCTGACCCTTGAGCAGGGCGATCAGGACGAAGAGCACGAGGATCTGGGTGAGGTAGACGAGCAGGCCGCCCGACAGCGCCATCTCCGGGTGCGAGTCGAGCAGCCGGGTCACGGCGTACTGGCCGGCCGCGAAGAAGGCCACCGCGATGAGGGCCCCCAGCCCGGCCCCGAGGGCTGCGTTGCCGCCGCCGAGGAGCGCACCGAGCACGGTGGCGGCGACGCCGGCCACGGAGGTGAGGATCACGGAGGCCCGCAGGGCGACAGAGGTCGCTGCGGCGGCGGGGACGAGGCCGGAGGAGGACGGTCCGTCGGAGGCGGCGGGCACGTGCGCAGCCTAGGGGCAGGGCGCAGCCTCACCCAAACGACGCGGGTGCGACCTGAGTCTCATCGACCGGTCCGACCTACATCCGGACACGCGAGGTGCGCATCCGCGGCCAGCGGACGGCGACGAGCAGCGCCAGGACCCCGGCCACGAACCAGACCGCAGCGACGCTCACCGGGACGAAGGCGAGCCCCACCGCGGTGAAGGCGAGCAGGGCAGTCCAGCCGTACATGAGCAGGACGGCTCGGCGCTGGCTGTGGCCGAGCTCGAGGAGCCGGTGATGGAGGTGCTGCTTGTCCGGGGAGAACGGGCTGCGGCCGGCGCGGGTCCGGCGTACGACGGCCAGCCACATGTCGAGCAGGGGCACGGCCATCACCGCGGCGGGCAGCACGATCGGGAGCAGGGCGGGCACGAACGTGGGGCCGGGGACGACGTTGGGGTCGAGCTGGCCCACGAGGGTGATCACCGAGCTCGCGAGCAGCAGCCCGATGAGCATCGAGCCGGTGTCGCCCATGAACACCCGGGCGGGGTTGAGGTTGTGCGGCAGGAACCCCGCGCACATGCCGGCGAGGATCGCGGACACGAGCGCCGCCAGGGTGGCGCGGGTGAAGCCGTACTCGAAGGAGAGCAGGTAGGAGTAGGCGAAGAACGCCAGCGAGCCGATGCCCACGATCCCCGCGGCGAGGCCGTCGAGGCCGTCGACGAAGTTGATCGCGTTGACCGCCACGACGACGACGAGCACGGTCAGCAGGACCGAGGTGACGGGGTCGAGCACGAGCGTGCCGTCGATCGGGAGCCACACGATCGCGATCCCCTGCAGCGCCATGACCGCGCCGGCGAGCGCCTGTCCGGCGAACTTCGTGGGCGCGTCGAGGCCGTACTTGTCGTCGATCATCCCGAGGACGACGAGCACGAGGGCACCGGAGAGCAGCGCCTGCGGCTCAGTCGAGCCCTCGAAGACCGACCGCATGAGCGGGAGCTGGTTGGCCACCAGCATCGCGGCGAGCAGGCCGGCGGCCATGCCGAGCCCCCCGAGCCGGGGAGTCGGCTCGTCGTGCACGTCGCGGTCGCGGACGTCCGCCATCGCTCCCCACCACAGGGCGAACTGCCGGGCCACGGGCGTGGCCAGGTAGGTCACCGATGCGGCGACGAACAGACAGAGGAGGTACTCGCGCACGGGACGGCCCTAGGAGGCGTAGGCCGGCTTGTCCGCGACGAGGGCGTGCACCTCGGCGGTCACGTCGGCGACCTGCGAGCCGTCGGCGTCGCGAACCGCGCGCCCGATGAGCCGCGCGACGACCGCCATGTCGGCCTCGTCCATGCCTTGGGTGGTCGTGGCGGGCGTGCCGACACGGATGCCGGAGGCGATGCTCGGCGGCTGCGGGTCGTAGGGGATCGCGTTCTTGTTGAGCACGATCCTCGCCGCACCGGCGCGGGCCTCGGCCTCGGCGCCGGTGACGCCGATCCCCTGCAGGTCGAGCAGCGACAGGTGCGTGTCGGTGCCACCGCTGATGGCCCGCATGCCCTCGGCCTCGAGGCCCGCGGTGAGGGCCTTCGAGTTCGCGATGACCTGGCGTGTGTAGGCGGCGTACTCCGGGGTGGCGCACTCCTTGAGGGCGACCGCCTTCGCGGCGACCGCGTGCATGAGCGGGCCGCCCTGCATCATCGGGAAGACGGCCTTGTCGAGGGCCGCGGCGTGCTCGGCCTTGCAGACGAGCATGCCGCCGCGCGGGCCGCGCAGGACCTTGTGCGTGGTGAACGTGACGACGTCGGCGTAGGGCACCGGGCTCGGGATGGCGCCCCCGGCGACGAGGCCGATGAAGTGCGCGGCGTCGACCATGAGGATCGCGCCGACCTCGTCGGCCACCGAGCGGAACGCCGCGAAGTCGATGAGCCGCGGGATGGCCGAGCCGCCGCAGATGATCATCTTCGGACGGTGCTCGCGCGCGAGGTCGCGCATCTGGTCGTAGTCGATGTCCTCGGTGTCCTGGGCGACGCCGTAGTGGACGGCGTTGAACCATTTGCCGGAGAACGAGACCTTCGTCCCGTGGGTGAGGTGGCCGCCGTGCGGGAGGCTCATCGCGAGGAGGGTCTCGCCCGGCTTCATGAAGGCGCCGTACACCGCGAGGTTGGCGCTGGCGCCGCTGTGCGGCTGCAGGTTGGCGTGGTCGGCGCCGAACAGCGCCTTCGCCCGTTCGATGCCGAGGTTCTCCGCCTCGTCGACGACCTCGCAGCCGCCGTAGTAGCGGCGCCCCGGGTAGCCCTCGGCGTACTTGTTCGACAGTGTCGACCCGAGCGCGGCGAGGACTGCCGGCGAGGTGAAGTTCTCGCTGGCGATGAGCTGCAGGCCGTCGTTGAGGCGGTCGCGCTCGGCCAGCAGGATCCGGGCGATGTCGGGGTCGATCGCCTCGAGCGCGGCGAAGTCGGGGCCCCACGAGGGAGTGGCGGAGGTCATGACGGTCAGCCTAGGGCCTGCCCCGCCGAACCCCGTCCCACGCCGCTCCTACTCCGCGAGGAGGTCGGGGGCCACCGTGCGCAGCGTGTCCAGGTCGAGCGCGCCGAGGCGCAGCAGGCGCGGGACCGGCCCGGAGGTGTCGACGATCGTGCTGGGGACGGCCGCGCCGGACGGGCCGGCGTCGAGGTAGACGGCGACCGAGTCGCCGAGCTGCGCCTCGGCCTCGGCGTAGCTCGTGGCGGGTGCGGACCCCGACCGGTTGGCGCTGCTCACGGCCATCGGGCCCACGATGCGCAGCAGCTCGATGGCCACCGGGTGCAGCGGCATGCGCAGCGCCACGGTGCCGTGCGCGTCGCCGAGGTCCCAGGCGAGGCTGGGCTGGTGGCGCACCACCACGGTGAGGGCACCGGGCCAGAAGGCCTCGACGAGGTCGCGCGCCGCCTTGGACAGGCCGTACGCCAGCCCCTCGACCGTCTCGGGGCTGCCCACGAGGACGGGGACGGGCATGTCGCGACCTCGGCCCTTCGCGGCCAGCAGCGCGGCTACGCCGTGCGGGCTGAACGCGTCGCAGCCGAGGCCGTAGACCGTGTCCGTCGGCAGCACGACGAGGTCGCCGCGGCGCGCCGCGTTGGCGGCGACGTCGAGCCCGCGCTCGCGCTCGTCGGGGTTCGTGGTGTCGAAGTGCAGGCTCACGGTCGCTGATCCTCTCCCATCGCGGGCACGGGCGCCCGCACGGCGCTGCGGTGTCGGGTCAGGCGCGGACGGCGGTGGTGGTGCGGGCACGTCCGGCGAGGTCCGGGTGGTCGACGACGTCGAGCCAGCTGCCGTGCTCCCGGAGCACCTGCGGGACGCCGGACTCGCCGCCGTCCTCGCCCTGCGCGTCGCTGTGCTCGATCACGAGCACGCCGCCGGGCCGCAGGAGCGCGGCCGCCGACACGGCGATGCCGCGCACGACGTCGAGGCCGTCGTGGCCGCCGTACAGCGCTCGCGGCGGGTCGTACTGCGCGACCTCCGGGTCGCGCGGCACGGCGTCGTCGGGGATGTAGGGCGGGTTGGTCACGACGACGTCGACCCGGCCGACGAGAGCGGCGAGGGAGCCGAGGTGGGCCGTCGTGGCGTCGCCGCGGTGCAGGACCACCTGCGACCCGACGGCGGAGAGCGCAGCGGCGTAGGCGGCGACGTTCTTCTCGGCCCAGCCGTGCGCCGCCTCCTCGATCTCGACCGCGTGCACGACCGAGTGCGGGACCTCGGTGGCGAGCGAGAGGGCGATCGCTCCGGACCCGGTGCAGAGGTCGACCGCGAGCCGCTCCTCGGAGTCCGTCTCCAGCGCACGGATCGCGAGCTCGACGACACCCTCGGTCTCCGGCCTCGGGACGAACACACCACGGCCGACCTCGAGGGTGAGGTGGCGGAACGCGGCGGCGCCGACGAGGTGCTGCAGCGGCACGCGGGCCGCCCGGCGCACGAGCAGCGCCTCGAAACGCATCGCGTCGGCGGGGTCGATCGGGTCGGACAGGAACATCCGGCCCCGGGGTACGCCGAGGACATGGGCGAGCAGCAGCTCGGCATCGACTCGCGGCGAGGGCACCTCGGCTCGCGCCAGGCGCCGCTCGCCGTCGACGAGCACGTCGCGCAGCGTCCGCACGGGCGGCGTCCAGGCCGTCACTCGCCACCGCCGAGGGCGGCCATGCGTGCGGCGAGGTCGGCGTCGACGCACGCCTGCACCAGTGCCTCGAGCTCGCCGTCGAGGACGGCGTCGAGGTTGTAGGCCTTGAAGCCCACGCGGTGGTCGCTGATGCGGTTCTCCGGGAAGTTGTAGGTCCGGATGCGCTCGCTGCGGTCGACCGTGCGCACCTGCAGGCGGCGGGCGTCGGAGGCGTCCTTCGCCGCGGCCTCCTCGGCCAGCGCGATGAGGCGGGCGCGCAGGATGCGCATGGCCGACTCCTTGTTCTGCAGCTGGCTCTTCTCGTTCTGGCAGCTGACGACGGTGCCGGTCGGGATGTGGGTGATGCGGACGGCCGAGTCGGTCGTGTTGACGCTCTGGCCGCCCGGACCGCTCGAGCGGTAGACGTCGATGCGCAGGTCGTTGGGGTCGATCTCGACCTCGACGTCCTCCGTCTCCGGCAGCACGAGGACACCGGCGGCGCTGGTATGGATGCGCCCCTGCGACTCGGTGGCCGGCACGCGCTGCACGCGGTGCACGCCGCCCTCGTACTTCAGCCGGGCGAACGGCGCCTCTCCGGGCTCGACCGTCCCCTTCGCCTTCACGGCGACGGTGACGTCCTTGTAGCCGCCGAGGTCGCTCTGCTCGGCCTCGAGGACCTCGGTCCTCCAGCCGCGACGCTCGGCGTAGCGGAGGTACATCCGCAGGAGGTCGCCGGCGAACAGCGCCGACTCCTCACCGCCCTCCCCCGCCTTGATCTCGAGGATCACGTCGGAGTCGTCGAGCACGTCCCTCGGCAGGAGCATGACGTGCAGCTTGTCGGCGAGCTCGGCCTGCTCGGCGAGCAGCGCCTCCGCCTCGGCCCGGAAGCCGGGGTCGTCCGCACCGAGCTCGCGCGCGGCGGCGGCGTCCTCCCCCGCCTGCTTCCAGCTGCGATAGGTCGCGATGACCGGGCGCAGCTCGGCGTAGCGACGACCGAGCCTGCGCGAGCGCGACTGGTCGGTGTGGACCGCGGGGTCGGCGAGCTGCGCCTCGAGGTCGGCGTACTCAGCGACGAGGCCTTCGACAGACTCGAACATGGGATTCCCTGCTTCGACGTGACGGGCTGCCACAAAGACCGAGGGCGTTGCCCGGACACGATGGTCCGGGCAACGCCCTCGGCTGGAGGGCTAGGCGTCGGCCGTGGCGGCGTCCGTCGTCGCGGCAGCGGTGTCGGCGGTCTTCTTGCCGAAGCGCTTCTCGAACTTGGCGACGCGGCCGCCGGTGTCGAGGATCTTCTGCTTGCCCGTGTAGAACGGGTGGCAGGCGCTGCAGACCTCGGCGTGGATGACGCCGTTCTTCGCGGTGCTGCGCGTGGTGAAGGTGCTCCCGCAGGCGCAGTGGACCGTGGTCTCGCCGTACGCGGGGTGGATGTCGGGCTTCATGGTGCTCCTCATGTCGTGGCGCCGGGTCGTGCGGCGTGCGCACGTGAACCGGACCGGTGGCTCCGACCGGAGGGCCAGGGCAAGGACCGATTCTGCCATCCGGAGGGGATGCCCTCCAAACCAGCGGGGACCCGGCGGTATTCCGCCGCTGTCCGACGGAGGACGGCCGCGGGTCAGCGGGCCATGTACAGGGACTGGATCTGGGCGGCGGTGAGCACCGTCTGCCACACCGAGATCTCGTCGAGCGACCCGGCGAAGGGTCGGTCCTGGGTGGGACTGGACGCCGTCGTGGGGCTGTTGGCACCGGTCCACGAGGCTCCCCAGCCGGCGAGGTTGCCGCAGCCCACCCGGAACCACCCGGTCGTGGTCTCGCCGGCGGCGTTGGTGCTCGTGCCGATGCGGACCCCGTCGATCCACAGCGCCATGCCGCCCGTTCCCATCGTCGCCGCGGCCATGTGCCAGGTGCCGTCGTTGAGGGCGGCCGGCGACCCGATGGTGAAGTAGCCGCCGTTGTAGACGCCGAACCAGACCTTCCCGGCGCCGTCCATGTAGAGGTGACGGTCGTAGGTGCCACCCGAGCCAGCGATCGCGACGCCGGTGCGCGGCGTCTCGAAGCCGAGCAGCTTGCCACCGTTGGTGGTCGTGGTCTTGAACCATGCCACCTCGGTGAGCTGGGTGGGAGCGGTGATGGCCGTGGTGCTCGTGGTGTTGATGCAGGATGTCGTGCCGTTGAACGTGACGGCGAGGTTGGGGCTGTCGGTGGCGAGGGCTCCGACGATCCCGCGCACGAAGGCGGCGGCGTTGGGGTTGTACGTGCCCGGGCGCAGGTTGCCGCTCGTGTCGAAGGCCGACGTGCCGGACGTGTCGTCCAACTTCCAGTACAGCCACGGGTTCAGGCCGGTGACCGTCGCCGAGTAGTTCCAGTTCGCGACACCCCACGTGCTGCCCGGGCTCGACGTCGTGGCGCTGAACGCGGCCGAGGCCGGCGGCAGGGCCATCGCCAGGGCGAGGGCAGCGGTCATCGGGACCCGCCACGACCAGCGGCTCCGCGAGGGCGGGGCTGACGACGTCGTCCAGCTCCTGACCCGACTGAGGGCGGGAGGCAGCGGCGAGGTGGCCGCCTGCGCGGTTGTCCCGTCGTCGGACAGTCGCCTCGGCAGAGCGACGACCTCGGCCGTGGGCGGGTCCTCGTCGTCGGCGTCCCGATCGTCCTCGTCGTCGCGCGAGACGGCGTAGGCGGCGAGGACCAGGCTGAGGACGAACAGCGCGAGCCAGCCCCATTGGCCGGTCTCGCCCCAGATCAGCGGCAGCGCCGCGTGGCGGACGACGAGCCGGGCGAGGCCCTTCACGTCGGAGGTGGGGACCGCGGCCGAGTCGGGGGTCGGGTTCGCGTCGCCCTTGGTCTGCAGCGAGCCGTCGGCGTTCACGGCGAGCACGCGGTGGGCCTTCGTGCGGTCCGGGTGCTCGGGATCGGTGAACACGGCGACGCGGCCGACGAGATCGGCGGGGTTCGTGACCGGGGCGGCGAGGAGCACGTCGCCGACGTGGATGCGCGGCTCCATCGAGCCGCTCTTGATGGCGAAGGGGTGCCACCCGATGACCAGGGGCAGGACGGTGATGACGAGGCAGGCGGCGACGAACCACAGCCAGGTGCGGCCGAGGATCCCGGCGACCAGGACGCGGCCGCTGTAGCGGGCGTCTCCTGCGGCGCCGCTCGGGGTCGCGTCGGGTGCCGACGCCGGGAGCGCCTGGGTGCTCATCGTTCCTCCTCTCGGGGGCGAGGGTGGGCTGGGCGTGCGCAGCCAGCCGGTGCGTGCGACCGGACGAGCTCGGCCCCGGTCCCCCCGGGCCGGGGCCGAGCTCGCGATCACGGGGCAGCGCGACTACGTGGTCTGGAGCTCCCAGACGAACGTCGCGTTCGCCGTCTTGCCCTGGACGTCCGCGACCGCGGGACCGGGGTTGAAGACGTAGGAGATCTTGTACGCCGCGTACTGCGTCGCCAGGCCGGTCGGCGCGAAGGTGCCGCCACCACCTCCGTAGGTGCCCGGCAGCGCGCTGAGCAGACCGCTGGCGACGGCGATGGCGCCGGTGAACCCGGTGCAGTCCGCCGCGACGGTGGTCGCGGTCACGCCGAGCTGCTCGGTCACGGTCACCGAGATGTTCGACGACACCTGGTTGGTGCCGGGGACGCTCGGGGTCACGCCCGTCGTGTAGAACTTCACGGCACCGGGGAGGGTGCCGCTGCTCTCGACCGTGACGCAGCGGGAGACCACGGTCGCGCTCGGCGTCATGTTCGACACCGAGAAGGCGGCGGTGCCGATCGCCTGGTAGGCGCCGGCGTTCGTGTTGTTCTTCAGCGTGACCTGACCGGTCGCCCAGCTGTTGCCCGGGCTCGTGGTGGTCGCCGAGAAGGCGGCGTAGCTGCCTTGCCAGACCAGAAGACCGGCGGCCAGCAGACCGGCCACCGGTGCGACTGCGCGGATCGCGCGGCGTCGATTCGTGCGGGACATGGATCCTCCAGATGATGATGACGTGTTCCCCGTTCAGGGTTAGTCATCGGCCATCCGGGTGACCCCTTGAGGATCTGGAGAGCCTTTCTTGGACGCGCTCCCATGACGCCGGTCGAGGTCGTGGTACGCCGCGAGGGCCCACACCCGACGAGCGGGGGCGGGCCCTCGCGGGCGGTGCGGGGACGTGCGGTGGTCAGTCCTCGTCGGGGGTGGCGGCACCGCCCGAGAGCGGGGTCGTCTTCTGCACCTGGAGCAGGAACTCGAAGTTGCTCTTGGTCTCGCGCAGCTTGCCGAGGAGGAGCTCGATGGCCTGCTGCTGGTCGAGGGCATGGAGCACCCGCCGCAGCTTCCAGACCGTCTTGAGCTCGTCCGGCGCCATGAGGATCTCCTCCTTGCGGGTGCCGGACGCGTCGACGTCGACCGCAGGGAAGATGCGCTTGTCCGCGAGCTTGCGGTCGAGCTTGAGCTCCATGTTCCCGGTGCCCTTGAACTCCTCGAAGATGACCTCGTCCATGCGGGACCCGGTCTCGACGAGGGCGGTCGCGAGGATCGTGAGCGAGCCGCCGTTCTCGATGTTGCGCGCGGCACCGAAGAACCGCTTCGGCGGGTAGAGCGCCGCCGAGTCGACACCACCGGAGAGGATGCGGCCGCTCGCGGGTGCCGAGAGGTTGTAGGCACGGCCGAGGCG
>JADGOZ010000055.1 GCA_017882705.1 Candidatus Nanopelagicales bacterium | reverse complement strand
CGAGGCGCTGCAGGTTGCAGTTGACGACGAAGGTGAGGTTGTCGAGCTCCTCCTGCGCCGCGATCTGCAGCGCGCCACGGCTGTCCACCTCGTCCATCTCGCCGTCGCCGAGGAACGCCCACACCCGCTGCTGGCTGGTGTCCTTGATGCCGCGGCCCGCGAGGTAGCGGTTGAAGCGCGCCTGGTAGATGGCGTTGAGCGGGCCGAGGCCCATCGACACCGTGGGGAACTCCCAGAAGTCCGGCATGAGCCGCGGGTGGGGGTAGGACGACAGGCTTCCGCTCGGGTGCGAGAGCTCCTGGCGGAACCCGTCGAGCTGGTCGGTCGAGAGCCGGCCCTCGAGGAAGGCGCGGGCGTACATGCCCGGCGAGCCGTGCCCCTGGAAGAAGACCTGGTCGCCGCCGCCGGCGTGGTCCTTGCCGCGGAAGAAGTGGTTGAAGCCGACCTCGTAGATCGTGGCGGTCGAGGCGTAGGTGGAGATGTGGCCGCCGACGCCCACTCCCGGTCGTTGCGCGCGGTGCACCATGATCGCCGCATTCCAGCGGGCGTAGGCACGGATCCGGTGCTCGATGTGCTCGTCGCCCGGGAACCACGGCTCGCGCTCGGGCGGGATCGTGTTGATGTAGTCGGTGCTGCGCAGGCTCGGCACGCCGACGTTCTGCTCCGCCGCGCGTCGCAGCAGCGACAGCATGATGTAGCGGGCGCGATAGGGGCCTGCGTTGGCCACGAGAGCGTCGAAGGAGTCGAGCCACTCACCGGTCTCGTCCGGGTCGACGTCGACGTACTGCGTGGGGAGACCGCCGGCCAGCAGGGGCTCGCGGTCGCGTCCGGGTGCCACGGGGTGATCCACTCCTCGGGTCGCAAGGGGACTGCTCGCGCGCACCCGGGTCGCGGGGACGCACGGGCACCATCCTGCCGGTTACCCGCGAGTCGCGCCCCATCGCGGCCCTCCGGACCTGCTGCGAGGGGTGCCGGCGCCGCTCGGCGACCGCGACGCGAGCGGCCCGATGGGCCGTTGTGCTTGCGTCAGGTGCTCGCAGTCGGCTGGACTACGCCCATCCCCTCGGGGCAGCAGGGCGGGGCAGACCCGTCCGAGAGACATCGGAGGACGTCGTGACCGCGACCGCGGACAACGCGGAGGTCCAGCGCAACCTGGCAGGGAAGCTCGGCATCACCGCCGGCCAGGTCGTGCAGGAGATCGGCTACGACGACGACTGCGACGAGGACGTGCGGGCCGGTGTCGTCGCCGTGTCCGGGGCCGCGCTGGTCGACGAGGACTACGACGACGTCGTCGACGTGGCCCTGCTGTGGTGGCGCGAGGACGACGGCGACCTCGTCGACGCTCTCGTCGACGCGATCGCGATCCTCGCCGACCAGGGCGTGGTCTGGCTGCTGACCCCGAAGCCCGGCCGCGACGGCCACGTGGAGGCCGCGGAGATCTCCGACGCCGCCCCCACCGCCGGCCTGCAGGCCACGAGCACGATCTCCGCCTCGCGCGAGTGGCAGGGCACCCGACTGGTGGCCCCGAAGGCCCACCGCCGCTGATCACCGGCGCGGCTAGCGCCCGAACGGCAGGCGCTTCCAGACGCCGGTCACGGCGGTGAGCGCGCGGATCGCCCCGACGAGTGCCGCGCGCCCGGGAATGCCCGGGACCTGCTCCACCACCGGCGTGAGCGCCAGCAGGCCCGCGAGGTCGTGCACCGCGATCTCCTTGCGCCGTGCCGCGGTCGGGATGTCGGCGCGTCCCGAGGTGATCTCGAGGATCAGCCGGGTCGAGCCCTCGACCGACGGACCCGCGGAGCGGGGCAGCTCGCCGTCGAGGTCGTCCGGCTCGAGACGTGCGGTGCGCCAGGCGCCGTCGCGCGCGCCCATCCCCACGACCCCGCTGGGCGTGAGCGCCGCTATCGACGCGGTGACGCGCTGTCGCGCCGCGAGAGCGCCGATGGTGTCGACGAGGCCGAGCAGCCCGTTGTCGAGCAGCTGCTGCGGCACCGTCGCCCCGGCCATCTCGAGGTCGAGCGCCGAGGTGGCGAGCGGGTAGGTCGCGGCGTGGAGGAACGTGGCGACGGGCAGGGTCCCGAGCATCGAGGCGACGGGCAGCGAGCCGTCCTCGGCCAGGCCGGCGCCGTAGAGGAAGTGCTCCATCGCGTCGCCCTGGCGGCGGATCGCCTCGCGGACCTCGTCGTCGGGCTCGTCGCGGTGCGCGGCGCGCACGGCGTCGACGAGCGCGCCCTGGTCGTGCTCCCCGACGACGCCGCGTCGCGCGTCGTCGAGCAGCACCGCGAGCGGCCGGTTGTCGTCCCACGCGCCGAGCGGGATCACGACCTCGCGGGCGAGGAGTCCTTTCGCGCGGCTGGGGGCATCGAGGTCGACGTCGTCGGCCAGGGCCGCGAACAGCGCCCAGGACTGGGCGATGCCGGCCGCGAGACGGTCCGGGTCGGACGTGGCCAGGCCGCGCTCGCCGGGTCTCGGGGTGAGGGCCGCCGGGAGCTGTGTCACGATCGCATCCTGCCGTGACCGGGAGTCGGTCCGGCCACGCACCCCAGGAGAGGACACGCGCATGTCGGTCCAGGTCGGCCAGGAGGCCCCGGACTTCGAGCTCCAGAACCAGTTCGGCACGCCCGTACGCCTGTCGTCGTTCCGAGGTGAGAAGAACGTCGTGCTCGTGTTCTTCCCCAAGGCGTTCACCGCGACCTGCACCGGCGAGCTGTGCGCGATCCGTGACGAGAGCAGCGTGTTCGAGAACGACGACACCGTCGTGTTCGGCATCTCGTGCGACACCACCGCCACGCTCAAGGTCTTCGCCGAGCAGGAGCACTACGAGTTCGCGCTGCTGAGCGACTTCTGGCCGCACGGGGCCGTCTCGCAGGCGTACGGCGTCTTCTTCGACAAGGGCGGCTTCCCGCTGCGCGGCACGTTCATCATCGACAAGTCCGGCGTCGTGCGCTGGTCGGTCGTGAACAGCCCCGCCGACGCACGTCGTACGTCGGACTACCGCGAGGCGCTCGCCGCGCTGTAGCGGCAACGGGCACCAGCACTGCGCCGGGCGCGTCACACTCTCGCCATGGGCTGCCACACCTGCGGACGACGCCAGGTCGACCCCGATTCCGGGCCGTCGGCCTGGCGCCGTGCCGTCGTGGCGGGGGAGCAGGTGCTCGTCTGCCCGGACTGCCAGGTCGAGGGCTGGACCGACGGCCTCGACCGGTGCCGCTCCTGCGGCTCGACCGTGCTCGTCAAGCGCCTCGGAGAGGTCTCCTGCCGCACGTGCGGCGCCGCCGGGGACGGCGGGCAGCCCGCGGAGGGGTCCTCGGCTCCGAGCGCGGCGCGGGAGACGCTGGCCGACGACGTCGCGGCGGCGCTCGAGCGGGTGCTGCGCGGCGAGGGCTGAGAGCGGCACGCGGCGGAGCCGAGGTCGACGCGTCTCGAGATGCGGACCTCGGCGACCTGGCCCAGGATGCGCCGTACAGCCACGTCGCCGGCGGCCCGAGACCCTGGCGACGTGGCTGGCCCTCGTCTCGAGGCCCGTCCTGGGTTCGTGGCGGTGCGGGCGGCCGGGGTACCCTCGCCGATCGGTACCGCGTGCCGACCGGGGCGCATAGCTCAGCTGGTTAGAGCACCTCCCTTACAAGGAGGTGGCCGGGGGTTCGAGTCCCTCTGCGCCCACCCGACCACCACGACGAGCCGATCCGGGGGAGCCATGAGACGAGCGGTCCTGGCGCTGCTCGGCGCGCTCGTCGTCGCTGCCACGGTCGTCGCGCCGGCGTCGGCCGTGGGGATCGCGCCGAGAGGGAGCGTCGGCATCGACGTGAGCTACCCCCAGTGCGGCGCCGTGGGCCCGTCGATGACAGGCGCGTTCGGGGTCGTCGGCGTCACGAAGGGGTCGGCGTGGACCGCCAACCCCTGCCTCGCGGCCGAGGCGTCGCAGTTCCCAAGGTCCCTGCACCTCTACGTCAACACCGGCTGGAACGCCGCGTCGCCCCACGTGTCCGCCACCTCTCCCCGGCGGTGCGCACCGGGCGACGCCGTGTGCCGCGCCTACAACTACGGATACGGCGCAGGCCGCGACGCCCTCGCTGTGGCGTCATCGGCAGGCGTGCACGGCTCGAGCTGGTGGCTCGACGTCGAGAACGGCAACACGTGGAGCACGGTCCCCGCGCAGAACCGGGCGAGCCTGCAAGGCGAGTACGACGCGCTGCGACAGGGCGGCGTCGCTGTCGTCGGCGCCTACAGCACCACTGCGCAGTGGAACGCCATCACGGGCAGCTGGAGCAACGGGTGGCCGAGCTGGGGAGCGACGAAGGTCACGACCGCGACCCAGGCAGCGACGTACTGCACGGGTCACCGCTTCACCGGCGGCCAGACCTGGATGATCCAGTTCTCCGGCGCCACCTACGACGCGGACGTCACGTGCGCCGTCGCCTCCGTGCCGTCCGCGCCGCGCAGCGTCTCCGCGAGCCCGCGGCCGAGGTCGGCGGTCGTCGGCTGGGCCACGCCGGCGAGCAACGGCGGCGCCGCCGTGACCGGCTACCGCGTGACGGCGAAGCCGGGCGGCCGCACCTGCGCGACCACGACCGCGCGGGTCTGCACCGTGACGGGGCTGGCCGACAAGGTGCTCTACACGTTCACCGTGCGCGCCGTGAACATCGCGGGCGCGGGGCCGGCGTCCGCGGCGTCGGCTGCCGTGGTGGCCGGCGCCCCGTCGGCGCCGCGCTCGTTGGCCGTGCTGTTCCCGGCCGCGCACCTCGCCCGCGGATCCTGGTCGGCTCCCGCGTCGCGGGGGAGCGCTCCGGTGAAGGCCTACCAGGTGCGCTGGACCTCCGACGCCGGTCGCCACTGGACGGCCTGGGCGGGCACGCGCCTCACCCGGCTCGCGACGCGGGCAGGGATGGTGAGGGGCCGCGTCTACACGGTTCAGGTCCGCGCCGTGAACGCGCTCGGGGCCGGACCGGTCGCCGGGCGCTCCTTCGTGCAGGGTCGCTAGCCTCCATCCGTGCCCACCGACGCAGCTGCCACCACGCAGGCTCCCGACCTCGTCGTGGCGGACGCGCGCGTCCGGCTGCCGGGCGGCGTCTTCGCGACCGGCGTCGCCGTGACCGGCGACCGCATCACGGCGGTCGGTGACGCGGCTGACGTGGTGGCGCTCGCCGGTGCGCGGACCCGCGTCGTGCGCGCCCCGGGCCGCCTCCTGCTGCCCGGGTTTCAGGACAGCCACATCCACGCGCCGTTCGCGGGGCGCAACCGGCTGCGGGTCTGGCTCAACGACCTCCTGGGCAAGGACGCCTACCTCGACGCGATCGCCGCCTACGCCGCGGCGAACCCGGACGAGCCGTGGATCGTCGGCGGCGGCTGGGCGATGGAGTGCTTCCCCGGCGGCCTGCCGCGCAGGGAGGACCTCGACGCGGTCGTCTCCGACCGCCCGGTGTTCCTGTTCAACAAGGACGTGCACGGGGCGTGGGTCAACACCAAGGCGCTCGAGAACGGTGGCATCACGCGCGACACGGCCGACCCGTCGGACGGCCGGATCGAGCGCGACCCCGACGGCGAGGCGACGGGGTGCCTGCACGAGGGGGCGGCGTACTCCTTCAACGACCGTGTCGTGCCGGCGCCCGGGAGGGCCGAGTGGGAGGCGTCCGTCCTCGAGGCCCAGCGCCACCTGCACGCGCTCGGCATCACGGGGTGGCAGGACGCGTGGGTGACACCCGCGACGCTGGAGGCCTACCGCTCGCTCGCGGCGGCCGGCCGGCTCACCGCCCGCGTGGTCGGTGCGCTGTGGTGGGACCGGCACCGAGGGCTCGAGCAGATCGACGACCTGCTCGCGCAACGCGAGAGCGCCTCGGGCGCAGCGCTTTCCGCGGGTTCGGGCGTGTCCGGGTTCTTCCCGACGACCGTCAAGATCATGACCGACGGCGTGCTCGAGAACTACACGGGCGCGCTGCTCGAGCCCTACTGCGACGGCTGCGGCGGCCACACCGAGAACCACGGCCTGTCCTACGTCGACCGCACGGAGCTCGCGGCAGCGGTCACCGAGCTCGACGCGCTCGGCTTCCAGGTGCACATGCACGCGATCGGCGACCGCGCGGTGCGCAACGCCCTCGACTCCGTCGAGGCGGCGCAGCGCGTCAACGGCGCGAACGACCACCGGCACCACATCGCGCACGTGCAGGTCGTGCAGCCCGAGGACGTGCCGCGCTTCGCCGAGCTCGGCGTGATCGCGAACTGCCAGACCTACTGGGCGAAGCCGGACCCGCAGATGGAGGAGCTCACGATCCCGTTCCTCGGGCGCGACCGGGTCGACATCCAGTACCCGTTCGAGGGCATCAGGGCCGCCGGTGCGCGGCTGGCGATGGGCAGCGACTGGTCGGTCACGACGGCCGACCCGCTGGCGCAGCTCGAGGTCGCGGTGACCCGCGCCGAGCGCGACGGCGCGGCGTTCCTGCCCGAGCAGCGGCTGCGTCTCGACCACGCGGTCGACGCCTTCACGAGCGGATCGGCGTACGTCAACCACGACCACGACGGCGGTGCGATCGAGGTCGGAAGGCGCGCGGACCTCGCGCTGCTGGACCTCGACGTGTTCGCCGACGGCTTCGTGTCCGCGGGCCGGGCTCCCGTCGCCGACGCGAGCGTGGAGCTCACCGTCGCCTCCGGCCGCGTCGTGCACGACCGGACAGGATGACCCTCGACGCGCCGAGCGTGACCATCGGTGACCCCGATGTCACCGGCGGCTTATCGCGCTGCGGCGCTCCGTCGGACAGACTCGGAGTTGCCGCAGTCTCGCGCGGCGTGGGGATCAGATGACCAGGAACACCCTCGAACGCCGAGTCGGCATCGTCGCAGTCGGTGCGCTCCTTCTCGGGCTCCTCACGGCGCTCCCGGCTCGGGCTACGACGG
>JADGOZ010000054.1 GCA_017882705.1 Candidatus Nanopelagicales bacterium | reverse complement strand
GCAGCAGTGATCCGCAGGCGCACCAAGGCCGGGAAGGGGGCGGCCCAGCCACCACCCCATACCCGCCGACCCCAGGACGCCACTGACAAGGCCGGTGCCTACATCTCGATGCGATGCAGAACGGCACATCTGAATCAGGTTGAGAAGCCGGGCCAGTTCACGAAGTGCCCGACCAACGCAACCACGATCACGATCACCAGGACGCTGATCGGGAGGATCGCCCAGAGCGGCACTCCCGCAAGACGCTTCATGTCTCCCCCTCGTCGGACGCCTGTTGCCAATGGTGCCGACACTCCGGTCTAAGCGAGCGAGATCGGCACATCGGCTCGCTTCGCAGGGAGCAGCCTGGCTGCGCGAAGAGACGGCGTAACTTCCTGCCATGACACGTGGCCGGTGGTGGGTGGTCCTAGCGATTGGCCTCGGCTGCGTAGCCGTGGCCGCCGCAGCGTCGTGGACGCTCGGGCGACAGCGCGCCCTCGGGAGTCTCGCCTTCGTCGACGTCTCGGCAGGCGACGCAGCGCAGGCGATGCAGGACGATCACTTCTTCTCCGACTACGGCGACAAGATCCTCGTCGTCCACGGCCCCGTCGCAAGCGTCCACGCCACCGGAAGCGGCTACACGGTCTCCATGGGAACCGGCACCTCGTTCGGGCTCACGTGCACCATCACCTCACCCGCTGGGGTCGGGCAGCCCGCTGCAGGATCGGTCATCACCATTATTGCTCCCGGCGGGACCGCCCAGCGGGAGCCATCATCGGTTGACCTCCCGGACTGCCGCATCATGAGCGATCACTAACGGCACATTTGCGTGCGTTGGCCGCGTCGCGATCGGGCTCCCGATGACTTCCCGCTTCACCCGCGGCGACGGGCAACGGATTCGCGTCCGCGCCTAAGCACGCTGACCGCCCGCTCATCGCCGAGGCGGTGCACGGCCACTTCGATCACCGCGGCGGTCGTCGCCGTCGCCGCCGTCCACATGATGGCTCGGCTCCACGATGTCCGAAGGTCGTTTGGCGCTGGTGGCGTCCGACCTGTCACGCGCTCGTACGCCTTGTTGATGCTCTGACGAGCAGCCCAGACGGCTGCGGCTGCGATCAGCGGCGCCGCCACGTGCAGCAAGGGACGGATTCGCGGTCCGTACTCAACGACCGTTCCGTCCTCAAGCGTGACCACGTCGCCGGTGCTCATGGGGAGAGGCTAGTCCTGGGCACGACCTGCGGCTGGGCCAGGAGAGCGCGAATGCCGGTTCGACCCCCAAGAGGGTGAGTCCGATCGGCACGTCGCGTTCACACCGAGCGGCGCCTCGTGGACTCGGCTCATCGCTGGACGGCGAAAGCGCACGGTGGCTCGTCGATCAGGCGAATGGCGAACTGCCCGTGAGCAGTCCTGGTGCGCTGTGCGAGTTGCCCGCAGTCGCAGACCAACCAGCGGGGATCCTGGTGTGCGAAGAAGACGTGTTGGTGTTCCCGGCCGATGATCGTCGATGTGGTCCAAGGAATGGTCATCATGGGGTCCCTTCAGTATCGTTGGAGCCGAGGGATCAGGGTGGCGACGCGAGAAACCCTGGCCAGCCACGCCAGTGATCATGGCGTCGCGAGCGAGGAGAACGTCAGTTCAGATACGCCGGAGAATCGCTCCGGCGAGAGCGGCGAGGCAGTTCCTCGCGGCTGGGGCGCGCCACCGCCCGGTACATCTCGACCCTCGCACAGATCAAGCGGATCTCCCGATCCTGGGCGCAGATTCGATCGTGTACGCGGGTGGGGTGTCCGCTGGCCGGTGACGGCGCTTCGACCTCGCCCCCATCGTGCGGGGTCGTCACCCTTCCGGCAGGGACCAGGGTCGCACCCGAACTCTCGGCAACTGGGCGGTAGTCCGACCCAAGACTGACCGGGGCTCAGACCGTCATGACCTCGTCGATCAAGTCGCGAATGGTCGCGGCATTGATGGGCGCGAGCGGGTCAGCCATGCGAGCCAGAATGCCGGTTCTTTCTCTGTTGTGCTCGGCGTTCAGGGCTGGGGACGACGAGGGTGATGTAGTCGGGGTGGCCGGGATCGAGGTCGGTGTTGCGCAGGATCCGCCATCTGCCTTCGTGGACCATGTGGTGGTGCTTCGCGCACAGCAGGACCATGTTCGAGATCGATGTCGCCCCGTGGTGCTCCCAGTAGGTGATGTGGTGCGCCTCGCAGCGTGAGGCGTCGACGTCGCAGCCGGGCACGGCGCAGCCGCCGTCGCGGATCGTGAGGGCGCGCCGGATCTTGGGTGGTGCGGTGCGCCAGGAGCGGCCGACGTCGAGGACGTGGCGTCCGGGCTCGCCGAGGAACCGGTTCCACCACGAGACCCGGTCGTCGAGGTCCGTGCCGAACTCGGTGATCGCGGCAAGATCGGTGTCCGCGGCGATCTCCGCCGCTGCCGGTGCCGGTGCGGGCGGGAACTCGTACTCCCAGCCACCACGCCCACCGTCGCGAGGACGCAGCGGCGGCCGCCACGGCGGATCACTCGATCCCGGGACACTGCCCGGGTACTGAGGTTCCGGTGGTCGCACGTCCTCGAGCAGCACCCCGGACACCGATCCCACGGGCAACGACCCGGATGGTGCGCCGGACCGCCTCGTCAGGACCGGGTGAACCTCCGAGTCGCACAGGAACCGCTCGATCGTCGTGTTCGGGACCGAGACCGGACCGAACCCGGGGAGCAGGATGTCGCCGCCCAGGCCGGCCGCGAAGTCGTCCGCGTGCACCGTCACGGTGAGGTGCGGGCGCTGCGCGTGCTTGGTGCCCAGCTCTCCCTCATCGAGGAGACGGGTCGCGAGCTCGGCGAAGATCTCCGCGTTGCGGTGCTGGCGACGCAAGCTCGGAGACCGCGAGGTGAGCCGATCGACGTGGTCGGAGTAGTCCTCCGCCAGCTGCCCGCTGCGGTACATGCCATCGTGGCACTGATCGAACGCGGGCAGCACCACCCCGGCGGTCTCCCAGGACAGGAACCCACGCACCTCGACACCATCCTCGACCGGGGTGAAGCTCAGGAACTCCGACTCCAGCCCCACAACAGCCGCCGCCTCAGCACCGACCGGGTCTGCCACGACCGCAGCCCGCTCGATCGCACGTCGCACCTCCGACACGGTCCGGGTCTTCGCGTGGTGCAACGCCATCGCCTCGAGATCCGTGCGCATCGCCTCGTAGTCCACAGCACTCAGGCCCCTGAGCTTCCTGGGGATCAGGCCCGTGATCGCCTGGACCGCACCCTCGCCGATCTCACCCGCCAGCCACGCCGCACCTGTTGCTGCGAACTCGTCCTGCAACCGCTCACCCAACGCCACTGTCGCGCGGGACTGGCTCTTCGACAACCCCGCACTCGCCTCCAACCACCTCGTCGTCGAGGCGAACCCCTCGCCCGTCGCGACCTCGCCATCACGTACCGCGGCGGCCGCGGCCACCGCCAGCGCCCGGGTCTGCGACGCGATCCCCTGTAGCTGCGCGGTCACCGCGAGCAGCTCGGAGTCCGACAGCTGCTCCAGCTGTCCGCCCGCGACCAGGCTCGCGACGGAGTCGAGCGCGTCCTGCAACACCTCGACCGCAGCCGTCACCGACGGCGCCGGCGGCAAGTCGAGGATCAAGCTCATGGAACAAACCCTAGAGACCACCTCTGACAGTCCAGCCCGCCCGAAAGCCGTTCATCCCCACTAGCTTTCAGCCCTCAGCGAACGACCGACACGTCATGACGCCGGCCGACCGGAACGGCTGCACGGCCCGTCGGCGGGTGGCTCATCTACGGCGGGCATCGATCGTCGACGACGGCAGCCCCCCCGGGCGCGTGCCGATTGTTGGGGCCCGCTCAGGGAGGACGCGACGACGGGCCCGACCGTGGCGGTCGGGCCCGTCGTCGTCGGTCGTGCGTGCGCTACGCCTGCTGCGGCGGCGTCTCGTCGTGCGGCACCGCGAACGGCGACGCGGACGGCGGAGTCTGCGGTCCGGACGGAGCCGGGGTCTGCTGCGGGGCCGACGGAGCTCCCTGGGACGGCGCAGCAGGGGACGCGCCGGGCGGCGCAGCCTGTGGTGCCGGCGGGGCCGACTGCGGGACAGGAGCGGAGGCCGGCGGCGCCACCTGCGGGACCGGTG
This sequence comes from Candidatus Nanopelagicales bacterium, assembly GCA_017882705.1. Classification (GTDB taxonomy): domain Bacteria; phylum Actinomycetota; class Actinomycetes; order S36-B12; family CAIYMF01; genus Longivirga. Next base: position 16,515 of record JADGOZ010000054.1, on the reverse strand, counting down.
CCGACGACGGAGGGGCCAGCTGCGGGACGGGAGCCGCGTGCGGGGTCTCGGCCGGAACGGAGGCCCCGGGTGCACCGGCGGCCGGAGCGCTGTCGGTGCCACGGTGCTCGAGCTCCTTGAGCGCGGCCTCGTGGTGCTGGCGAAGCCGGGTGCGGTACTCGCGCTCGAAGGCACGCAGCTCCTCGACCCGGCGCTCGAGGCCGGCGCGCTCGGCAGCGCCGGCCCGCTCGAGCTCGGTGACCTTCGCGTGCGCGGAGGCCAGCAGGGCGTCGGACTCGGCCTTGGCGCGCGACTTGTGCTCGTCTGCGGTCTTCTGCGCGAGCGCCAGCATGGCCACGGCCTGCTCGTTCACGTCGGGCACGGCCGGCGCGACGGGGACCGGCGACGCGGGGGCCGCCGCAGCCGCAGCCGCCGCGGCGGCCTGCTCGGCGGCAGCGACGCGACCCTTGAGCTCGGCGTTCTCGCGCGCCAGATTGCCGAGCTCGAGCTCGACCTGGTCGAGGAACGAGTCGACCTCGTCCATCTCGTAGCCCTTGCGCTTCGCAGTCGAGAACTGCTTGTTGCGCACGTCCTCGGGAGTCAGTGCCATCGGGTCACCTCGGTCTGGGGAAAGGTCGGTCTCGACGTGAGTCTAGGGGGCGAGGAGCGGCTCACAAGTACAGCCTCGCCACGGAGATCAGGATGTTGATCCCGATGAACAAGATGAGAAAGACGACCGTCAGCTGGAAGTCGAACTGGCCAACACGGATCGACGGAATGATGCGGCAGAGCAGCCGGATCGGCGGGTCGGTGATGGTGTAGACGAACTCGACGAGGACGAGCGCGACACCTTGCGGCCGCCAGTCGCGCGCGAACATGAAGACGTAGTCGACGACGATGCGCGCGATGAGCACCAGGATGTAGATCTGCAGGACCCACGAGATCGTGGCACCCACGACGGTCGTCGCGAGGAGTTGCACCGCGGTCCTGTCCTGTCCGTGCCGAGCGGGAAGCTCAGCTCTGGTTGAAGAAGCCGTCCTGGGCGAGACGGCGGGCCTCGGCCGCGACGTCGACATTCACCGGGGAGAGCAGGAACACCTTGTTGGTGACGCGTTCGATCGTGCCGCGGCAGCCGAACACGAGACCAGCGGCGAAGTCGACGAGGCGCTTGGCGTCGACGTCGTCCATGTCGGTGAGGTTCATGATGACCGGCACGCCCTCGCGGAACTCCTCGCCGATGCGGCGGGCGTCGTTGTAGGTGCGCGGGTGCAGCGTGGTGATGCGGTAGAGGTCGCTGACCGCGGTCGACTCGCTGGTCGCGGCACGCGGCGCTACGGCGATGTCGGTCGCCAGCGCGCCGCGGGTGGCGGGCGCCGGGTCGCTCGAGCGCGTCGACGCGGCGCGGACCGGCTCGGGGCGCACCTCGCGCACGGAGGCGTAGGACCGGGTCTCCTCGTGACGCGGCCGCGGCTCGACGTAGTCGTCCTCGTGCTCGGCGTACTCGAGGCCCTCGTCCTCGACCAGGCCGAGGTAGACCGCCATCTTGCGCATCGCGCCCATGCCTGCTCCTCGTCACGTGCTGCCCACGCCCCGCTGCGCCGCGGGGACGTACGACGGCGGCGTCACGTGGTCGTGCGCCGTCGTGGAAACGCTACCCGAGTGGGGGGCGCCCTCCGAGCACCGCCGTGCCCACGCGCACGTGTGTCGCGCCCGCCTCGACCGCCTCCTCGAGGTCGTGGGACATCCCCGCGGACAGGACGGAGGCCTCCGGGTGGTCCCGTCGCAGGTCAGCGGCGACGACCGCCAGGCGGGCGAACGCCGTGCGCGGGTCCTCCCCGAGCGGCGCCACGGCCATCAGCCCGCGCAGCCGGAGGGCCGCGCACCGCGACACGTGGTCGGCCAGGGCGGCGACGTCGGCCGGCACCACGCCGCCGCGGTGCGGCTGCGGAGGGTCGGCGAGGTCGACCTGGAGCAGGACGTCGATCGTGCGGCCCGCGTCCGACGCGGCGCGGTCGAGCGCGGTCGCGAGCTCGACGCGGTCGACGGACTCCACCTCGTCGGCATAGGCGACGACGTGACGGGCCTTGTTGCGCTGCAGCTGGCCGACGAAGTGCCAGCGCAGCCCGAGGTCGGAGCACTCGGCCTGCTTGGGCCGCGCCTCCTGGTCGCGATTCTCGGCGACATCGGTGATGCCGAGCCCGGCGAGAAGCCGCACGTCGGACGCCGGCCACGTCTTCGTGACGACGACGAGCTGCACGGAGCCGCTCTCGAGGCCGCCGGCGCGCTCTGCCGCGGCGATGCGGCCGCGGACGTCGGCGAGGTTGGCCTCGAGCTCGGCGCGACGGTCGGCGCTCATGCCGGCACCGGCGCAGGAAGCAGCGTCACGACTCCCCCGTGGCGACCGGTGACGCCGTCGCGGCGGAACGAGTAGAGCGACGCCGTCTCCTGCGTGCAGCCGCCGTGCAGCTGCGTGGTCACGCCCTCGGCGCGCAGCCGGGCCACGACCGCGGCGCGCAGGTCGAGGCCCGGGAGCCCGCCCGCGGCGACGGACGCCGCGTCGGGCGCGACGGCGACGACCTCGTCGAAGCGCTCGCGTGGCACGGCGTAGCACCGGCCGCAGATGGCCGGACCGACGACAGCACGCACGCGTTCGAGACGCGCGCCGAGCTCGACCATCGACGTGAGCGTCGTGCCGACGACGTCGGAGAGCACGCCGCGCCAGCCGGCGTGCACGACAGCGACCACGCCGTTGCCGCCGTCGCCGAGGATCACGGGAACGCAGTCGGCGGCGAGGACGAGGAGCGCGACTCCTGTGACGGTGGTGACGAGAGCGTCGACCTCCGGCACCGGCTCCACGCTCGGTCCGACGACCTGGCCCACGTCGTTGCCGTGCACCGGCGCCATCGACACCACATGGGCGCCGTCGACGCCGACGACGGACGCGAGCGCGGCGCGATTGGCGCCCACGTGGTCGAGGTCGTCACCCACGTGGTCGGCGAGGTTGCAGGCGTCGTACGGCGGGAGGCTCACCCCGTCGGTGCGGTCGGCGAACGCCCACCGCACCCGGGGGCCGAGGTTGCCGTCGACGAACGCCATGTGCCCACCCTCTCAGCCCGCGCGACCCGGTGCATGCCACCCCCGGAACGACTGCAGCCGGCCCCCGAGGGGACCGGCTGCAGAGGGGAAGCTCGTCGCCAGCGACGCGCGTGGAGAAGGTGGTGCGTGACTACTTGAGGAAGTCCGGGACGTCGAGGTCGTCGTCGGCCGCGTCGTCGAAGACGATCGTGCGGGGCTCGCGCCGGGGCTCGCCCTCGGCCGAGACCGGGATGACCGCCGGCTGGCCCGAGCCCTCCGCGGTGGCGCGCGCCGTGTCGACCGCGAGCGGCGTCTCGTCGACGTCGTTGCGCGTGACGGGCTTGCTGCCGGTGCGACGCGACGGCGGGAGGCCGCCGTCGAAGCCGGCGGCGATGACGGTGACGCGCACCTCGTCGCCGAGGGTGTCGTCGATGACGGCCCCGAAGATGATGTTGGCCTCGGGGTGCGCGGCGTCGGCGACGAGCCGTGCCGCCTCGTTGATCTCGAACAGGCCGAGGTCCGAACCGCCCGAGATCGACAGCAGCACGCCGTGCGCGCCGTCGATGCTCGCCTCGAGCAGCGGGCTCGAGATCGCGGACTCCGCGGCGGCGACCGCGCGGTCGTCGCCGCGTGCGGAGCCGATGCCCATGAGGGCGCTGCCCGCACCGGCCATGATGCTCTTCACGTCGGCGAAGTCGAGGTTGATGAGACCCGGCGTGGTGATGAGGTCGGTGATGCCGCTGACGCCCTGCAGCAGGACCTGGTCGGCCTGGCGGAACGCGTCGAGCATCGAGATGTTGCGGTCCGAGAGCGACAGCAGCCGGTCGTTCGGGATCACGATGAGGGTGTCGACCTCGGCGCGAAGCGAGTCGACGCCGGTGTCGGCCTGGACACCGCGGCGCTTGCCCTCGAAGCCGAACGGGCGCGTCACCACGCCGATGGTGAGGGCACCGAGCTGGCGCGCGATCTTGGCGATGACCGGGGCGCCGCCGGTGCCGGTGCCGCCGCCCTCGCCCGCCGTCACGAAGACCATGTCGGAGCCCTTGAGGACCTCCTCGATGTCCTCCTGGTGGTCCTCGGCCGCCTTGCGCCCGACCTCCGGGTCGGCGCCGGCGCCGAGCCCACGGGTGAGCTCACGACCGATGTCGAGCTTGACGTCGGCGTCGCTCATGAGCAGCGCCTGGGCGTCGGTGTTGACGGCGATGAACTCGACGCCCTTGAGCCCGACCTCGATCATCCGGTTCACGGCGTTGACGCCACCACCGCCGATCCCGACGACCTTGATGACCGCGAGGTAGTTCTGAGGAGCCGCCACGGCGCCCGCCTTCTTTCTCACTCGACACACGGATTCCCAAAAACAACTCTCACCCTCATGTAGAGATTAAGAGTTATGTCATCCTGTAGGTGCGGGTGAACCTACGGCGCCGGACCGGGCCAGCGCAAGGCGCTCGGCGAATCTCACCCTCGCTCGTCGCGGACGTGATGGCGAAATCCCTTGGGTCGTCAGGGATCTGCGACTTGCTGTGAATCCCGTCGCAGTTGCCGACGCTCAGGGCTTGGCGCTGCCGGTCCCCTGCGTCGTCGGGAGGTCGGGTGCCGAGACGTCGTAGGAGGTCGCCCTGACCTTGAGCAGCAAGAGGAGGACGGCGGCCTTGCGCTCGCTCTGGTCCGGGTTGCCCCACTGCACCGTCGTGCCGCCCGCCAGGGTGAGCACGACGTCGTCGCGGGACTTCGCCGCGACCGTGGCGACCCGGGTCGCGAGGGACTTCGGCAGTGCGGCGTAGACGCCGAGGGCGGACGCGAGGGCGTTGTCGTTGGTGGCGCTCACCCGAGGCATCCCGGCCGGCACGGCGTTGAGCGTGCCGAACCGTGCACCGGTCACGTCGAGGTAGGTCCACGCTGCTCCGTCGCGCGTGACGGCGATCGGGGTGCGCTCGGTGACGACGACCACGAGGACGTCGGGCCAGCCGCGGCGCACCTCGACCGACGCGACGCGCGGGATGGCGCCGACCCGCTGCTCGATGCCGGCGACGTCGACGCGGGCCAGAGGGATGCTCGCGGGCACCGCGGCGGTCTGGCGCACGGAGTCGGCGCTGACGTCGACGGCGCCGAGGACGCGCACCTCCTTCACCGACAGCAGCGAGGAGAACCACACGACCCACACACCGAGCGCGACGAGCGCCACGACCACGACGAGGGCCACCCACCGCGTCGTACGACGGGTCCGCTGCGCGGCGCCGAACCGCTGCGCCGACTCGACGACGGTCATCGACCGGTCCCCTCGCGGGCGCGCAGCAGGTCGAGAACCTCGGCACCGATCATCGCGATGTCGCCTGCGCCCAGGGTCATCACGACGTCACCGGTCCGCGCACGGTCGACGAGCTGGCCGGCCACGCGGCTCCATGACGGCTCGAAGACGACGTGCTCGGGCGGCAGCGGGACGTTGCCCGCCATCGCGACGCCCGAGGCACCGGGGATCGGGTCCTCGCCCGGAGCGAAGACCTCGAGCACGACCACCTGGTCGGCGAGGCCGAGCGCCTCGCCGAACTCCTTCGAGAACAGCGCGGTGCGGTAGTAGTGGTGGGCCTGGAAGGCGACGACGAGCTGCCCCTCCGCCACGAGGTCGCGCATCGCGCGCAGCGTCGCGGCGATCTCGGTCGGGTGGTGCGCGTAGTCGTCGTAGACCCGCACCCCGTCGGCCGTGCCCTTGAAGTCGAAGCGGCGGCGCGTCCCGCTGAACGACTCGAGGCCGGCGCGGAGGTCGTTGGGCGAGTAGCCGAGACCGAGCCCGGTGACGAGGGCGGCCGTCGCGTTGAGGACGTTGTGCCGCGCAGGAACGCCGAGCTCGATCGCACCGAGCCGCACACCGTGGTCGAGGACGTCGAAGCGCCACCCGTTCTCGCCGAGGCCGAGGAGCTCCACGCGGTAGTCGGCGGCGTCGGACTCGCCGTAGGTCCGGACGTCGACGCCTGCGGCACGCGCCTTCTCTGCGAGCCGCGCGGCGCCCTCGTCGTCGGCACAGACCGTGACGAAGCCGCCCTGCCCGCCGATCGCGGTGGCGAAGTCGAGGAAGCCCTGCTCGATGGCCTCGAACGTGCCCCAGTGGTCGAGGTGGTCGGGCTCGACGTTGGTGACGATGCCAGCGAACGCCGGGAGGGCGAGGAAGGCGCCGTCGCTCTCGTCGGCCTCCGCGACGAAGTCCACCCCTGTGCCGAGGTGGGCGTTGCTGCCGCTCTCGTTGAGCTCGCTGCCGATCGCGAACGACGGGTCGGCGCCGCTGTGCTGCAGCGCGACCGTGAGCATCGACGTGGTGGTCGTCTTGCCGTGCGTGCCGGCGACCGCGATGCCGCGGTAGCCCTGCATCAGCGTGGCGAGCGCCTCGGCGCGTCCCATGACGCGCAGCCCGAGGTCGACGGCTGCGACGATCTCGGCGTTGTCGCGCTTGATCGCCGTGGAGGCGATGACGGTGTCGACGCCCTGCACGTGCGCGGCGTCGTGGCCCACGGTCGCGTCGACGCCGAGCGCACGGAGCGCGGTCAGGCGGCGCGAGTCCTTCGCGTCGCTGCCGCTCACGGTGACGCCACGGGCCACCAGGATCCGGGCGATGCCGGACATCCCCGCGCCGCCGATGCCGACGACGTGGACTCGTCCCAGCCCCGAGAGGTCGGCGGGGCTGGCGTTCTCCGCGGTCATCGGTCTCCTCCTGCGCTCGGCGCCGGTGCCCCGTCGCCCACGGCGTCGAGAACCAGCTGCCTCAGTCTCTCGTCCGCGTCCCGCTGACCGTGGGAGGCGGCGGCCGTTTCCATCTCGCGTCGCTGGTCGTCGTCGAGCAGCAGCGGGCCGAGCACGTGCAGGACGCGCTCGCCGTCGAGCGACGCGTCGTCGACGATGAGGCCGCCGCCCTCGGTCACGACGGGCAGGGCGTTGAACCGCTGCTCGCCGTTGCCGATGGGGAGCGGCACGTAGAGGGCCGGGAGCCCGACGGCAGCGAGCTCGGCGCAGGTCATCGCGCCGGCGCGGCAGAGCGCGACGTCGGCCGCGGCGTAGGCGAGGTCCATCCGGTCGAGGTAAGGGACGGCGACGTACGGCGCGGGCCCGAGACGGTCGACCGGACGCTGGTCGGAGTTCCGCTCGCCGACGGCGTGCAGCACCTGGATCCCTTGAGCGGTGAGTCCTTCGGCCGCGTCGAGCACCGCCTGGTTGAGCCGTCGCGCGCCCTGCGAGCCGCCGAAGACCAGCAGCGTCGGACGGTCCGGGTCGAGACCGAACGATGCTCGGGCCTCGGCGCGCAGCGCCGCGCGATCGAGCTGGGCGATCGAGCGCCGCAGCGGCATGCCGATGTGGCGGGATCCGGCGATGGCGTCGGGGACGGCACAGCCGACGAAGCGGGTGAACCGTGAGCCGACCTTGTTCGCGAGCCCGGGCCGGGAGTTGGCCTCGTGGATGACGATCGGCACGCGACCGCGCGCGGCGAGGTAGGCCGGCAGCGCGACGTAGCCACCGAACCCGACGACGACGTCGGCCGCGGTGTCGTCGAGCACTGCGCGCGCCTCGGCCACCGCCGTCCGTAGCCGCGAGGGGAGCCGCGCGAGATCGAGTGTGGGCCGACGCGGCATGGGCGTGGCCGTGATGAGCCGCAGGTCGTAGCCGCGCTCCGGGACGAGGCGCGTCTCCAGGCCGCGCTCGGTGCCCAGCGCCGTGACGCCGATGTCGGGGTCGTGGCGACGCAGGCAGTCGGCGAGGTTGAGGGCCGGCTCGACGTGCCCGGCCGTTCCCCCGCCCGCGAGGACGACGTGCACCGGGTCACCGCCACCGTGCGGCGGTGACGCGGCGCGGGGGGCGCCCGGCCTCGGCCCGGGCGAACGACATGAGCATGCCGAGCGCGACGAGAGTGGGGACGAGCGAGGAGCCGCCGTAGGACACGAGAGGGAGCGGGACACCGGTGATCGGGATCAGCTGCAAGACGGCACCGAGGTTGAGCAGCGCCTGGGTGAGGATCCACGCCACCGTGGCCGCCGACGCGGTCCGCACGAACGGGTCGCTCGTGACCCGCGCGAGTCGCAGTCCGGCGACGCCGATCGCGGCGAAGAGACCGATCACGAGCAGCGTGCCGATGATGCCGAGCTCCTCGCCCACCACGGCGTAGATGAAGTCGGTGTGCGCCTCGGGCAGCCAGCCCCACTTCTCGCGGCTCGCGCCGAGGCCGAGGCCGAACCAGCCGCCGCCGCCGAGCGCGCTCTGCCCGTGCAGCACCTGCCAGCCGCTGCCGAGCGAGTCCTGCGACGGGTTGAGCCAGGAGGCGAACCGCGCGAGCCGGTAGGGCGCCGCGATGCTGAGCAGCGCGATCCCCGCGGCGACGACGGCGGCACCTGCGACGAAGAGGCGAGCGGGCGCACCGTTGACGTAGAGGATCGCGGCGAGCATCGGGACCAGGATGAGTGCCGTCCCGACGTCGCCCTCGAGGACGACGAGCCCGATCATCAGGCCGACGACCGGGAGCAGCGGCACCAGGAGGTGCTTCCACTGGTCGAGCAGTACCTGCTTGCGCGCGAGCAGGTCGCTCCCCCACAGCACGAGCGCGAGCTTGGCGAACTCGCTGGGCTGGAAGCGGAACGGGCCGCCGAGCTCGATCCAGTTGCGCTGCCCGGCGACGCTGTGACCGACCACGAGAACGGCTGCCAGGGTGACGAGCGCGAAGATCAACGTGGGGTAGGCGAGCCGACGCCACGCCCGCACCGACATGCGCGAGGCGACGACCATCGCGACGAGCCCGACGACGGCGAACATGACCTGCCGGCCCCAGAGGGTGTAGGCCGAGCCGAAGACGCGGTAGCTCTCCACCGTCGAGGCCGACAGCACCATGAGGATGCCGAGGATCAGCAGCAGCAGGGTGGCCCCGAGGAGGACGTGATACGTCGCCAGCGGGTGCTCGGACCTCGGGCGCCCGGTCGACTCGACGCGTCGGACGGCCTCCTGGGTCACTGGCCCGCCCTGCGGCGCACGGCCTCGGCGAACAGGTCGCCGCGCTGGGCGTAATCGCGATACATGTCCCACGACGCGCATCCCGGTGCCAGGAGCACGGTGTCGCCCGGCCGCGCCAGAGCCGCGGCGGCGTCCACGACGTCGTCCATGGCTCCAGTGTCGGTGCGCGACACCTCCACGACGGGGACATCGGGCGCGTGTCGCGCGAGCGCCTCGCGGATCCGCTCCCGGTCCACGCCCAGGAGGACGGCTCCGCGGATGCGGTCGCGGGTGCGCAGGACGAGGTCGTCGAACTCCTGGCCCTTGGCCATCCCGCCCGCGATCCACACGACGGGGTCGTAGGCCAGCAGCGACGTCTCGGCCGCGTGGCAGTTGGTGGCCTTGGAGTCGTCGACGTAGCGCACGCCGCCGACCTCGCCGACGTCGGCGATCCGGTGGCCGGCGGGCTCGAACGAGCGCAGACCCTCACGGACCGCGGCGGCGGGCACGCCGTAGGCACGGGCGAGCGCCGCGGCGGCGAGCGCGTTGCCGACGTTGTGCGGCGCGAAGGGATGCACGTCGTGGACCGACGCCAGCTCCTGGGCGCTCTCGTGCCGGTCCTCGACGAACGCGCGGTCCACGAGCAGGTCGTCGACGACGCCGAGCATCGAGAGACCCGGGACGCCGAGGGTGACGCCGATCGCGCGGCAGCCCTCCACGACGTCGGCCTCCTCGACCATGCGGATCGTCTCGGGCTCGGCCGCGTTGTAGACGGCCGCGACCTGGGTGCGGGCGTAGATGCGCGCCTTCGCGGCGCGATACGCGTCGGGGGATCCGAACAGGTCGATGTGGTCCTCGGCGACGTTGAGGCACACCGACGCGACCGGGCTGGCGGTCAGCAGGAACGGCAGCTGCGGTGCGCCGACCTCGACGGCGAGGACGTCGAAGCCCTCGGGGTCCATGACGGCGTCGATCAGCGAGACGCCGATGTTGCCGACGGCCGCGGTTCGCAGCCCGGCAGCGCGCAGCATCGACTCCAGCATGAGCGTGGTCGTGGTCTTACCGTTGGTGCCCGTGACGACGAGCCAGGCTGCGGGGTCGTCACCGCGCAGACGCCACGCGAGCTCGAGCTCGCCCCAGACCGGCACGCCCTGCGCCTGGGCCGCGCGGATCACGGGGGCAGCCGGCGGAAGACCGGGTGAGACGACGAGCACGTCGGCGTCGTCGGGCAACGTGTCGCCGTCTCCGAGGCGGATCGTCGCGCCGACCACCTCGAGGATGTCGGCACGCCGGCGCTGACGCTCGCCGGCGGCGCCGTCGATCACCGTGACGCGCGCGCCGAGGTGCACGAGGTGGTCGGCAGCGGCGAAGCCTGCGATGCCGATCCCGGCGACGACGGCGTGGACGCCCGCCCAGTCGGAACCGCGCACGTGCGCCGAGACGTCGACCGGGCTCACCCCGGCCGCCTGATCCACTCGGCGTAGAACAGCCCGAGCCCGAGCGCGACGAACAGGCCGTGGATGATCCAGAACCGCACCACGATCTGGATCTCGGGCCAGCCGATCATCTCGAAGTGGTGGTGGAGCGGTGCCATCCGGAACATGCGTCTCCCGGTCAGCTTGTAGCTGCCCACCTGCCCGATCACCGAGAGCGTGACGATGAGGAACAGTCCGGCGAGCAGCGGCAGGAGCAGCTCGACGCGGGACAGGATCGCGAGCGCCGCGATCGCCCCGCCGAGGGACAGCGAGCCGGTGTCACCCATGAAGATGCTGGCGGGCGCGGTGTTCCACCACAGGAAGCCGAACGTCGCGCCGGCGGCCGCCGCCGCGAACATCGCGAGGTCCAGCGGGTCGCGGACGTCGTAGCAGCGCGCCACATCACCGAACGAGCAGTTCTGGCGGTACTGCCACAACGACAGCAGGGTGAACGCGCCGAGGGTCATCGTCGCGGCGCCGGCGGCGAGGCCGTCGAGACCGTCGGTGAGGTTCACCGCGTTGGTCGTGGCGGTGACCAGGAACCAGATCCACAGCATCAGCAGCGAGGTCGGCAGCACGATGCCGGTGTTGCGGAGGAACGAGATCGCGTGCGAGGCGGGCGTGAGGCCGTCGCTGTCGGGGAAGTGCGCGGCCATCCAGGCGAACGAGAGCGCCACGGCCGCCTGGCCGAGCAGCTTGGTGCGGGCACGGACGCCCGTGCTGCGCTGCTTGAAGATCTTGAGGTAGTCGTCGGCGATGCCCACGCAGCCGAGGCCGACCGTGAGGTAGAGCGCGAGGAGGCCCGACACGGTCGGCGCGCGGAGCGGGAACAGGTGCGCGCCGAAGTAGCCGATGAGCAGCCCGCCGAGGATGGCCAGACCGCCCATCGACGGCGTGCCGCGCTTGCCCTGGTGCTCGGGGTAGTGCTCGCCCTCGGTGGAGACGCGGATGGCCTGGGCGTAGTTGTGCCGACGCAGGAAGCGGATGAGCATCGGCGTGCCCAGCAGCCCCGTGATCAGGGCGAGGCTCGCCGCGATGAGGACGAGCCTCACGGGGCCACCCCTGTCCGCTCCAGCAGGCCCGCGACGACCCGCTCGAGCGCGACGCCGCGCGAGGCCTTCACCAGCACGACGTCGTCGGCACGGACGGTCGCGACCAGGTCGGCGACCGCGTCGTCGACGTCGGCGACCTCCACCACCTCGGTGCCGCCGCCGGAGGATGCCGCCTCGGATCGGGCGCCGTCCACCAGCGCAGCGGCGTCCGCGGACGTGCCGACGACGACGAGCCGCTCGACCCCGTGGCGCACCGCTGCCCTCCCGATCTCCTCGTGCTCCAGCACCGACGTCTCTCCGAGCTCGCGCATCTCGCCGAGTACGGCGACCGTGCGACGCGCTCCACGACCGGCAACGGGGCGAGCCATGGCCGCGAGCGCGTCGAGCGCGGCGCGGACCGACTCCGGGTTGGCGTTGTACGCGTCGTTGACCACCGTGGCACCTGCGGCCGTCGGGATCACCTCCATCCGCCAGCGACTCGCCGGGCGGGCACGTGTGAGGCCCGTCGCCACCTCGTCGAGGTCGAGGCCCAGCGCAAGGGCCACCCCGGCGACGGCGAGGCTGTTCGAGACGTGGTGGCGACCGTGCAGGCCCAACGACACGCGGGCCCGGCGGCCGAAGTGGCAGAGGTCGTACGACGCGCGACCCTCCGCGTCGAGCTCCACGTCGTCGGCACGCACGTCGGCGTGCACGCTCTCGCCGTAGGTCACGACGCGGGCCGTCGTGCGTGCTCGCATGGCGAGCACGAGGGGGTCGTCGGCGTTCAGCACCGCGACACCGCCGTGCCCGGCGTGCGGCAAGGCCTCGACGAGCTCGCCCTTCGCCGCGGCGATGGCCTCGCGCGACCCGAACTCGCCGACGTGTGCGGACCCGACGTTGAGGACGACACCGATGCGCGGCGGCGCGATGCCGCAGAGGTAGCGCACGTGGCCGACGCCGCGCGCCCCCATCTCCGCCACCAGCACCCGGGTCCGCGGCTCGAGCCGAAGCACCGTCATCGGCAGGCCGACCTCGGTGTTGAACGAGCCCTCCGGAGCGAGCGTGCGACCGTACGACGGCAGCACCTGCGCGAGCAGGTCCTTGGTGCTCGTCTTGCCCGACGAGCCGGTGACACCCACCACGACCACGTCGGGCAGGCGCGCCAGGACGTCGTGAGCGAGCCGGCCGAGGGCCGCGACCGTGTCGTCGACGACCACACAGGGGACGTCGAGCTCACGTGAGGCGAGGACCGCGACAGCACCGGAGGCCACCGCGGATGCGGCGTGGTCGTGGGCGTCGTGGTGCTCGCCGACCACGGCGACGAACAGGTCGAAGGCAGCCACGTCACGCGAGTCGGTGCACACCCCGAGGGCGACCGCGTCCGGGTCGGCACCACCGGCGAGCCGACCCGCGACGACCGCCGCGATGTCGTGCAGCGTCAGGGGGATCACGGTGCGCTCCCGTCGTCGTCGGCCCAGGGGTCGTCCGGGGCGAGAGCACCGGCGAGGACCACGCGGTCGTCGAACGGCGTCACGGCGCCGGCCACCTCCTGGCCCTGCTCGTGGCCCTTGCCGAGCACCAGCACGACGTCGCCGGGAGCGGCGTAGGCGTGCACGGCCACGTGGATCGCGCGAGCCCGGTCGGGGACCTCCACCGCTCGAGCACCGAGCACCGGTGCAGCGCCGGCGAGCACGGCCGCGCGGATCTCGGCCGGGTCCTCGGAACGCGGGTTGTCGTCGGTCACGATGACGACGTCGGCCCCGTGCGCCGCGGCCTCGCCCATCGCCGGGCGCTTGTGCGGGTCGCGGTCGCCCCCGGCCCCGAGCACCACGACGACCTTCCCGCGCGCGCCCTCACGCGCTGCGACGACGGCGCGTGCGACGGCGTCAGGGGTGTGGGCGTAGTCGACGAACGCGAGGAGACCGCGGTCGAGCACGGGGTCGGTGACGCGCTCCATGCGGCCGGGCACGCCGTCGCAGGCAGCGATCCCGTCGGCGCCGACGAGCGGGTCGATGCCCGCAGACACCAGCAGCGCCAGGGCCCCCAGCGCGTTGGTCACGTTGAACTCCCCCGGGAGGCGGACCTCGAGCGGCACGTCGGGCACTCCAGGTCCGTGCCCGCGCATGACCGACCCGCCCGGGACGGACACGACGCCGTCGACCGTCCAGTCGGCGTCGCCGGTCACGGCGTAGGTCGTCGGCGACAGCCCGGCGGCGACGGCGTGCTCGACCAGACGGTGGCCCCAGACATCGTCGATGCAGACGACGGCACGAGCGGTGCGCCTCATGGTGAACAGCCCGGCCTTGGCGTCGAAGTAGTCATCCATGTCGGCGTGGAAGTCGAGGTGGTCCTCGGTCAGGTTCGTGAAGCCGACGACGTCGAAGCGCACGCCGTCGACGCGGCCGAGGCGCAGCGCGTGGCTCGAGACCTCCATCGTGACGGCCGTGACGCCACGCTCGCGCATCACGGCGAGGAGCGCGTGGACGTCCGTCGCCTCAGGGGTGGTGCGCGCGGTGGCCACGACGTCGTCCCCGATGCGCGTGTCGACCGTGCCGATGACCCCTGTGACGTGTCCGGCGGCGCGGAACCCCGCGTCCACGAGGTAGCTCGTGGTGGTCTTGCCGTTCGTGCCGGTGATGCCGACCACGACGAGCTCGTGCGAGGGGTCGGCGTAGACCGCGGAGGCGACGGCGCCCAGTCGCCCGCGGGGGTCGTGGACGACGAGGACGGGGAGCCCGGTCGCGACCGCACGGTCCGCACCCGACGGATCGGTGAGCACGGCGACGGCACCTGCGGTCGCGGCCGTCCCGACGAACTCGGCACCGTGGGTGCGGAAGCCCGGCAGTGCGGCGTAGAGGTCGCCCGGCCGCACGTCGCGCGAGTAGTGGGTGACCCCCGTCACACCCGGTTCGAGGTCGACGGGAGCGTCGCCGGTGCGGGTCGCCCCGGCGATGCGGGCGACCTCCGCGAGCGGCAGCGGAGGAGTGCTCGGGCGTGGTCCTGCGGGCACGGCCTGACCCTATCCGGCGTTCACCAGAAGACCGGGATGCGCGGGTGCACGGTGCCGGTCGGGGGGATGCGCAGGTGCTCGAGGCTGAAGCTCATGACCTTCTTGAACACCGGGGCGGCGAGCTGTCCGCCGAAGTGGCCGTTGCGCGGGTTCTGCAGGAAGACGGCGATGACGAGGCGAGGCGCATCGGCCGGCGCCATGCCGATGAAGGAGGCGGTGTAGCCGCGGTAGCAGTGGCAGCTGTCGTCGATGCGGTTCGCCGTGCCGGTCTTGCCCGCGACGCGGTAGCCGGCGATGGCCGCCTTGGGCGCGGTGCCGTCGTCGGAGACGACCGACTCGAGCATCGAGCGCACCTGGACGGCGGTCGCCCGGCTGACGACCCGGACGGTGCTCGGGGCGGCGGCCGGCTGATAGGTGCCATCCGGAGCCGTGTAGCCCGCGACCAGGGTCGGTGCGACGCGCAGCCCGTCGTTCGCGATCGTGGCGTAGACCGACGCTGCCTGCACGGCGGTGAGCGAGAGGCCCTGGCCGAACGCGATGGTCCCGAACGACGTGG
Source organism: Candidatus Nanopelagicales bacterium (assembly GCA_017882705.1). GTDB lineage: Bacteria > Actinomycetota > Actinomycetes > S36-B12 > CAIYMF01 > Longivirga. The sequence continues at coordinate 1,428 of JADGOZ010000054.1, read as the reverse complement.
CCGACCAGTTCGACGGCGACGGCACGAAGCCCTTGCTCTCACCGGGGAAGTGCAGGCCGGTCGACTCGCCGATGCCGAACTTCTTCAGGTAGCTGTAGAGCTTCTCGCCACCGATCATCCGCGAGGCGAGGATCGTCCCGATGTTGCTGGAGCGGGCGAGCACACCGTTGAGCGTGAGTCGCAGCGTGCCGTGCGGCACGTCGTCGTGGAACGTCTTGTAGGGCGTGACGAGCACCGGCGGCACGGTGATTCGGGTGAGCGGGTTGGCCTTGCCCTCCTCGATCACCGCCGACATCGTCATGACCTTGCTGGTCGAGCCCGGCTCGAAGACGTCGGTCACCGCGCGGTTGCGGATGTCGGACTGCGCCGCATCCGCGGGCTTGTTCGGATCGAACGTCGGCACGGTGGCGAGCGCGTAGATCTGCCCGGTCCGGGGGTCCATCACCACGACCGTGCCGCTGTCGGCCTGCGCGGCCTTCACCTGCTTGGCGATCGCGTCCTGCGCCATCCACTGGATGTCGCGGTCGAGCGTGAGCCTCACGCTCATCCCGGGCACCGAGTCGGTGCCGGAGGAGTCGGCGGTCGGGATCTCGGTCCCGCGCGCGGAGCTCTGGAAGCTCTGCGAGCCCGCAGTGCCGGCCAGCTGCTGGTCGAAGCCGTACTCCAGACCGGACCCGCCATGCCCGTCGGCGCTCACGTAGCCCACGACGTTGGCGGCGACGGATCCTGCCGGGTAGACGCGGGTGGAGCTCACCTCGCTGAAGACGCCGGGGAGCGCGAGCGCGGCCACCTTGGCCCACACCTCGGGCGTGACGGCCTTCGCGAGGTAGACGAACCGACGCTGGCCCGTCATGCGCGTCGCGTAGACCGAGGCGTCTCCGCCCAGCACCGACGCGAGCGAGGCGGCCTCAGTCGCCGGATCCTTCACGAGCGTCTGGTCGACCGTGATGTTCTTCGCCGCAACCGTGGTCGCGAGGGGTACGCCGTTGACATCGGTGATCTGGCCGCGGACGGCCGGGAGGACGACGGTGCGCAGGCGTGCCTTGTCGCCGGCGGCTGCGAGGGTCGGTCCCTGGATCGCCTGCAGGTCGACGACGCGCGCGGCCACGATCGTGAGGACGAAGAGCAGGCAGAGCTGCCAGGCGCGCAGCCGCCGGACCGGGTCGCCGGGGCGGAAGTCCGAGCGGCGACCGGCGGGGCGCCGCGCACGCCGAGTCGCGGAGGGTCGGGACTGCGTGCGCCGGCGGTCCAGGCGCCGATGTACCCATTCTGGAAGTTGCGCGTGATGCCGGCACCGTTCAGCGGCGTGATGCGGTGGTCGGGCGAAAAGGCCGCCAGTTCGCGTTCGAAACGCTGCACGTCCATGATGGTGTTGCCGGGCACCTGTTTGGAATCGCCCGAGGCGAACATCGGCAACCCGCCGATGGT
>JADGOZ010000053.1 GCA_017882705.1 Candidatus Nanopelagicales bacterium | reverse complement strand
GCCCCGGCGCCGCCGGTCCCCGTCACCGCCGGCCGGGTATGCCCGGCGCCTGCCGGAGTCGCCCATCAGGCCGATGACCTGGCCGCGACGTACGCGTGAGCCCGCGTGGACGAGGTCCGCGCTCATGTGGCCGTAGCCCCGGCGCCGTCCACCTCCACTTCGAGTTCTGGAAGAGCGGCGGCGAGAGCGCCGCCGTCGACCCCGCTCCGCTGCTCAGAAGCCTCTGCTGACTCGGCCGCACGACCAGATCGTGGTCGTGCGCTGCCGGGTCGCCCTGGCATCAGGCGGGCAGGGCCTTGAGGAGCGTCCGCTCCGTGGCTGCCGCGATCACTGCATGTCCCGCTGCGTTGGGGTGGTCACCGTCGGGGGCGAGCAACCCGGTCTCGTCGTCGGCGTCATCAGGGCCTCGGAACGCGAGTCGCAGGTCGACGTGCGCGGAGCCCGTGATCTGGGCGATGTCGTTGATCATGGCGCTCTCGGCAAAGGTGACCGACGTCGCTGCGGCGACGTAGGCGGGCCCGTGGGCGGTGGCATATCGGCCGCCCAGCCACACGTTCCAGTAGTCGAGCAGGACGATGGCCACCGGGTGAGCGGCGGTGAGGCTCCGGATCTGCCGGACGATCGAGGTGATGTTCACCTGCGCCTGGGGGAGCGACGACGTGTAACACGCGGCGACCGCCCCACAGTCGGACGAGTAGGCGACGTCGTTCGCGCCGATCTGGAGCGTGACGACGCCCGCTGACCGGATGTGCGCGATGACCGCCGCACTGGTCTGTACCTGGGTCAGGACGTCCGCGCTGGTGTACCCGGGATGGGCGTCGTTGACGGCAGTGACGCGGTGGCCGACCTCCTGGGACAACCGCCTCGCGAGCAGGCCCGGGTACGGTACGCAGCCGCAGGCGGATCCTCGCGGCACGGAGTCGCCCAGCGCGACCACGACCGACACGCTGGACAGCCGAGGACCGATGACCGCGCTCGTGATCGAGGGCGGCGCGGACGGTGTCGCAGGGACACCGGTCGGCGTCGAGCCGGGCGACGCCGAGACCGAGGCGGTCCCGGGAGTCGCCGCCGCCTGCGGAGCCGGCGGAGGCTGAGGGTCAGCGGAGCAGGCGGAGGCGAGCACCAGCAGGGGAACGACGGCGAGCACCACGACACCCCTCGCACGTCCCCGCTGCATACGTCCCGCCGTCCGTACCTAGTCGACCAGCCGAGTATCACCCAAGCGACGCACCGCGGTGCGGCCGCACGGCCCAGGCGGCATGGCGGCACTCCAGCGGCCCTGAGGTGGCGGTGGTGCGATCAGGAACTTCGCCGTCCCGCCTGTCGTCCCGTCTTCGTGCGCAGGAGCAGCGGAACCACCGGGACCAGCTTGAGGCGTCGCCGGTCCGTGGCCCTGGTGATGGGTGCCTCGTTGCTCGCTGGTTGCGGCTCTGCCAGCCCGACCAGCTCCTCGGCCCACGACGTCGCGCTTCCTGGCGCAGGCGTAGCGAGCGTGGCGTCAGGTCGCGCAGGTGCGTCGGGCGGTGTCGGAGGGACCTCGGCCGACACGCTGCCCCCGGGATCGGCTGCGAAGGGCGACCAGGCGCTCCAGCTGTCCACGTCCGAGCGGGCCGGCGCGAGCCCGCCGTCCGGTCTCGGCTTCACCTACGCGACACCCGGATGGGTGACCAGCTTCCACGGCCAGCACAGCGGGGTCACGGCCCGCGTGGTCGTGTGGCTGCCGCCGGACTATGCGCTCCCGGCCAACGCGCACCGGACCTACCCCGTCGTCCAGCTGCTGGGCGGCTACCCGGCGAGCGTGTTCGGGTGGATGCACGGCGTCGACGTGGTCGGCGCCTACTACCAGGCGAGGGCCGCCGGAATGCCGCCGGCCGTGCTGGTGGCCACCGAGATCAACGTCGAGGGCGGGACCGACCTCGAGTGCCTCGACGCCCCCGGGCATCCCCAGGTGGAGACGTGGATCACCCGTGACGTCCCGGCGTTCATGCTGGCGCACTTCCGCGTCGCGCGCCCGGGCGGGTGGGGCGTCATGGGGTTCTCCATGGGAGGCTTCTGCGCGCCGTACCTGGCCCTCACGCACCCCGACGTCTACAAGGCCGCAGTCGCGATCAACGGGTACTTCACCGCCTCGTCCCCGGCGCTGCAGACGGCGTTCCTGCACCAGCACTCCGTGGTGCTGGCCGCGAGATCGCGACCCGCCGTGTCGATCCTGTGGACCACCACGCACCGCGACGGAAGCAGCCCTGTGACCTGGGGCTACGGCTTGCAGAAGGCCGTGGCGCCGCCCACGCACGTGGCCGTCGAGATCGTCAACGGCACCGGGCACGCGACGAAGCAGTGGCGCCCGTTCGTCTCAACGCACCTGAAGTGGCTCGTCGCCCTGCTCCCCTCGGCGTGAGCACCGCGGTATCGACGGGCCCGCACCAGGTTGACCGACGACCCCGGGCACTTCGCCTAGATGCCTGTCGTGTTCCTGGGATACGCGATCGTCGGGTCGGTGAGGACGTTGACCAGGTAGGGGATGCCGCTGGCGAAGGCGCGGTCGAGCGCGGGGCCGATCTCGTGCGGATCCGTCACGGTCTCGCCGCCGCCGCCGAGGGCGGTGACGACCTCGTCGTAGCGGGTGCCGGGGCGCAGCTCCGCGGCGACGTCGTACTGGTACAGGAACTGCATCGGGTGCTTCTCCAGACCCCAGATGCCGTTGTTGCCCACGACCATCACGACCGGGAGCCCGTGGCGCACGAGCGTGTCGACATCCATCAGCGAGAAGCCCGCGGCACCGTCGCCGAGGAGCAGCACGACCTGGCTCGACGGGCGCGCGACGCGCGCCGCGATGGCGTAGCCGAGGCCGGTGCCCAGGCAGCCGTAGGGGCCGGGGTCGAGCCAGCCGCCGGGCCGCGCGGGCTCGACGTACTTGCCGGCGTAGGACACGAAGTCGCCGCCGTCGCCGATGACCACGGCGTCGTCGGCGAGGCGGGGGAGCAGCTCGCCGTAGATGCGCGCGGGGTGGATCGGGTCGCTGTCGTTGCCGAGGTCGGCGGCGTCCTTCGCGGCGGAGGAGGCGGCGACCGCGGCGAGACCGTCGGTCCAGTCGGCGTACGACGGCGTGCGGATCAGGTGCTCGACGCCGTCGCGGAGGGCGTCGAGAGTGAGGGCCAGGTCGCCGACGAGGCCCACGGCCACCCCCGCGTGACGCGCGAGCTGGCTCGAGGAGTCGACGACGTGCACGACCTTCGCGGGAGTGCCACCGTCCTTGCCGCCGAAGACGCCGTAGCCGAGGCGGAAGTCGAGCGGCGTGCCGACGACGAGCACGAGGTCGGCGCCGTTGAAGGCCGCCCCCCGGGCTCGGGTCGCCAGCAGCCGGTGCCCGGCGGGCACGACGCCGCGGCCCATGCCGTTGGCGATGACGGGGACGCCCGCCGTCTCGACGAAGCGCACCGCGGCGTCCTCGGCGCGGCCGGCCCACACGTCGCCACCGAGCACGAGCACGGGGTGCGACGCCTCCGACAGCAGGCGGACGACCTCGTCGACGTCGTCGGGGTCGGCCCCGACGGGGGCGGCCGTGACGGCCGCGGGGACCGGGACGTCGGCGTAGGAGAACAGGACGTCCATGGGCACGTCGAGGAACACCGGACCGCGGTGCGGTGCTGCCGCGGTCGTGAACGCGTCCGACACCGCTGCGCCGACCTCGGCGGTGTCGTGCACGGTCGCCGCGAGCTTGGTCACGGGGGCGAGCAGCGGCGGCTGGTCGAGCTCCTGCAGGGCACCGGTGCCCCACCGGTTGTCGGGGGAGCGGCCACCGAGGACGACGAGCGGCGAACCGTTGAAGTGCGCGGTCGTCACGCCGCTCACGATGTTCGTGACACCAGGACCCGCCGTCACGACGGCGAGGCCGGGCGTGCGCGTGAGCTTCGCGGTCGCCTCGGCGGCGAAGACCGCGGTCTGCTCGTGGCGCACGTCGACGAGGCGCATCGGACCGGAGCCCGCGTCCACGCCGGCCTTGCCGCCGACGGCGGCGTCGTAGAGCGGGAACACGTGCGCTCCCGACAGCGTGAACATCGTCTCGACGCCGTGCGCGAGGGCCGCTGCCACCGCGTGCGTGCCGCCGTGGCCGTTGAGGGAGGGGGTCTCGTCCGTCATGGCACGGAACCTACCCGTCGGTAGCCACCGCCGTCAGACGGGCTCGAGGTCCAGGTCGACGACGTCGCCGACGTGGCGGAACCCGAGCCGCTCGTAGATGGCGTTGCTCGTCGGGTTCGCGGCGTCGGTGTAGAGCATGATCGCGTCGACCTCGGGCAGCAGGTGCTCCACGACGGCCGCCGTCACGGCGCTGCCGTAGCGGTGACCGCGCAATGCCGGCGGCGTGTAGACCGGCCCGATGCGTGCCACGAGGGCCCCGGGAGTCTCCACCACCGCGGCGTGACCGGCCATCGAGACGGGCTCGCCGTCGACCTCCCAGAACCACAGCCGCCCGATGCTGCTCTCGGCCGCAGCGCGGTCGTCGACGACCAGGATGCCCGCCTCCGTCGCGAAGTCGGCCAGCCAGCGCTCGACCTCGTCGAGGTCGGCCTCGGTGACGGCGCGGGGCGTGCCGGGAACCGGACCGGGGGCGGCGTAGTCCTGGAGGGCGAGGATGCGCTCGCCCATGTACGGCACCGCGCGCCGTCCGACGCCGTCGGTGATCGCGTCGACGAGGAAGACCGGCACGATCGCCCCGTGCACCGGGACGCCGGTCGCCGCGGCCGCTGCACCGATCGCTCGCGCCACCTCCGGTGCGCACGGTCCGACGAGGAGCTTGTGGGGCAGGGTCCAGGTGGCGGCGCCTACCGCACGACCGTCGTCGTCCTCGGCCACGAACCAGAACTCGCGCTCGTAGGCCCGGCCCTCGATGGCCGACTGCGCGATCGAGCCGAGGATGTTGGTGCGCACGGGATCCGCTGCACGCAGGTCCTGTGTCGCCGTGAGGAACTCGGCCGCGTCGGCCGCCAGTCGCACCTGCATCGCCCACCTCCTGTCGAGGCCACGATCGTCCCGGTACGACGTGCCGCGGGTCGAGCAGATTGCGGTCACTAGGCTCACCGCATGGCCCGGTTCGACGACGTCGCGCGCGAGCGCACCGACCTGTCCGAGGCGGACCTCGACCACCTGCGCGCGCTCGTCGCCGACTGGACGCTGCTCTCCGACCTCGCGTTCGCCGACCTCGTTCTGTGGCTGCCCACCTGGCACGGCGGCGGCTTCGTCGCGGCCGACCAGGTGCGTCCCACCACCGGCCCGACCGGGATGTTCGAGGACGTCGTCGGCCAGTACACCGCCCGCGGTCGTCGCCCGCTGCTCGACCGCGCGGTGTCCGGCCGGACGGTCGTGGCCGAGCGCGGCGTGACCGGCCCCGCACCGATCGAGACGATCCCGGTGATCCGCGCGGGCCGGCTCCTCGGTGTGATCGAGCGGCACTCCGCGTTCTCCGGGCGCGACTTCGGGCCGCTCGAGCAGGCCTACCTCGAGGCCGCCGACGAGCTCGCCGCGATGGTCGTCGACGGCACGTTCCCGCCCGCACAACCCCTGGCGCGCACGGGATCACCGCCACGCGTCGGTGACGGCCTGGTGCGGGTCGACACGGAGGGCGTCGTGATGTTCGCGAGCCCCAACGCTCGCTCGGCCTACCACCGCCTCGGGCTCGCCACCGACCTCGTCGGCAGCCACCTCGCCCGCACGAGCGCCAAGCTCCAGCGGCGTCCCGGCCCCGTCGACGAGGCGCTCGCCGTGGTCGCCGGCGGCCGTGCGGCCGGCGGCGCCGAGGTGGAGAACTCCGGGGCCGTGGTGACCCTGCGCGGGGTGCCGCTCTCCCGGCAGGGGCGGCGTACCGGTGGGCTCGTGCTCGTGCGCGACGCGACGGAGATTCGCCGTCGCGACCGCGCGCTGCTGAGCAAGGACGCGACCATCCGCGAGATCCACCACCGGGTGAAGAACAACCTGCAGACCGTCGCGGCCCTGCTCCGCCTGCAGGCACGGCGCATCGACAGCCCCGAGGCGCGCGAGGCGCTCGACGAGGCGGTCCGCCGCGTCGGGGCGATCGCGGTCGTGCACGAGACCCTGGCCCATACGCCGGGCGAGCGCGTGGACGCCGACGAGGTGGCCGACCGTCTCGTGGCGCTCGTGCGCGACATGTCGCTCGCGTCGCGCGGTGTGTCGGTGACGCGCAGCGGGACGTTCGGGATCCTGCCGGCCGAGATCGTGACGCCGCTCGCGATGGCGCTCGGCGAGCTGCTCCAGAACGCCGTGGAGCACGGTGGGGGAGCCGACGTCGCGCTGCTCCCGCGCCGCGAGGGCACGACCCTTCAGGTCGACGTCGTCGACCGGGGGCCGGGCATCGCGGCCGACGTCGACCCCTTCGCCACGGGTCGGCTCGGCCTGCAGATCGTCCGGACCCTCATCACCGAGGAGCTCGGCGGGGAGCTCGAGCTCGGACCCGGGACCGACGGGGTCGGCACCTGCGTGCGGATCAGCGTCCCGCTGCCCGCCTGAGCGCGGCACGTCAGGACAGGACGGAGGCCGGACCCGTCGGGTCCGGCCTCCGTCGTCGGTCGTGGGTGGGGCTGCTACAACCCGGCGCGCGCCGCCCGGGCGCGCGCGTTGCGGCGCTTGAGCGCGCGCCGCTCGTCCTCGGACAGGCCGCCCCAGACTCCGGCGTCCTGACCGCTCTCCAGGGCCCAGGCCAGGCAGGTGTCGACGACCGGGCAACGACGGCAGACCGCCTTCGCCTCCTCGATCTGCATCAGCGCAGGGCCGGTGTTTCCGATCGGGAAGAACAGCTCGGGGTCCTCGTCACGACAGGCTGCCTCGTGGCGCCAGTCCATGCGTTTCCTCCAGGTTGCCGGCTCGGGGGGTCGCCGGCGTTCTACGTGGGACCGGGCCGTGCGGCATCTTGTGAACGCCGTCACGAGCCCGTCCTCCGCGCGAAGATAGCCGACCCGCGGGCCGGACATCGGACGTACGGAGATGTCGGCCCACCCGGTACGGGGGCATCCGACGGGTTCAACCCTCACATCCGACCGGCTCGAAGTCCAGGGTTTTCGCTGAGAGGTGACTGCGAGAGACGGTGGGCTAGGTCACACAGCGTGGCCGGACCCCGGGTGTCCGGATGGTCAGACGAGCACACCGAGGGCACGCGGAACGGAACGGAACGTGACCGACGAGACGGGTCCCGCCGCCTCCCCGTCGATCTGCAGCGGGGTCGGCCGGGTCGCGTCGACGGTGATCTGGGACTGGTCGTGCAGGCTGAGCAACCCCCCGAACGGGTAGCGGGTGCGGCGGCCGAGCAGCATCCGGCGGACGTGGCCGAGCGTGTGGAGCACCGCGAGGCTGCGCGGCGCGAACAGGTCGAGCCCGGTGTCGAAGGAGGCCCGCGGGCACGGGTCCACCGGGATCGGGCCGAGGAAGGTCCAGGGCGAGGAGTTCTGCACGATGGTGAGGAACACGCCCTCCACGTCGGGCACGCCGGGTCGGCGTACGACCAGGGCGGGCTCGCGGCGCTCGGTGCGCACGGCGATCTGGCGCACGGCGGTCTGGAAGTAGCGGGCCGGTGTGGCCTCGAGCCCGGCGGCGCGGTGCTTCTCCATCTCCTCGATGATCTCGGCGTCGACGCCGAGGCCGGCGTTGCACAGGAACCAGCGCCGACGGTCGTCGTACGTCGCCTGCCCGAGGCCGATCGTGCGGGACCGCTTGTGCTCGATCGCCTCGATGAGCACGCCGGTGGCCTCGACCGGGTCCTCCGGGAGCCCGACGCTGCGAGCGAAGACGTTGGCGCTGCCGCCCGGGATCGTGCCGAGGACGGGGACGTCGTGGCCCGGGCCGTCGGCGAGCAGGCCGTTGACGACCTCGTTGACCGTCCCGTCGCCGCCGAGCACGAGGACCACGTCGAGCCCGTCGCGACGCGCCTGTCGGGCGAGGTCGGTCGCGTGGGTGCGGTGCGTGGTGTCGGCCACCTCGAGGTCGATCGACGCCGACAGCGCGTGGGCGATGACCTCGCGGGTGCGGGCGCTCGTGGTCGTGGCACGGGGGTTGACCACGAGGACGGCGCGCACAGGACGAGAGTACGACGCGCTCCCCGACGCCCGTCCCGCGCGGCGGCGGCGCACGCGGGGCCGCCGGCCTCTGGCAGGGTGGGAGCCGTGAGCGACGACCCCACCGACGCCCGCGCCGTCAGGCGCCCGCCGCTGCTGCTCGCGGCGGTGGGCATCGCCGTGCTCGAGACGGCGGCGCTCGTGGCCTACTCCGTCGGGATCGGCGTCTCGGACCTGCAGGACTCCGGCAACCTCGCCGCGGCGCCGGTGGAGATCGCCATCTACCTGCTCTTCGCGGTCGGTGTCGCCGTCTGCGGCGTCGGGCTGTGGCGGCGCAGGCGCAGCGCCCGGACGCCCTTCGGCGTCGTGCAGCTCTTCGGCGTGATCATCGGCTGGACGCTGACCCAGGGCGACGGCGACCTGACCCACCGGGTCGGCTACGTCGTGCTCGCCGTGGCGGTCGTCGCCATCGCCGTCGTGCTGAGCCCGCGCCTCGGCGACGCACTGGATCCCTAGGCGCTCCCGGACTCCGAGTGCGGCTCAGGTCTCCAGGGTCATGCCCTCGCGCAGCGTCGCGAGGGACTTGGCCAGCAGGCGCGAGACGTGCATCTGCGAGATGCCGACCTCGGCGGCGATCTCGCTCTGCGTCATCCCGTGGAAGAAGCGCAGCGCGAGGATCCGGCGCTCGCGCGACGGCAGCGCGGCGAGCAGGGGCTTGAGCGACTCGCGGTACTCCACGGCCGCGAGGTCCAGGTCCTCTCCGCCGAGCCGGTCCACGAGCGACGGCGACTCCTCGCCGTCGTCGCCGCCGACATGCGCGTCGAGGCTGGTGGTGGAGTAGGCCTGCGCACCCTCGAGGCCCTCGATGACCTCGTCCTCGGAGATGCCGAGGTGTGCGGCGAGCTCGGCGACCGTCGGTGCGCGGCCGGACTTCTGCGACAGCTCTGCGGTGGCCCGGCCCAGCGAGATCCGCAGCTCCTGGAGGCGTCGCGGGACGCGGATGGCCCAGCCCTTGTCGCGGAAGTGCCGCTTGACCTCCCCGACGATCGTGGGCGTGGCGTACGTCGAGAACTCCACGCCGCGTTGCGGGTCGAAGCGGTCGACCGCCTTGATCAGGCCGATCGTGCCGACCTGGACGAGGTCCTCGAGCGGCTCGCCACGGTCGCGGAACCGCCGCGCGAGGAACTGCACGAGCGGCAGGTGCAGCGTGACGAGCTCGTCGCGCGCACGGCGGTGCGTCGGGTCGTCGGGGTCGGTGTCGGCCATGAGCGCGATGAGCGCCCGCTCGCGGACCCGCTCGGCGTCGCCCCAGCGCGAGGTGGAGCGCGGCTCGGGGACGTGGTCGACCACGGTGCCCTGGTCGGGGACGACCACGGGATCGGTCATGCGTCGACCGCGGTCGTGGCGTCGCGCGAGGTGCGCAGCACCACCGTGAGCTCGGCGGCGTCGACGGTGGCGCGCACGTCGTCCACGAGTGCCGTGAGGACGGCCCAGGCGAACGTGTCGGTCTGCGGCAGGACGCCGGTGTCGGTCGCGGCCGACAGCGCGATGTCGAGGCGGCCGTCGTCGTAGGGCGTGAAGACGCATGAGATCTCGCTGCCGGGCACCGCCTGCGCGATGAGCAGGCCGGCGACCTCGTCGACCGCCAGCCGGACGTCCTCGAGGCGTTCGACGTCGAAGTCCAGCCGGGCGCAGCAGGCGGTGGCGGTCGTGCGCGCGAGGACCACCCACTCGCTCGACGCGGGGATGCGCAGTCGGATCGAGGTGCTCACGTGGGTGAGGCTAACGCGGCAGCGCGGCGTACGGGTGGACTCGGGGTCGCGCGGCGTCGGCTCAGCCGTCGATCCCGGCGGCCAGCGCCGCCAGGTCGTCGCCGGTGACCCGGTGCACGGTCCACTCGTCCATCGGTGCGGCGCCGATCGAGCGGTAGAACCCCAGGGCCGGTTCGTTCCAGTCGAGCACCCACCACTCGAGGCGGCGGTAGCCGCGGTCGAGGCAGACCTGCGCGAGAGCCTGGAGCAGGCGCTTGCCGTAGCCCGCGCCGCGCAGCTCCGGGCGCACGTAGAGGTCCTCGAGGTAGACGCCGTGCGTCCCGGTCCAGGTGGAGGTGTTGAGGAACCACAGCGCGAAGGCCCCGAGCGTGGTGCCGCGTCCCGCGTCGGCATGCTCGACGACGTGGGCGTACGCTGCCGGCGCTCCGTTCGGCGTCGTCGCGGCGACTCCGGGAGCCGCCGGCGTACCGCCGAAGAGCAGGGCGACGAGCTGGTCCTCGGTGGTGTCGACCTCGTGCAGCGAGCGCTCGTAGTCGGCGAGGTCGCGGATCATCGCGAGGACCTCGGGCACGTCGGCGGGCGTGGCCGGACGGATCCGGCCGGCGGTGGGGGCGTCGCTCATGCGCCCATCCCACCGCATCGGGGCTGACCCGTGAGGCTGGACACCGCTTCCCTTCCTGAATCCGCGGTTTCGGGACCTGAATCCGCGGATTGGGGCGGTGAAGCACGGCCCCGCCCGTCGATGCGGCATCCTCGGGCGCGAGCCTGAGGAGGACACGTGTCGAGTGAGCTTTCGGACGACCCGAGCGACTGGACCGTCGACGCGCTGGCGGCGGCGTACCGATCCGGTCGCGTCTCGCCGGTGGAGGTCGCGCGCGCGACGTTCGAGCGGGTCCGCGCGGTCGATCCCGACGTCAACGCGTTCGTGTGGGTCGACGAGGACCGCGCGCTCGAGCAGGCCCGGGCGAGCGAGACGCGGTGGCGCGCCGGGGAGCAGCGCGGCGACCTCGACGGCGTGCCGGTCACGATCAAGGACCTGCTGCCCTACCTCGGCCACCCGACGCTCAAGGGCTCGCGTCACAGCGACGCCTCGGTGCTGCCGGCCGAGGAGGCACCCACGGTGCTGCGCCTGCGCGAGGCCGGCGCGGTGTTCCTCGGGGCTACGACGACTCCCGAGTTCGGCTGGAAGGGCGGCGGCGACTCGCCGCTCACCGGGATCACGCGCAACCCGTGGGACCTCACCCGCACCACCGGCGGGTCGTCCGCGGGTGCGGGGGCCGCGGCCGCCTCGGGCATGGGCGTCCTGCACGTCGGCACCGACGGCGGCGGCTCGGTGCGGATGCCCGCGGCGTTCTGCGGTGTCGTGGGGCTCAAGCCGACGCACGCGATCGTGCCGATCCATCCGGCGGCCGTGTCCGGGATGCTCAGCCACGTCGGGCCGCTGGCCCGCACGGTCCGCGACGCCGCGCACCTGATGTCGGCCATCGCGCGGCCGGACAGCCGCGACGTCTACCCGTCGTTGCGCGACGACCGGCCGTGGCTCGACGGGATCGAGGACGGCGTCGCCGGGCTGCGGATCGCCTACGCGCCGCGGTTCGCGCGTGCCGACGTCGACCCGCGCATCGCGGCCGCGGTCGACACCGCGGTCGGCGTGCTCGCGGGTCTGGGCGGCCACGTCGACGTGATCGAGCCGCCGGGTCCCGACGTGCGTGACGCCTTCCTCACGCTGTGGGACGCCGCGCTCGGGCGCATGCTGCGCGGGATGTCCGACGAGCAGCTGGCGATGTCCGACCCCGGGCTCGTGGCCACGACGCGGCGTCGCGCCTCGCTCTCGGCGGACGACGTCCTCGACGCGGACGCGGTGCGCGGGGCGCTGACAGCGCAGTTCTCTGCGCTGCTGACGACCTACGACCTGCTGGTCTCGCCGCAGGTGCCGGTGCTCGCGTTCCCGGTCGGCCAGGACGTCGCGGACCCGGCGAAGCAGGAGCACTGGGTGGACTGGACGCCGTTCACCTACCCGATCAACTTGACACGGCACCCCGCAGCGACGGTGCCGGTCGGGCTGTCCGACTCGGGTCTGCCGATGGCCATGCAGATCGTGGGGCGGCACTTCGACGACCGCGTCGTGCTGCGCGCGGCGCGGGCCTACGAGCAGGTGCACTCCGCGGAGCTGCGCCGGTACTGATGGGGCCGGCGCCGAGATCCGCTCAGGCGCGCGGGATCACCATGACGGACGTGAGACCGGGCTCGTCGGGGTCGTCGACGATCTCGGCGCCGTCGAGCCACGAGGTGATGACGTGCGCGAGCTCCCCCGGGTGGCTGAAGTTCACGGCGTGCGCCGCGCCGGTGATCGTGACGACGGTGACGTGCCCCGGCACCTGCTGGGCTATCTCGACGACCCGCTCCTGACCCGGCAGCAGCGGGTCGCGGTTGCCGAACACCGCGAGGGTCGGCACCGGGATGGCCAGCAGTCGCTCGAGCGCGGGGAACTCGGTCATCTCGGTGAACAGGCGGAGCGTGTTGATCGGGCCGAAGCGCACGTAGTCGGGCACGGCGACCCTGGCCATCCGCGGCGTCTCGCGCACTCCGTCGAGCGCGAGCTGCTTCACCGCGCGGGTCAGCGGCTGGTTGTTGATCCCGCCCGCGGGCGCGACGAGGACGACGCCCTCGACGCGGTCGGTGAACCGGTCGGCGACCTCGATGCTGACCGGGCAGCCCATGGAGTTGCCGACGAGCACCGCCTTCTCGATCCCGAGCTCGTCGAAGATCGTCACCATCGCGTCGGCGAGACGGGGGATCGGGAGCGGGCGCGGCGGCTTCCGGCTCAGCCCGTAGCCGGGGAGGTCCGGCACGAAGTTCGTGGTGCGCCCCGTCAGCCGACGCGCGGTGGGCATGAGGTAGCGGCCGGAGATGCCGAAGCCGTGCACGTGCACGATGGGCGTCGCGTCACCGCCGTCCAGGGAGATCCGGACGAGCGTCCGGAGACCGTCGACGTCGATCCAGGTGTGGTCCCAGCCGGGCTCGGGGCGTGGCTCGCGCATGCGACGCATCCTGGCGCAGCCGTCGGCCGAGCGCCGCCCGGATGACCACTCCGGGTCGAGCTCGTTCCCGGACGCACGAAAGCCCTCGTCCCCGGTTGGACGAGGGCGAGGGCGTTCGTGACGACGGCTACCTGCTCGGGAGCGGCGAGGGAACGGACCGGGTCGAACTGGTCGAGGGCGGTGCGTTGGCGATGGTCGACCCGGTGCCAGCCGAGGTGGGGGTCTGGGTCGAGGGATCCGGGCTGGATCTCGAG
>JADGOZ010000052.1 GCA_017882705.1 Candidatus Nanopelagicales bacterium | reverse complement strand
CGCCCTACGAGAACCCGCCCGCGGTCATCGTGACGGCGAACCTGAGCACCGGCACGACGAAGTACGTCGCCGAGGCGTCGAGCCACGAGGTGGGGCACGACTTCGGCCTCAGCCACGACGGCACGGTCGCGCACGGCGCCACCGCTGCTGCGGGCTACTACCTGGGTCAGGGCGTCTGGGCACCGATCATGGGCGCGAGCTACTACGAGCCGCTGAGCCAGTGGAGCAAGGGCGAGTACACCTACGCCGATCAGCCCCAGGACGACACCGCGATCATCGCGCAGGGTGCGCCCCTGATGGCCGACGACGTCGGGAGCTCTGCCGTCGGCGCGACCGCGCTCACGAACGGAACGCCGTTCGACGGCCTCATCTCCACGCCCACCGACAGCGACTGGTTCTCCTTCACCTCGAACGGGACCACGGGGATCACCGTCGCGCCGTCGGCGACGAACCCGAACCTCGACGTGCGCCTCGAGATCTACTCCGCCAACGGCAGCACCCTGCTCGAGACCTACAGCCCCACGGCCGCCGGCAGCCAGAGCACGACCCTCGCCACGTCGATGCCCGGACTCGACGCGAGCCGCCCCTCGTCCGCGCTGCTTCCGGGCACGTACTACGCCAGGGTCTCCGGCACCGGCCAGGGCGATCCCCTCGTGGACGGCTACTCGAGCTACGGGAGCCTCGGCCGCTACACGATCACGATGACGACCAGCGGTCCCGGACCGCTCACGGTCACGTCGACGACCCCCGCGCCGGCGATCACGGGTACCCCGTACACCTGGACGGCCGCGACGAGCGGCGGCCCCGGCGGCCCGGTGACGTGGGCCGTCACGAGCGGCACGCTGCCGACGGGCCTGTCCCTCGCACCCGACGGCGCGGTGACCGGCACGGCCACCGCCGCAGGGAGCAGCGTCGTCACCCTCACCGCGACGGACAGCACGGCGACGGCGAGCGCCGTGGTCACGTTCCACGTCTACGACCCCGTGACGGTGACGGACACGACGCTGCTGAACGGGGTCGTCGGGTCGGCGTACAGCACGAAGCTCACGTCGTCGACCGGCGCGTCCGCGACGTGGTCGGTGCAGAGCGGGGGCTCCGCGCCGCCCGGTCTGAGCCTCGCGTCGAACGGCACGCTGTCCGGAACGCCGACGACGGCCGCCGACTACTCGTTCACGGCACGGGCGTACGACCCGGCGTCCACGACCTCCGCGACCATGACCGTGAGCCTCACCGTGGCGCCGAAGCTCGCGCTGACGCACGCCCCGCTCACCGACGGCACCACAGGCGTCGCGCAGTCCGACTCCTTCTCCGCGACCGGCGGCACCGGCGCGACGACGTGGAGCATCTCGGCCGGATCGCTGCCCCCGGGCCTCGCCTTGACGCCGACCGGCGCCGGCTCCGCGACCGTGTCCGGCACACCGACATCGACCGGCACCTACGCCTTCACCCTGAGGGCGACGAACGCCGCCACCGCGGTGAGCGCCGCAGCCGCGACGAGCATCCCGCTGAGCATCCGGGTCGCCGACCTGCTCGTGCTGACCACCTCGACGCTGCCCGTCGCGGTGCCCGGCGTGCCCTTCACGACGTCGCTCGCGGCGACCGGCGGGGTCGGACCGCTGACGTTCTCGATGGACGCAGGAGCGCCGCTGCCGAGCGGCCTCAGCATCTCGCCCGCCGGCGTGGTCTCGGGGACCGCCGACGCCGTCGGTGACTACTCGCTGGCCCTGACGGTCACCGACTCCCGTGGTGTCGCCGCCTCGACCACGCTCGGCCTGTCGATCGTCCCGCAGCTCGCCATCTCGCTGGTCGGCGGTGGACCGATCGTGGTCGGCATGGGCGCGACCTCGACCATCTCGGCGAGCGGGGGGACCGGCGGTGCGATCGCGTGGACCGTCGCGAGCGGCGCCCTGCCCCCGGGCCTGAGCCTCACCAGCACCACTACGGCGTCCCCGAGAATCGTCGGCGTCGCGACCGCGCCGGGCAGCTACACGTTCACGCTCGCCGTCGACAACACCGGCAGCGCGCCGCACGCCCAGAAGAGCGTCACGCTCGTCGTCGCCGCGGCGCTGGCGCCGGCGACCTGCGCGCTCCCGCCCGCGATGGTCGGCATCCCCTACGCCGCAGCCGTCCCCGCCAACGGCGGAGTCGGCCCGTTCTCTTACTCCCTCACCGGATCCGCACCTGGCGGCCTGACCTTCTGGCCCGACGGTCGACTCACCGGCACGCCTTCGGCAGCCGCCGCCGCGAACCTCACGGTGCAGGTCGTCGACAGTCTCAGCGAGACCACGTCGCAGACCTGCTCCGTCACCGTCCTGCCCCGGCTCGTCGTCACCACCGCGACGCTCCGCCAGGCCACCCTGAAGACGGTCTACGCCGTGGCCCTCACCGCCTCGGGCGGGTCAGCCACTGCGCGCACGTGGACGCTCGCGTCCGGCGCGCTCCCCGCGGGCCTCACGCTGGCGACGAGCGGGCGGCTCGCCGGCACGCCCACGAGGACCGGCACGTTCGTCGTCACCGTGCGCGTGAGCACCGCCGCCGACGGCTTCAGCGCCACCCGCAGGCTCACGATCATCGTGACGGCACCGCTCCTCGTCACCTCGCCCAGCACCTTGACCGTCGCGCACCGCGGCAAGGCGTACACCGTGCGCCTCGCGGCGAGCGGTGGCTACAGCACGCGCACCTGGACCAGGGTGTCCGGCTCGCTGCCGTCGGGCCTGGTGCTCAGCAGCAAGGGCGTGATCTCGGGCAAGGCCAAGAAGCTCGGGAAGTTCGTCCTGACCGTCCGGCTGCGCGACGCCGCGGGGCGTCTCAGCACGAAGCGCCTGACCGTCGTGGTGCGGCGCTGACCGGCCCGACGACCTCGCTCCGTTGACCGTCAGCCCGTCAACGGACGCGCTCGTAATCCCAACGGACGAGGGCGAATCCGCGCGAGGTGCGTGCCGTTTCGTCCAGACGACGTAGCTAGGTGCCGCCGACCCGCGCCACCGCGGCCCGTGCGGCGTAGCGTGGCGGGGAGCGTGGGGGTGAGGTCTCGTGCTCGACTACCTGCTCGACATCCAGCGGGTGCGTCAGTACCTCAACCACGCCGTGCGCGCCGGGATGGTGATCCGGTCGGCCAGGGCCGACGTCGGGTACCTCGACCAGCTGCGTCGCGGCCTGCTCCCGCTGCCCGTCGACCGGCCCGCTCCGGTGGTCGATCCCTTCCCGCCGTTCGTGGCGCGCAGCTCGCGAGGGCTCGAGGGCCTCCGGGTCGCGGTGATCGCGTCGGGGGGAAGCGGGGCGCTGGCCTCCCTCGTGGGCGTGGCCCGCGCACTCGAGGAGCGGGGCGTGCGGCCGGTCGCGTACGGGGTCTGCTCTGGCTCGGCGTTCTTCGGTGTCCCGCTCGCCGCGGGGATGCCGGCCGCCGACGTCGCGGCCGAGGTGCTGGCCCTGCGACCGCGTGACTACATCGATCCGGACTGGTGGGGGCTGGCGCTCGCGCCGCTGCGCCTCGGGCGCGGCTGGTCGGGGCTGATCCGCGGCGACGCGCTGGAGTCGGCCTGCCGTCGGATCGTCGGCGACGTCACGCTCGGCGAGCTTCCCGTGCGGGTGTGGCTGCCGGTCCTGCGCATCGAGGACGACCTGGTCGAGTATCTCGGCCCCGACTCCCACCCCGACCTGCTCGCCGCGCGGGCGGTCCGCCTCGCACTGGGCCTGCCGATCGCCGTACGGCCGGCGGAGCTCGACGGCAGCTGGCGGCTCGACGGCGGCATCGTCGACATCCTGCCGGCGCAGCCGTTCGTGACCCAGGACCTGTGCGACCTGGCCATCGTCGTGAACGGCTTCTACCGCCCCGGCTTCGTGCCTGACCGCGAGCCGCGGTGGCGCGAGTCGACGTTCAGCATCCTGCACATGGCGAACCAGGCGCGCACGATGCAGCACGTGCGGATCGCCCGCCACGGCCTCGACGACCTGCGCCGCGCAGTCCCCGAGGTGGTCGAGCTCGCCCCCGTCGACTACGGGCGGGTACAGGGGGCGGGTCTCTACGCTGAGTTCCTCGACAACCGCGGGTGGGCGGGCTACATGGCCGACGGCTACCGCAGCACCTCCGCGATGCTCTCCGCGCGCGAGCGGGCCGCGGGCGCTCGCCGCGCACGTCGGCGGTGACGGCAGCAGACTGAGCGTGCGGCTGCTCGCGGGGTCGACCGGGTCCGGCTCGACCGAGAGGTGTCCTCATGATCAGGATCCGTGCATGCGGCGCGATGCCGGCGTCGGCCGACGACGTGTGGGCGCTGCTCACCGACTGGCCGTCGCACTCGCGCTGGATCCCCGCGACCACCGTCACCGTGGTCGAGGACACCGGCGGCGTCGGCACCCGCTTCGTCGGCCGAAGCCACCTCGGCCCGATCGGGTTCGACGACCCGATGACGGTCACCGAGCTCCTCCCGCCGTCCGAGGGCAGGGCTGGCCGATGCGACATCCTCAAGACAGGACGCGTCGTCCTCGGCACCGCGGGCTTCAGCGTGGAGGCCGACAGCCCGAGCACCAGCACGGTCACCTGGTGGGAGGACGTGACCCTCGCGCCGACCCGCCTGACCCGCTACGCCGAGCCCCTCATCGAGCGCGCCGGCACGATGTCCTTCGCCAAGGTCCTGCACGCCGCAGCCGCCGAGCTCGCCATCCGCTGACGCCCCACCCATGGCCGTCACTGAGGCAGAACTGACTCAGCCGACGAGAAGGTCGCGCAGGCTGCCCGCATCGGTGGCGCGGAGCTTCCCGAGGGCGGCGTGCTCCATCGTGGAGACGCGGTGCCGGTTGAGCCCGGTGCGGTCCGCGATCGCGGAGTAGTGGAGGGGGTCGTGGCCGTCGAGCCCGTACCGCAGGACGAGGACGGTGCGTTCGGACGGGGTGAGGCGGGTGAATGCGCGGCGGAGCTCGAGCGGCAGGGCTGCCGCCGTGACGCGGTCCTCGACCGGGTCGGTGGTCATGTCGGGGACGAGGTCGTCGCCGTCCAGATCCCCGTCCGTCCCGAGGAGGCAGTTGAGGGACACGGTGGTGCTCGCGTGCTTCTGCGCGTGGGCGACGGCACCGGCGCTGAGCTTCGTGAAGGCGACGAGCTCGGGCGTGGTGGGGCGGTGACCGAGGCTGTCCGTCAGGGTGACGGTGGCCCAGGCGACGGTGTTGACGTGGTCGAGCACGTGGTCGGGAAGCCGGACGGTGCGCCCGTGCTGGGCGATGCCGGCGGCGATCGCGTGGCGGATCGGCCAGGCGGCGTAGGTGGAGAACTTGCAGCCGCGGGCCGGGTCGAACGTGTCGACGGCGCCCGCGAGGCCGATGCTGCCGTCCTGGATCAGGTCGAGGAGCTCGACGCCGCGGCCGGTGTACGTACGGGCGAGGTGGACGACGAGTCGCAGGTTCGCCTCGACCAGGCGACGCCGGGCTTCTCCGGCTGCCCGGAGGATCGGCTCGTCGGTGTCACGGTTCGGGTTCCCCCCGGCAGCCGCGCGGATGCGCTGTCCGGCCCGGACCTGCTGGGCGAGCGCGACCTCGTCGGCGGCGTCGAGCCGGGGGATCGCACCGATGTGGCGGAGGTAGTCGTCGAGTGCGTCCGAGCTCACGAGGCAGGGGGTGCAGGCAGTGCCGGTTCCGGGCATGCCGTGAGGTCTACTCGCTGCCGGGAGAGCACCGCTCGGTCAGTGAGGCACGGCTGAGGTGGCGTCCACCATCGTGAGTTCGGCGAGGCGCTCGTGCGCTCCGGACGGCCGCGTCTCATCCTCTGCGGCGGTCCAGATGCGACGGAGGACGGTCGTGCAGAGCCCGAGGACGAGCAGGAGTCCGAGCGCCGGGAGCCCGTAGCTGCCGAGGGCTCCGGCGGCCCTGCCGGCCGCGGGCGACTCGAGCACGGGGGTGAACAAGGTGGTGCGGTCCGCGTCGAGGGTCCACGGGTCGACTGCCTCGTTCGCGTCCCCCTTCGTGCGGATCTCCAGCACGCCGTTGACGGTGGCGACGGCCGCGACCCGGTGCACCATGGGCCGGGCGCCGGGGGTCGTGTACGCGGCTGGTGGCATGAAGACGATGACCTGGCCGACCGTGATGTCATGGGCCGGCACGGGGGCCGCGACGACGAGCGTGTCGATCGGGATGCCCGGTGTCATGGATCCGGTGAGCACCGTGACGATGCGGATCCGGTTGGTCGCGATCGCGACGGCGGACAGCACCGCGACTCCGCAGGTGACGACCAGGGCCAAGGTCGCGATCACGGACAGGACACGGCTTCCGGCTCGCCTGGTGCTGTGCATGTCGGCTCCTGGGGTGGGTGCACGGTGTCGGACTGCCGTGCAGGGAAGGTCGGGGGTTGCCCGGCCTTCCCTGCACCGTGCGGCGATCAGTTGGCGATGGTCTGCTGGATGGCGTCGGCGGTCGGGACGCCGACCTCGTCGACCATGAACTTGTCGAGGTGGTCCTGGAAGGCGGACTGGCTCGCACCGGACGGGAAGCCGAAGAAGACCTGGAGGTACGTGACGGCGTCCTTGGCCAGGACGAACGTGTCGCTGGTGGTCCCGTCACCGATGTAGGCGAGCTCCTGCGGCGTGGTCGCCGCCGGCACCTCGGTGCCGGTGCACGCATCCAGGACCCACGGGACGGTGCAGGCCTTGATCTGGACCTGCATGCCGGCGGAGGTGGCCGTGAGGCCGTCCTCGGTGTTGGTGCCGTCGACCGTCAGGGTGAACGTCTGCGGGACGGAACCGGTGTTCGTCAGGGTCGCGTACCGGGTGAGCGTGTAGCCCGGCAGCACGTTCGCGACGTCGGTGTCGACCCAGTCGCCACCGCCGGTCGCGGTCATGGTGCTGGTGATCCTGGCCGCGCCGATGTCCTGGTGCTGCGACCCGGTGGACTGCCAGGCGGCGAACGCCCCGGCGGTGAGGGCACCGGCGGTGGCGAGCACCGCGGCGCTGGCGACGAGCTTCTGCATCGTGCTGAGGTTCCTCGTCATGAGAGGTCCTTCCGGTTGGGAGCCCGGCTGACCCAACGGGTTCCGTGGCTTTGCGTCCCCGCCTTACGACGGGTTTGCCCTTGCTGATGCCGCAGTGTCCGCGGGCCATCGCGGCTGTGGCACGGAGACCGAAGCTCGTGAGCGCATCGAGCGGCGATCGTGAGTCGCGACCCGGAATCGTGAGCGGGCGGCCAGGCCGGTGCGTCAGAGTCGCGCGGTGCCGCGCTGGAGAGCGGCGGCGCGGTCGTGCAGCCAGCCCTCGGCGGCGTCGACGCTCATCGGCCGCCCGAGGAGCCACCCCTGCGCCTCGTGAACGCCGAGGTCTGCGAGCGCCGCGCGCTCGGCCGCCGTCTCGACGCCCTCCATCACGAGGTCGAGCGCGAGGGCGGAGGCGAGCAGCACGACCGACTCCACGACGGCCTTGCGACGCGCGTCGGACGAGACGAGCGTCCGGGCGAGCGAGCGGTCGAGCTTGATCAGGTCGATCGGCAGCGAGTGCAGCGTGGTGATCGACGAGTGGCCGGTGCCGAAGTCGTCGAGGCACACGCGTACGCCCTTGGCGCGCAGGAACGAGAGCGGCCCGCGCGCCGGCGTCACCGCCTCGAGGGCGGCCTCCGTCAGCTCGAGCACGAGCGCGGAGCCGGGCAGGTTGAACTCGTCGAGGAGGAACAGCACGTCGTCGACGAACCCGGGCGCGAGCGCGTCGTGCTCGCTGAGGTTCACCGACACCGGGATGTCGAGCGCCACGCCGCGCGAGCGCCAGCTCGCGAGCGAGCCGAGCGCCTGCCGCATCACCCAGCGGTCGAGGTCCACGATCGTGCCGTCGACCTCCGCGAGCGGAACGAAGCGCTCCGATAGCCACACGTCGTCGCCCGGTCGGTTCCACCGGACGAGCGCCTCGAACCCGGCCACGTGCTCGCCGTCGAGCCGCACCACCGGCTGCATGACCACGAACAGCTCGCCGCGGTCGACCGCACGGGCGATCTCAGCGCCGATGTCGGACTGGCCCTCGGTCGCCGGCGCCGCCGCCCAGTCGAACACCGCGATCTGGTCGCCACCGAGGCTCTTCGCCCGGCGCATCGCCCGGTCGGCGGCACGCATGAGCTCGTGCCCACCGATGGTCGGGTCCTCGGCGTAGCAGACGCCGATGCTCACCGGCACGGTCACGTCGCGGCCGTCGACGTGGTAGCTCGAGCCCAGGGTGCGACGCACGCGCTCGGCGAGACGCACGGCCTCGTCCGGATCGGTCAGCATCGGGCACAGCACCACGAACTCGTCACCGCCGTGGCGCGCCACGATGTCGACGTCGCGCACCTCGGCGCGCAACCGTTGGGCCGCCTCGATGAGCAGCGCGTCGCCGGCGGCGTGGCCGAGCGCGTCGTTGACGACGCGGAAGCCGTCGAGGTCGCAGAACAGCACCGCGAGCTCGACCCCGCTGCGATTCGCCACGAACAGCTGTTCGTCGAGCTGGCCGAGCAGCACGTTGCGGTTCGCGAGCCCGGTGAGCGCGTCGTGCCGTGCCTGGAACGACAGGCGTTGCGAGGCCCGGTCGGTCTCGACCGCGAGGCGCGCGAGGTCGCGGCAGCGTCGCGCGCCGGTCCGCGCGGCCTCGTCGAGCTGGTCGGGCTCGGCCAGGATCGCCACCTCGCCCGGGCCGTCGACCTCGCGGCCGGCACCGAACGGCGACGACCAGCCGACCGTCGACGACGTCAGCACCGCCCGCCCGGGTCGGATGATCTCCATGCTCCCCCAGCGCACCCGGGTGGGGAAGCCGCCGGACACCTCGGACACCGCATCGGCCGTGGCCCCGAAGATCTTCGGCAGGTCGGCACCCGCGGCGATCAGCTCGAGGATCCGCGCGTTCCCACGGTCGAGCGCGGCCATCCGGTCGAGCCGCTGCTTGGTGTTGGCGAGCTCGGTCTCCTGGGCGGTGAGCGCGGTCGCGGTGGTGACGTGCTCACGGCGCAGGTTGAGCCCGACCCACGCGACGAGCACGGCTCCCACGACGAGCGACGCGATCAGGAGGAGGAGCTCGAGCAGGCGCGTCTGCACGAGCTGGGCGTCGTAGGCCCGCGCCTGCTGGCGGATCGTCGACGTGCTGTCGTCGACGAGGTGGCGCGCGACGCTCTCGAGCCCGTCGAGCGCGGGATGCAGCTGCTCGGTCAGCCCTTCGCGCCGATACTCCGGCAACGTCCCGACCGGGAACGTCGCCACCAGCGCGTCCAGCCTGTCGAGCGCCTCGGCATACGCCGGTCCGGCTGCGTCGGACGCCGACTTGCCGTTCTCGTCGACGAT
>JADGOZ010000051.1 GCA_017882705.1 Candidatus Nanopelagicales bacterium | reverse complement strand
CGATCCACTCGAAGCCGCCCGGGTCGTTGTCGCGGGCCCACAGCGCCGGGGTGTCCTTGTAGACGCGGTTGAGGTCGGTGAGGCACTGCTGCACGCCACGGTGGTCGGCGTTCTCGAGCAGCCACCAGTCCAGGCCGCGGGACTCGCTCCACTCGGCGTACTGCGCGATCTCCGACCCCATGAACAGCAGCTGCTTGCCGGGGTGCGCCCACATGAAGGCGAGATAGGCGCGCACCTGCGCGAGCTGCTGCCAGCGGTCGCCGGGCATCTTGCTCACGAGCGAGCCCTTGCCGTGCACGACCTCGTCGTGCGAGATCGGCAGGCAGTACTGCTCGCTCCACGCATAGATCAGGCCGAACGTCATCTCGCTGTGGTGCCACTGCCGGTGGATCGGCTCGCGGTTGACGTAGTGGAGCGTGTCGTTCATCCAGCCCATGTTCCACTTCAGCCCGAAACCGAGACCGCCGAGGTGCGTGGGGCGCGTGACACCCGGCCACGCGGTCGACTCCTCGGCGATCATGACCACGCCGGGGGAGCGCTTGTACGCCGTGGCGTTGGCCTCCTGGATGAAGGACACCGCCTCGAGGTTCTCGCGGCCGCCGTACACGTTCGGGCTCCACTCGCCGTCCTTGCGCGAGTAGTCGAGGTAGAGCATCGACGCGACGGCGTCGACGCGCAGGCCGTCGATGTGGAACTCCTCGAGCCAGTACGACGCGTTCGCGACGAGGAAGTTGCGGACCTCGCGACGCCCGAAGTCGAAGACGTACGTGCCCCAGTCGGGCTGCTCGCCGCGGCGCGGGTCCGCGTGCTCGTAGAGCGGCGTGCCGTCGAAGCGTGCGAGCGCCCAGTCGTCCTTCGGGAAGTGCGCAGGCACCCAGTCGACGATGACGCCGACGCCGGCCTGGTGCAGCCGGTCGACGAGGTGGCGGAACTCGTCGGGGGAGCCGAAGCGCGAGGTCGGCGCGTAGTACGAGGTGACCTGGTAGCCCCAGCTCGGAGCGAACGGGTGCTCGGCGACCGGCATGAACTCCACGTGCGTGAAGCCCGTCTCCGCGACGTAGGCGGTGAGCTCCTCGGCCAGCTGGGAGTAGCTCAGGCCCGGACGCCACGACCCGAGGTGCACCTCGTAGGTCGACATCGCGGAGTTGTACGGGTCGCGAGTCGGTCGCGCGGTCATCCACTCGTCGTCGGCCCACGCGTAGCGCGAGGAGAAGACGACGGACGCGGTCGCCGGCGGGTGCTCGGTGTGCTGCGCCAGCGGATCGGCCTTCGTGCGCCAGATGCCGTCGCGCCCGAGCACGGCGAACTTGTAGCGCGTCCCCGTGCCGACGTCGGGCACGAAGAGCTCCCACACGCCGCTGGAGCCCAGCGACCGCATGGGCGTCCCCGTGCCGTCCCAGTGGTTGTGGTCGCCAACGACACGGACGCCGATGGCCGAGGGCGCCCACACCGCGAAGGCGGTGCCGTGCACGTCGCCGAGCGGTGAGGAGTAGACGTGCTCGTGCGCGCCGAGCACGGTCCAGAGCGTCTCGTGCCGGCCCTCGCCGATGAGGTGGAGGTCCATCTCGCCGAGCGTCGGGAGGAAGCGGTAGGGATCGTCGAGGATCGCGGGCTCGCCGCCGTAGGACACCTCGAGCCGGTAGTCCGGGACGTCCGGCACGTCGAGGACACCCGTGAAGATGCCGCCGTGCTCGTGCTCGAGCTGCACGCGGGTGTCGCCCCCGGCCGTGCGTGCCACGACGACCACCGAGGTCGCCCAGGGCCGCAGCGTGCGCACGGTGACGCCACCGTCGTGCGGGTGCGGCCCGAGGATCGAGTGCGGGTCGTGGTGGCGTCCCTCGACCACGCGCTGCAGGTCGGCGGCGTCGATCGGCGCGGCCGCGGGAGGCCCGGTGCGCACCGGTGCCTTCGCGGGTCTCGTCGTCCTGGCACCCTTCGCCGGCGTCGTGCCTGCGGCTCTGCTACCGACCTTCGACGCGGTCACCTTCGACGCGCTCTCCTGGGACGCGGCCTTCTTCGAGGCCTTGTCGGGCTTGTCCGAGCTGCTCGGCATGTCACACGGCTCCAGGTCTCACATGGATGATGTGGGCTACGTGCACGTGCGGGTCGAGACGGACATAGGGGTACTGGCCCCACACCCAGGTGTGCCCGCTCACCAGGTCCCGTGCGGCGAAGTTGTCGCCGTGGCGCATGCCGAGAGCGTCGAGGTCCAGGTCGAGGACGCCCTCGCGGGCGCCGTGCGGGTCCAGCGTGCAGACCACGAGCACGACGTCGTCGCCCTGCTGCTTGCTGTACGCGATGATCTTGTCGTTGTTCGAGCCGTGGAACGTGAGGTTGCGCAGCCGGCTCAGGGCGGGGTGGGCGCGACGCCAGGCGTTGAGCTGGGCGAGGTAGGGCGCGAGCGTCTGTCCGGACTCGTCGGCCGCCGCCCAGTCGCGCGGGCGGTACTGGTACTTCTCGGAGTCGAGGTACTCCTCGCTCCCCGGGCGTACGGCGACGTGCTCGAAGAGCTCGAAGCCGGCGTAGACGCCCCACGTCGGCGAGAGCGTCGCCGCGAGCGTGGCCCGGATCGCGAATGCCGCGGGTCCGCCGTACTGCAGGTAGGCGTGGAGGATGTCCGGAGTGTTGACGAACGCGTTGGGGCGCATCGACGCGGCCAGCGGACCGGACAGCTGGCGGAAGTACTCCTCGAGCTCCCACTTCTCGTTGCGCCAGGTGAAGTAGGTGTAGGACTGCTGGAAGCCGACCTCGCCGAGCAGCTTCATCATCGGCGGCGTGGTGAACGCCTCCGCCAGGAAGATGACGTCGGGGTCGGTCGCGTTGATCGCCCCGATGAGGCGCTCCCAGAAGGCGACCGGCTTCGTGTGCGGGTTGTCGACCCGGAAGATGCGTACGCCGCAGTTCATCCAGTGCCGCACGACGCGCTGCACCTCGACGAACAGGCCCTCGGGGTCGGCGTCGAAGTAGATCGGGTAGATGTCCTGGTACTTCTTCGGCGGGTTCTCGGCGTAGGCGATCGCGCCGTCGGCACGGTGCACGAACCACTCGGGGTGCTCGGTGACCCACGGGTGGTCGGGCGAGCACTGCAGCGCGAGGTCGAGCGCGACCTCGAGGCCGAGGCCGTTCGCGCGCGCGACGAAGGCGCGGAAGTCGTCGAGCGTGCCCAGGTCCGGGTGCACGGCGTCGTGACCGCCGTCGGAGGAGCCGATCGCCCAGGGCACGCCGGGGTCGTCAGGTCCGGGGGTGAGCGTGTTGTTGGGGCCCTTGCGCGCGGTGGTGCCGACCGGGTGGATGGGCGGGAGGTAGACGACGTCGAAACCCAGGGCTGCCACGGCGGGGAGGCGCTCGGCCGCGGTGACGAAGGTGCCGGACCGCGGCGGGTCGAGGGTGGCGCCCTCGGACCGCGGGAAGAACTCGTACCAGCTGCCAGCCAGCGCTCGCTCTCGCTCGACGTAGACAGGGATCGCGATCGACGACGTGACGTGCTCGCGCAGCGGGAACTCGACGAGCAGCGCGGTGACCGCGGGGTCGAGCGCGACGGCGAGGCGTGCGGGTCCGGGACGGTCGGTGTCCTTCAACGCGCTGATCGCCGCCTTGAGCGGTTCGCGCGTCTTGCCGCGCGGCAGACCTTTCAGCGCCTGCTCCAGCAGGATCGCGCCCTCGCGCAGCTCGAGCTCGACGTCGAGGTCGGCGGGCACCTTGATGCCGGCTCGGTGCCGCCACGTCTCGACCGGGTCGCCCCAGGCCTCGACGGTGTAGGTCCAGTGCCCGATCGACGTGGGGGTCACCGCTGCGGTCCAGCCCGCCAGCGAGCCGACCGGCCGCATCGGCGTCGAGATCTCGACACCACCGGGTCCGTGGAGGACGACGGTCGCCGCGACGGCGTCGTGACCCTCGCGGAAGACCGAGGCGCTCACCGCGAACGTCTCTCCGACGACCGCCTTGACCGGACGCGCGCCGAGGGCGAGGACGGGGGAGAGGTCCTCGATCGCATAGCGGCCGGTGCTCGGGGGCCGCAGCGGCTCCGCTACGACGGGCTGCTTCGCGCGCGCGGGCGTGCGTCGGCCGGACGGGGCGTCAGGTTTCGTCGACGTTTCCGGAGATGTCGTCGACGTGCGCATACGAGGAGGCATCGCTTCGCAGCGTAGCGACGTAACGCGATGTCGCGTGGGCTGAACGTGGGTGAAACGGGAAGCAACACATGTAACCGCGGGGTGCGCGCTGCCAGCGTCCTCGAAACCCCCTTAGGGTGTTGGCCGTGAGAGCGATCCGACGATTCACCGTCCGCACCGTCCTGCCCGTCGCGCTGGAGCCTCTGGCCTCCGTCGTCACGAACCTCCGGTGGTCCTGGCACCCCGAGACGCAAGACCTGTTCGCGCGCATCGACGCAGCGCTGTGGGACGAGGTCGGTCACGACCCGGTCCGCCTTCTCGGTGAGGTGTCGTCCCAGCGGTGGGCCGAGCTCGCGGCCGACGAGGACTTCGTCGGGCACGTCACGTGGATCGCCCAGGGCCTCCAGGACTACCTCACCGGCGACCGGTGGTACCAGTCGCTCGGTGCCGACGCTCCGAAGTCGATCGCCTACTTCTCGCCCGAGTTCGGCATCACCGAGGTGCTGCCGCAGTACTCCGGTGGTCTCGGCATCCTCGCCGGCGACCACCTGAAGTCCGCGAGCGACCTCGGCGTCCCGATCGTCGGCGTCGGCCTGTTCTACCGTGCCGGCTACTTCCGGCAGTCGCTGTCGGCCGACGGCTGGCAGCAGGAGACCTACCCCGTCCTCGACCCCGACGGCCTCCCGCTCTCGCTGCTGCGCGAGAACGACGGCTCGCCCGTCGTCGTCGAGGTCGGCCTCCCCGGCGGTCGCACCCTCAAGGCGCACGTGTGGCGTGCCGACGTCGGCCGTGTCCCGATGCTCATGCTCGACTCCGACGTCGAGGACAACGACCCCGCCGAGCGCGAGGTCACCGACCGTCTCTACGGCGGCGGCGGCGAGCACCGGCTCCAGCAGGAGCTGCTCCTCGGCGTCGGCGGCGTCCGCGCGCTGCGCGCGTTCAGCCGCATCACCGGCGCGCCGGAGCCCGAGGTGTTCCACACCAACGAGGGGCACGCAGGCTTCCTGGGTCTCGAGCGGATCCGTGAGCTCGTCCTCGCCGACAAGCTCACCTTCGACGAGGCCCTGCAGGCCGCCCGGGCCGGCACGGTGTTCACGACCCACACCCCCGTGCCCGCCGGCATCGACCGGTTCCCGCGCGAGATGGTCGCGACCTACTTCGGCGGCGACAACGCGGCCGTGGGCGTCCCGGTGGAGCGCATCCTCGCGCTCGGCGCCGAGACGTTCGAGGGCGGCGACCCGACCGTGTTCAACATGGCGGTCATGGGCCTGCGTCTCGGCCAGCGTGCCAACGGCGTGAGCGTCCTGCACGGCGAGGTCAGCCGCGGGATGTTCGCGGGCCTGTGGGAGGGCTTCGACCAGGACGAGGTCCCGATCTCCTCGATCACCAACGGCGTGCACGCGGCCACCTGGGTCGCGCGCGAGATCCGCGACCTGCTCGCGGCCCAGGTCGGGCCGGAGCTCGCCGAGGAGACCCAGGGCTGGGAGTCCGCGCGCGCCATCCCCGCCGGCGAGCTGTGGGCCACCAAGCGGGTGCTGCGCGAGCGCCTCGTCGCCGACGTCCGCAAGCGCCTGCGCGAGTCGTGCGAGCAGCGCGGCGCGTCCGACGCCGAGCTCGGCTGGATCGACGAGGTGCTCGACCCCGACGTCCTCACGATCGGGTTCGCCCGGCGCGTGCCGTCCTACAAGCGGCTCACCCTCATGCTGCGCGACCCCGCTCGGCTCAAGGCCCTGCTGCTCCACCCCGACCGTCCCGTGCAGCTCATCATCGCGGGCAAGTCGCACCCCGCCGACGACGGCGGCAAGAAGCTCATCCAGCAGCTCGTGCACTTCGCCGACGACCCCGAGGTCCGCCACCGCATCGTGTTCCTGCCGGACTACGACATCGGGATGGCACGCCTGCTCTACCCCGGCTGCGACGTGTGGCTCAACAACCCGTTGCGCCCGCTCGAGGCCTGCGGCACGTCGGGCATGAAGGCCGCGCTCAACGGCGGTCTCAACCTGTCGATCCTCGACGGCTGGTGGGACGAGTGGTACGACGGCGAGAACGGCTGGGCGATCCCCACCGCCGACGGCGTCGCCGACGCCGACCGTCGTGACGACCTCGAGGCCGCTGCGCTCTACGACCTGGTGGAGAAGAGCGTCGCGTCGCGCTACTACGACCTCGACGCCTCGGGCCTGCCGATGCGCTGGATCACGATGCTGCAGCACACGCTCGCCACGCTCGGCCCGAAGGTGCTCGCCTCGCGCATGGTCCGCGACTACGTCACCAAGCTCTACGCGCCTGCGGCGGCGTCCTCGCGCGCGGTGCTGGCCGGCGACGCGGCGCTCGCCAAGGAGCTCGCGACGTACGCCACCCACGTGCACGCGGCGTGGAACGGCGTGCGCGTCGAGCACGTCGACGCCTCCGGTGTCGGTGACTCCCCGGAGCGCGGCACGCAGCTGTCGGTGCGCGCCTTCGTGGCCCTCGGCGACCTCGTGCCCGGCGAGGTCCTCGTGGAGCTCGCGAGCGGGAGGGTGGACCACAACGACCGCATCGTGGCGCCGTCGTTCTCGGAGCTGACGGCGGTCGAGTCCTACGAGGGCAACCGCTGGCGCTACGAGGCGACCGTGAGCCTGGACGACACCGGTCCGTTCGGCTACACCGTGCGGGTGCTGCCGAAGCACGCCGGGCTGCACGACCCGGCCGAGCTCGGCCTGCAGGCGCTGCCCGTCCCGGCCACCGTCGAGGGAGATGTCGTCCCGGAGTTCGCGCCGACCTACTAGTCCCGACCGCCGTCGATGCCCGCTCCCCTCGGGGGCGGGCATCGACGTGTCACGGGGGCCGGGCGGTCAGTCCTCGACGCGGAAGAGCGCGACCGAGCGAGCCGCGACCGAGGTGACGGAGCCGACGGCGTGGGTCGGGCCGCTGGTGCTCGGGCGATCCTCGTCGGTGTCGAGCAGCCGCCGGTACGTCGTGCCGTACGGCGTCTCCGGCATGGTGAGCGGGACCTCGGCCTCGGCTCGGTTGAGCACCACGAGGAACGCCGAGTCGCGCAGCGGGTGGCCGTCCTCGTCGCGGGTGAACAGCTCGCCGGACAACGCCATCACCAGGGTGCCGGTGCCCGGGTCGTGCCAGTCGCCGTCGGTCATCGGCGTGCCGTCGGCGCGCAGCCAGGCGAGGTCGGCCGGACGGCCGTCCGCGAGCGGGCGGCCGTCGAAGAACTCCGTCTGCCGCAGCGTCGGGTGGTTGCGGCGCACGTTGAGCAGCGTGGTCGTCCAGCGCACGAGGTCGGCCTGCCAGGGCGCGAGGTTCCAGTCGACCCAGGAGATCTCGTTGTCCTGGTTGTAGGCGTTGTTGTTGCCGCCCTGCGTGCGCCCGAGCTCGTCGCCCATGACCAGCATCGGCGTTCCCGTCGACAGCAGCAGGGTCGCGAGCAGGGCACGCATCGTGCGCAGCCGCTGCTCGGCGATCGCCGCGTCGGTGGTCTCGCCCTCGACGCCGTGGTTCCACGAGCGGTTGTTGTCCGTGCCGTCGCGGTTGTCCTCGCCGTTGTCCTCGTTGTGCTTGCCGTCGTAGGAGACGACGTCGCGCAGGGTGAAGCCGTCGTGCGCGGTCAGGAAGTTGAGCGACGCCGCGGGTGAGCGGCCGTGGAACACGTCCTGAGAGCCGGTGAGGCGCCAGCCCATGTCGGCCGGGGCGTCGTCGCGCTGATGCGGACCGCCGCGCCAGAACGACCGCACGTCGTCGCGGTAGGCGTCGTTCCACTCCGCCCAGGGGGAGCCGAACATGCCGAGGCGGTAGCCGCCGGGGCCGACGTCCCAGGGCTCGGCGATGAGCTTCACCTGGCGCAGCACGGGGTCCTGGTGGACCGCCGCGAGGAAGGGTGAGCGCTCGTCGACGTCCATCCGCTCGCGGGTGAGCGCCGTCGCGAGGTCGAAGCGGAAGCCGTCCACGTGCATCTCGGTGACCCAGTAGCGCAGCGAGTCGAGCACGAGCCTCAGCACGTCGAGGTCGCCGACGTCGAGAGTGTTGCCGCAGCCGGTGGTGTCGACGTAGGACCCGCTGTGCGGTGCGAGCTTGTAGTGGTCGCGCTCGCCGAGGCCGCGGAACATGAGCGACGGACCGTCGGGGCCACCCTCGGCCGTGTGGTTGTAGACGACGTCGAGGATCACCTCGAGGCCGGCGGCATGCAGCGCCCTCACCATCCGCTTGAACTCGGCGACCTGACCACCCGGGCTGCGGTCGGCGGCGTAGGCGGCGTGCGGCGCGAAGAACCCGAGCGAGCTGTAGCCCCAGTAGTTCGCGACGCCCCGGTCGGCGAGCGGCGGCTCCGCGACGGACTGGTGCACCGGGAGCAGCTCGACGGCCGTGACGCCGAGGGAGAGCAGGTGCTCGAGCGCCGCTGGGTGCGCGAGCCCGGCGTAGGTCCCGCGCAGCTCGGCGGGGACGTAAGGATGCCGTGCCGTGAATCCCTTGACGTGCGCCTCGTAGACGACCGTCTCGCCCCACGGCGTCGCGGGGGCGACGTCGTCCTGCCAGTCGAAGTCGTCGGTGACGACGATGCCGCGCGGCATGAGGTCCGCCGTGTCGCGAGAGTCCGGCGCGCCCGGGTTGTCCGGCTCACCCGGCTTGAGGGCGTCGGACCAGCGGACCGCACCGTCGATGGCGCGGGCATACGGGTCGATGAGCAGCTTGGCGGGGTTGAACCGGAGCCCGTAGTCGGGCATCCAGGGGCCGTGCGCGCGGATGCCGTACGGCGTGCCGACCCCGACTCCGGGGATGAAGCCGTGATGCACGCCGTGGCTGCGCGCCTCGAGCGGGACCCGCACCTCCTCGCCGCCGATCCAGAGGCAGGCCTCCAGCAGGTCGGCGCTGGGGGCGCGGACCGCGACGTTGAGGCCCTGCGGGGTCCACGTGGCGCCGAGCGGTGAGGGGGTCCCGGGCGGACGGACGATCGCGTCGTACGCCGGACCCTCCGGTGGCGACACCATCTGGCCGTTCCCTCCCCACGGGCGCGACGCCCGTGCGCCGCGACAGTGGGACAGTCTGCCCCCATCCGGTGGGGCGCACCCGTCGGGGCACCTGGTGTCGGGGCGTCGGGTGCCGGGGCCGCGCCGCCGTTAGGCTCGCACGCGGCCCCCCGAGCGGGGGGCACGAGGGTCGGGAGGTCACCGGTGAACGAGTTCGTCCGCTTCGAGGTCCAGGACGGCGTCGGCACGATCCGGCTTGACCGTCCGCCGATGAACGCCCTCTCCGCGCAGGTGCAGCAGGAGATCCGTGGCGCGGCCTACGAGGCCACGACGCGCTCGGACGTCCGTGCCGTCGTCGTGCACGGCGGACCCAAGGTGTTCGCCGCGGGGGCGGACGTCAAGGAGATGGTGGCCTGGTCCTACCAGGAGATGGTCGACCGCTCGGCCGCGCTGCAGGCGTCGTTCACCGCCGTCGCGCGCATCCCGAAGCCGACCATCGCGGCGATCACCGGCTACGCCCTCGGCGGCGGCTGCGAGCTGGCCCTGTGCTGCGACCTGCGTGTCGCCGGTGACAACGCCAAGCTCGGCCAGCCCGAGATCCTGCTCGGGATCATCCCCGGTGCCGGCGGCACCCAGCGCCTCACCCGGCTCGTCGGTCCGTCGCGGGCGAAGGAGCTCATCTTCACCGGCCGCTTCGTCGACGCCGAGGAGGCGTTGCGCATCGGGCTCGTCGACCGGGTGGTGGCTCCGGACGACGTCTACGCCGAGGCGTTCGGGCTCGCGCGGGCGCTGGCCGAGGGTCCGGCGTACGCGCTGCGGGCGGCGAAGGAGGCGATCGACCGTGGTCTCGAGGTCGACCTCGAGACCGGGCTCGAGATCGAGCGCGTGCAGTTCGCCGCGCTGTTCGCCACGCAGGACCGGATGATCGGCATGCACTCGTTCATCGAGGAGGGCCCGGGCAAGGCGCAGTTCGTCAACCGCTGACACGCCCGGTCGCGCCGGCTCGCAGACGTCCGCTCAGTAGCGCGGCGCGGGCTTCGCGCGCAGCGCCGCGAGCACTGTGCGTCGAGCCAGCGGGCGAGGTACTCGAAGGTCACGAGGCGCACCTCCGGGTGCGTGGCGGCGGTGTCAGTGACGAATCGCGTGAGCGCCTTGGTGCAGGCGTCGCACGCCCAGTCGTTGAAGTGGTTGCCGATCGAGAACGGTGCGCGGTTGCCCGCGAGGACGGCCGCCAGCGCCTGCGAGTACGACCGGTAGGTCGACTCCTCGATGCGCGCGCACTGCGCCGGGGTCGCCGTCTCCTTCCCGCCGTTCTGGACGTAGAGCAGGTTGTAGTCCGTGGACAGGTTGCTCTTGCCGTAGCCGACGACCTTGATGCGCTGCAGCGGGAACTCCCACATCCGGTAGCCGGGGATGCGGCTGGGCCACACCAGGCTGCCGCTGCTCGACGCGTCATAGGTGAAGCCGGCCTTCGAGAACACGGGGTACATGTTCGAGCGGACGCCCAGCAGGCACGGGCTTCGGTCGCCCTTCCAGTCGCCCGAGTCGAACGGCAGCTAGACGCCGACGACCGGCCAAGCACTCCGTGGCACACTCCCGCCATGACCTCCGGCGCCATGACCTCAGGCCAGGCCTCCGACGCACGTCCAGGACCCGCGACCGCCGACCAGATCGCGGCGGCCTGGACCGACCCGAAGCTCGCCAACGTGCTCTACCACGACTGGGAAGCGGCCACCTACGACGAGAAGTGGTCGATCTCCTACGACGAGCGCTGCATCGACTACGCGCGGGGCCGCTTCGCGCACGTCGCCGGCGAGCAGGGCTGGCCCTACGGGACCGCGCTGGAGCTCGGCTCCGGCACCGGCTTCTTCCTCCTCAACCTCAAGCAGGCCGGCGTCCTCGACGAGGGGCACGTCACGGACCTCTCGCCCGGCATGGTCGAGGTCGCCGTGCGCAACGCGCGCGGTCTCGGCTTCGAGGTCGAGGGCCGGGTGGCCGACGCCGAGTCGATCCCCTACGACGACGGCACGTTCGACCTCGTCGTGGGTCACGCCGTCCTGCACCACATCCCGGACCTCGAGCTCGCGATGCGCGAGGTGCTGCGCGTGCTCAAGCCCGGTGGCCGCTTCGTGTTCGCGGGGGAGCCGACCGAGAAGGGCGACTGGGTCGCGCGCCGGCTCTCGCGCGCGACGTGGTGGGCTGCGACGCGTGCGACGCACCTCAAGCCGTTCGAGAAGCAGTGGGCACGGCCGAGGGCGGAGCTCGAGGAGTCCTCGCTTGCGGCGGTGCTCGAAACGGTCGTCGACGTCCACACGTTCGACCCGGACCGCCTCGCGGCACTGTGCATGCGAGCCGGGGCCATCGATGTCCGCACCGTGACCGAGGAGCTGACCGCGTCCTGGTTCGGCTGGCCGGTCCGCACGTTCGAGGCCGCGGTTCGACCCGGTGCCCTCGGGTGGACCTGGGCGACGTTCGCCTACAAGGGCTGGCTGCGGCTGTCGTGGCTGGACGAGCACGTCCTGTCGCGGGTCGTGCCCGACCAGCTCTTCTACAACGTCTGCGTCACCGGGACGAAGCCCGACGCATGACCGACGGCACCTCCCGTGGCGCGTGGGCGCGCGGGACCGCCGTACGCTGACGTCGTGCTGCTCGAGGCCCTGGGATCCGCCGCGCGCTCGGTGCGCAGGCTGCCCCCGCGCGACCCGAGGCAGGCCAAGTTCGTCACCGGCGCGTCGCTTCGCTGGATGTGGCGCAACCGCGCGATCACACCGTGGTACCTCCTGCGGTACTGGAGGCTGTTCTGGCTGCGGATGCTGCACCCCGACGTCGTGACGGAGGGCATGGTCTTCATCGGCCGACGGGTCGAGCTCTATGCGCGGACCGGCTACGCGCGCCTGGTCCTCGGCCGCTGGGTGCACGTGGGCGCGGAGAACAGGCTGCGGGCGCACGAGGGCACGCTGCGGGTCGGCGACAAGGCGATCTTCGGTCGGGACAACACGATCAACTGCTACCTCGACGTCGAGATCGGCGCGAAGACGATCATGGCCGACTGGGTCTACGTCTGCGACTTCGACCACGTCTATGACGACATCCACCTGCCGATCAAAGACCAGGGCATCGTGAAGTCGCCCGTGCGGATCGGACCGGACTGCTGGGTCGGCGCGAAGGTGACCGTGCTGCGCGGCACGACGATCGGCTCCGGGTGCGTGCTGGCGGCGCACGCCGTGGTGCGCGGCGACGTGCCCCCGATGTCCGTCGTCGGGGGAGTCCCCGGCCGCGTCCTGAAGAACCGGGTCGAGGTCTACGAGGCCAAGGCCGCGACACGAGCCGCCCTCGAGGACATCGCGAGGAAGACGGCCCGCGCCGCCGCAGCCCCACCTCGTAGGCGGTGAAGGACGCCTGCATCGCATAGAAGGCAACAAACTCCGCCTTCATCGATCGCGCAGCCGGATAACGTCGCGCGCATGAGGACCCTCGGACTTCTGGGCGGCACGTCGTGGGAGTCGACGGCGGTCTACTACGCGCTCCTCAACCGGGGTATCGCCGAGCGGCTCGGTCCGCTGCACCAGCCGCGCCTGCTGCTGCACTCGGTCGACTTCGCCGAGGTCGCCGCGCTCCAGGCCGAGGGTCGCTGGGACGTCCTCGCCGAGCAGTACGCCGACGCCACGCGGGCGCTCGTCGCCTCCGGCGCCGAGGTCCTGGGCATCTGCGCCAACACGATGCACCTCGTCGCGCCCGACGTCGTCGCCGCGGCCGGCGACGCCCGGCTCGTGCACGTCGTGGACGCGACCGCGGAGGGTGTGCGGCGAGAGGGCGCCAGGACGGTCGCGCTGCTGGGCACGGCGTACACGATGGAGAAGCCGTTCTACGCCGATGCGCTGCGCGACTGCGGCCTGGCGGTCGTCGTGCCCGAGGAGGCGGATCGCGCCGAGCTCCAGCGCATCGTCTACGAGGAGCTGACCCGAGGTGTCGTGCGCGTCGAGTCGCGGCAGGTGCTGCTCGACGTCGTGGCGCGCTGCGCCGACCGCGGGGCGGACGCCGCGCTGCTGGCCTGCACCGAGTTCCAGATGCTCGCCGAGCCGGGCGACGTCGACGCGGCCGTCCCGCTCGTCGACACGACGCGCGAGCACTGCCGTGCGCTGCTCGACGCCGTCCTGGACTGACACACCGACGAGGTGTGGGACGACGGCACCCGTCGGCAGTGGCCGGACGTCCTCGCGTGGGAGCCGCCGCACGCGCTGGCCCTCGCGTGGAACCCGGGCGGCTACGACGTGGGGCGTGCGGCGACGAGCGTCGACGTGACGTTCTCCGAGGACGCCCCCGGGACGACGACGGTGCGCCTCGTGCACGGGCTGGGAGGCGTGGGGCGCGGACGCGGGGGAGACCCGCGCGGGGTTCGGCGAGGGCTGGGTCGAGGTCCTCGGCGGATACGTCGCACGGCTTAGCCGCTTAGCGGCTGAGCGACTGAGCGTCCCGCCTACGATCGGGCAGTGACCCCGGCGACGACACGCGGCCCTGCCTCGGACGAGGACGTGCCGGCCTACCTGGCGGCCCTCGGTCTGCCCGGCCTCGCGGACGTCCACGTGCACTTCCTGCCGGACTCCGTGCTCGCGAAGGTGTGGGGGTTCTTCGACCGCGCCGAGGAGCGCTACGGCATGGCCTGGCCGGTGAGGTACAGGGACGACGAGCCGACCCGGCTCGCGACGCTGCGGGCGCTCGGCGTGCG
This sequence comes from Candidatus Nanopelagicales bacterium, assembly GCA_017882705.1. Taxonomy (GTDB): domain Bacteria; phylum Actinomycetota; class Actinomycetes; order S36-B12; family CAIYMF01; genus Longivirga. Next base: position 2,357 of record JADGOZ010000051.1, on the reverse strand, counting down.
CGCCGTCCCGGCGCTGACCTACGCGCACAGGCCGGGCATGGCGCTGTGGCTCAACGACTGGTCGCGCGACTTCGCCACGCGCGTACCCGACGCCGTGCACTGCGCGACCCTGTTCCCTGAGCCCGGCGTCACGGACTACGTCGCCGCCGCCCTCGCCGAGGGCGCGCGGCTGTTCAAGGTGCACAACGAGGTCGGCGGCTTCGCGCCGGACGACCCGCTGCTCGACGGCGCCTGGTCGCTGCTCGCGGAGCGTCGCGTGCCTGTCGTGATGCACTGCGGCTCCGCGCCCGTCCCCGGGACGCACACGGGCGCGGCGGGTCTCGCGCGCCTGCTGGCGAAGCACCCGGACCTCACGGTCGTGGTCGCCCACCTGGGGATGCCGGAGTACCACGAGTTCGCCGACCTGGCCGAGGCCCACGAGCGGGTTCACCTCGACACGACGATGGTGGGGACCGACTTCACCAACCGGTTCGCCCCGATGCCCGAGTCGTACGTCGCGAGGCTCGTGGGTCTCCGGCATCGCGTCGTCCTCGGCTCGGACTTCCCGAACATCCCGTACGCCTACGCCCACCAGCTCGAGTCGCTCGCACGGCTCGACCTCGGCGACGACTGGATGCGCGACGTGCTGTGGCACAACGGATCTCGCCTGCTCGGCCTCGACGTCGCCGCGCCCGCGTGAGGTTCGAGTCGCACGGTGACGGTCACGCGGGACCGGCGTAGCGCTCCCACACCGAGACGTGGCTCGTGCTCTCGCTCGTGAAGGGGGAGCGGTCCCATCCCGACCAGCGGTCGCGCAGCCGCATCCCGGCCATCTCGGCCATCAGGTCGAGCTCGGCCGGCCACACGTATCGGAACGGGATCGAGGCGCGCGTCCACGCGCCGTCGACGAGCGCGAGATGGTGCGACACGAGCCCCTGCTGCGCGACGTCGTACTCGTCGAAGCCGTAGCGCTCGTCGCTCACGTGGAACGGCACGACGGTCGCGCCCGGTGGCAGGGACCGCAGCTCCGGCACCATGCACTCGATGACCAACGTGCCACCAGGCTCGAGATGTGCTGCGGCAGTGGCGAAGCAGGCGACCTGGGCGGCCTGGGTCGTGAGGTTCATGATGGTGTTGAACACGAGGTAGACGAGCGAGAACGACCCCGTGACCCGCGTCGTCGCGATGTCGCCGATGGTCACGGGGATGTCGTCGCGCTTCGCGCGCAGCCGCGCGACCATCGCCGACGACAGGTCGATGCCCACGACGGGTACGCCGCGTTCCGCGAGCGGGACGGCGATCCGCCCGGTCCCGATCGCGAGCTCGAGCGCCGACCCGGTGCCCGCGAGCGCCGCGAGGGCGTCGACGGCAGCGGCGATCGTGGCGGCCGAGAACTCGTCGGTCGTGTCGTCGTCGTAGGTCGCGGCGACCGGATCGTCGAAGAAGTCCGGCGGCGCGTCCATCCGACGACCGTACCGGCGGCGCGCCGTCGCTGACGCCGAGATGCGGCGTCAGCGCGCGTGACACCTCGCGCTGGGGCCACGTCCCGGGGGTCAGGTGGCGTCGCGCAGGAGGTTGCCGCCGCGGACGACCATGCGCAGCTCGGGGCGCGCCACCTGCCCTGCGAGCAGGGCACGCTCCTCGACGATCGCGCGCTCGTAGGTCGCGACCGTCGTCGCCGCGATGTCGGGCCAGGCGTAGTCGTGGGCGAGCACCTCGCGCGCCTCGCGTACGACGCGTCGCGAGAGCACCTCGTCACGGAGCATCGCGGTCACCGCGTCGGCCAGCGCCGCCGCGTCGAGGGCCGGGAACGTGAGGCCGGTCTCGCCGTTCACCACGATCTCCGCGAGCCCGCCCGTGTCGGACACCACCAGCGGCGTGCCGAGCGCGGCCGCCTCGAGCGCGACGAGCCCGAACGGCTCGTAGACCGACGGGATCACCGCGACGTCGGCGGCCGCGGCGACCGCGCGCAACGCGCCCTCGGTCAGCCAGCCGGTGAACTCGACCGTTCGTGACACACGCAGCCTCGCCGCGAGCGACTGCAGCGTCTCGAGCTGGGATCCCTTGCCCACCACGACGAGTCGAAGCCCAGGGAAGCGGCGGCGCAGCCGAGGCAGCGCCTCGACGAGCGTGTGGACACCCTTCTCCCACTCGAGCCGACCGGCGAACAGGACCAGGGGGCCGTCATCGGCGTAGTGCTCCCTCGCGGCGGCGACGTCGTCGATGGGGGTGGTCCACTCACGCAGGTCGATGCCGTTCGGGATGACGTCGACCTTGTCGGCGGGCAGCTCGAAGAGCCGCTCGACCTCCCACCGCATGTGCTGCGAGCAGGTCACGACGCGTCGGGCCTCGTAGGTGAACCACCACTCGGTCGTGTG
>JADGOZ010000050.1 GCA_017882705.1 Candidatus Nanopelagicales bacterium | reverse complement strand
TACGACCTGGTGGGCATCCGCATCCTGGTGGAGTCAGTCCGCGACTGCTACGCCGTGCTCGGCGTGATCCACGCGCGATGGAACCCGGTCCCCGGCCGGTTCAAGGACTTCATCGCGATGCCCAAGTTCAACATGTACCAGTCGCTGCACACCACGGTGATCGGGCCGACCGGCAAGCCGGTCGAGATGCAGATCCGGACGATGGACATGCACCGCGCCGCGGAGTTCGGCGTCGCCGCGCACTGGCGCTACAAGCAGGGCAACGTCGGCGGCAAGTCCGGCCCGGACGACATGGGCTGGCTGCGGCAGCTGCTCGAGTGGCAGCGCGAGACCGACGACCCCGACGACTTCCTCGACGCGCTGCGGTACGACCTCGGCTCCACCGAGGTGTTCGTGTTCACGCCCAAGGGCGACGTCGTGGCGCTGCCCGGCGGCGCGACCCCCGTCGACTTCGCGTACGCCGTGCACACAGAGGTCGGTCACCGGACCGTCGGCGCCCGCGTCAACGGCAAGCTGGTCCCGCTCGAGTCCGGTCTCACGAGCGGCGACGTCGTCGAGATCTTCACGTCCAAGGCGGAGACCGCCGGCCCCAACCGCGACTGGCTCACGTTCGTGCGCAGCCCGCGGGCGCGCTCGAAGATCAAGGCGTGGTTCTCCAAGGAGCGCCGCGAGGAGGCCGTCGAGACCGGCAAGGAGTCGCTCACCCGCGCGATGCGCAAGGCCGGGCTGCCGCTGCACCGCCTGCTATCGGGGGGTGCGCTGCAAGCGCTGCTCGCCGATCTCCACTATCCCGACGTCACGTCGCTCTACGTCGCCGTCGGCGAGGGCCGCGTGTCGGCGTCCAGCGTCGTGCAGCGCATCATGGCCGCCCACGGCGGCGCCGAGGGCGCCACCGAGGACCTCTCCGAGGTCATCACCCCCGCTCGCGTGTCGCAGGGAAAGGCCCGTCCGCAGGGCGACCCGGGCATCGTCGTCGACGGTGACGACGACGTCTGGGTGAAGCTGGCTCGATGCTGCACGCCCGTGCCGGGAGACGACGTCCTGGGGTTCGTCACCCGAGGGCACGGCGTATCCGTGCACCGGCTCGACTGCGTCAACGTCGCGTCGTTGCGTCAGGAACCGGACCGCATCGTCCCGGTCACCTGGGCGCCGAAGGCCACGAGCGTGTTCCTCGTCAACATCCAGGTCGAGGCGCTCGACCGCTCACGGCTGCTCTCGGACGTGACCCGCGCGCTGTCCGACCAGCACGTCAACATCCTGTCGGCCTCGGTCAGCACGACCAGGGACCGCATCGCCATCAGCCGGTTCACCTTCGAGATGGCCGACGCCACCCACCTGGGTAGCGTCCTCAAGAGCGTCAGAACTGTCGAGGGCGTCTACGACGTCTATCGGATCTGACGGCGAAGCCGTCAGATCCCCGCCTCCCAGCGCCGATGCTCCGCATCGACGCGTCGGCTGCCGCCTCCGCCTGCGGGGCAGGTCGTCGCCTTCGGCGCCGACGGGTCATCGGCTCGGCGCCCTGCGGGGCACCTCCCGGCCATCGCCCCTTCGGCTTCGGCGGACTGGATCGCCGCGCGTGACGGTCAGCGCTCCGGGGCGCGCGACACCTAGCCGAATTCCTGTGCCGCCTTCTCGGCGGCGTCGAGGAGGGCCTTGGTCGTGGCGATGCGGCCTTCGAGGTCGGTGGCCTTGCGGGTGTCGCCGGTGGCGAGGGCGGCGGCGTGCTGCTTCACGAGCTTCTCGAGCGAGCCGCTGAACTGCTCGACGGTGGCGCTGGCGCGGGCCTTCGTCTCCGGGTTCGAGCGGCGCCACTGGTCCTGCTCTCCGCTTCGGACGGCGTCCTCGACCTTGCGCAGGCGGGCCTCGACCCGCTCCTTGTCGCCCCGCGGGACGTGGCCGATCTTCTCCCAGCGCTCCTGGATCGACCGCAGTGCGGCCTTGGCGGCCTTGAGATCGGACGCGTCGATGGCCGCGGCCTCGGTGAGCAGCGCCTCCTTGGCGGCGAGGTTCTCCGCGAAGCCGGCATCGCGCTGCCCGAGCGCCGCGTTGCGCGCCGCGAAGAAGGCGTCCTGAGCCGCGCGGAAACGGGTCCAGAGCTCGTCCTCGTCGGACTTGCCGGCCCGACCGGACGCCTTCCACCGCGACATCAGGTCGCGATAGGCGCCGGCGGTCGCGCCCCAGTCCGTGGAGCCCTGAAGGCTCTCGGCCTCCGCGACCAGCGACTCCTTGACCTGCTTCGCCTCGCCGCGCTCGCTGTCGAGGCGGGCGAAGTACTGCCGACGGTGCTTGTCGAACTGCGACCGGGCATGGCTGAAGCGCTTCCACAGCGCCTGCTCCCCGGCGCGGTCCGCGCGCGGGGCCGCCTTCCAGTCGTCGAGCAGGGTCTTGAAGCGTTCGCCGGTCGCCTTCCACTGCGTGGACTCGGCGAGTGCCTCGGCCTCGGCGACGATCGCCTCGCGCGCAGCGAGGGCCGCGGCCTTCGCAGCAGCGCGCGCCTCGGCCGCGGCGGTGCGCTTCTCGGTCACGATGGCGTCGAGGGCATCCACCCGCGCCGTGAGCGAGGCGAGGTCGCCGACCATCGACGGCGACGCGAGCGACTCGCGAGCCCGCTTCACGACGGCCGCGGCCTGCTCGGGAGCGGCCTTGCCCTCGGTCACGCGTCGCGTCGCCAGGTCGACCTCGACCGAGAGGTCGTCGTACTTGCGCACGAAGAAGGCCAGGCCCTCCTCGGGGGTGCCCGCAGCCCACTGACCGACCGGGTGCTCGGCGCCGTCCGCCGTCCGGACGTGGACGTTGCCCTCCTCGTCGACCCGGCCGAACGTCTCGGAGTCGGTGGGGCGCGGCGGAGCGTCGGGGTCGACCTCGGGGGTCGCGACCGGTGCGGGTGCTGCCGGTGCCGTGGCGGCGACGGGCCGGGGCGGTGCCGGGCGGGTGAGACCGGCCAGCGCCGCGGGCGAGGGCCGCGGCCCGGGCCTCGGGGCGGAGGGGGCTGCTTCGACCGCGGGCTGGACCGGCGCGGCCTCGACGGCAGCGACCTCAACTGCGGCTTCGACGGCGGGCTGCTCGGGAGCGGCTTCGACGGCGGGGACGTCGGGTGCGGCTTCGACGGCGGGGACGTCGGGCGCGGCCTCGACCGCGGGCTGGTCCGGCGCGGCCTCGACGGCAGGGATCTCGGGTGCGGTCTCGACCGCGGGTGCGTCAGGCGCGGCCTCGACGGCGACCGGCTCGGCGGCCGAGGCGACGTCGGCGCTGGAGAGGGCGTCCTCGGTCGCGGGTGCGGTCTGCGCGTCGAGCGCGGCCGCCTCGTCGACGGCGGCCGCGACGTCGGCGGACGTCTCGGCAGGGGCCCCGTTCTCGGTGGCCTCCGGCTCGGGGACGTCGGCGGCCGTGGAGGTGCTGTCGTTGCTCATGTCCTGGTTCACTCCTCAGCCGGCCAGCGTGGTGCCGATGGTGGCCTTCGTGATGACGGTCTTCTGGTTCGGAGCGGGGGCGCCCGCACCAGTCTGCACTCCTGCGGCCGCGACCTTCTGCACGACGTCGAGACCGGACACCACCTTGCCCCAGATCGTGTAGTCAGACCCGAGAGTTGTGTCCTTGTACACGATGAAGAACTGGCTGCCGGCCGTCCCGGCCCCGGCGTTGGCCATGGCCACGGTGCCCGCGGGGTAGTTGTTGGTGCCGGCAGCGGGCAGGTTCTCGTCCGGCAGGGTGTAGCCGGGACCGCCCTGGCCGTCGTTGGTCGGGCTGCCGCACTGGAGCACGAAGAGCCCGGTCACGGTGAGGCGGAAGCAGTCCGAGTCGGTGTAGAAGCCCTGCGCGGCCAGGAACGCCATCGACTGCGTGGTCTTGGGCGCCTTGGCGGCGTCCATCTGGATCACGATGTCGCCGCAGTTCGTGGCGAGCTTCATGAAGGTCGGGGGCGTCGCGGGCAGCGGGGATCCGCCCGGAGCGGACCACGTCTGGGTCTTGGTCGTCGGGGTGGGCGCCGCGGCGCAGGCCTTCGCCGACGCTGTGCTCGTGGCGGACGGGGACGAGCTGGCCGAGACCGAGGTCGACGCCGAGGGTGAGGCGGACGGCGAGGCCGTCGCGCTGTCGTCGCTCCGGGAGTTGAGGACGACCGCGAGCACTGCGCCGGCCACGATGACGAGCCCGGCGACGACGGCGACGACCTGGTTACGACGCTTGCGCTGCGCCTCGCGCTGCGCACGACGCTCCTGCTGACGCTCGTACTTCTTGCGCGCCAGCTCGCGCTCGCGCTTGTTGCTGCTCGACACGCCCTGCGTCTCCCGTCGCCTCGGGGGCGGCAACCCGGACCCCGAGCGAAGTGTAGGGAGGAGTACCGAGGCGACCGCCAGCGGGGCGACGGGTAGGCTCAGGCGGTCGAGGACGGTCGTCCCGACGGCCCAGAGACCACCCGCCAGGAGGCGTTCGCCCGTGCTCGTCGTCGGCTTCCCCGCCGGTCCGTGGGGCACGAACTGCTGGGTGCTGGCCCCGGCGGCCGGCGAGCAGTGCGTCATCGTCGACCCCGGCAAGGACTCCGCGGCGGGCATCGAGGAGGCCGTGCGCGAGCACGGACTGGCGCCGGTCGCCGTCCTGCTGACCCATGGGCACATCGACCACGTGTGGTCCGTGGTGCCGGTCTGCGGCGCCCGCGGCATCCCGGCCTATCTCCACCCCTCCGACCGGCACCTGCTGACGGACCCGGGGGCGGGCCTCAGCCCGCAGACCCGCGACCTGCTCGCCGGGATGACCGACGGCGTGCTCACGACCGCTGAGCCGGACGACCTGCGGGAGCTCACCGACGGGCTCGAGCTCGAGCTGGCCGGCCTGTCGTTCGTCGTCGACCACGCCCCGGGCCACACCGGCGGCTCCGTCATGTTCCGTCGCGCGGGAGAGCTCGGCGTACCCCCGCTGCTCGTCTCGGGCGACGTGCTGTTCGAGGGCTCCATCGGGCGGACCGACCTTCCGGGCGGCGACCACGCGGCGATGCTGCGCAGCCTCGCGACGAAGGTGCTGCCGCTCGACGACGAGACCGTCGTGCTGCCGGGCCACGGCGAGACCACGACGATCGCGCGCGAGCGCGTGGCCAACCCGTATCTGACGGCGCTCGCCGACGCGCCCTCCGCACCGAGCCGAGGCCTCTGACATGAGTCGTCCCGCCGCGCTCTCCGGCTTCCCGGAGTGGCTGCCCGCCGAGCGCATCGTCGAGCTCTCGATCCTCGACACCGTGCGTCGGGTGTTCGAGCTGCACGGCTTCTGCTCGCTCGAGACGCGGGCCGTCGAGCCGCTCGACCAGATGCTGCGCAAGGGCGAGATCGACAAGGAGGTCTACGTCCTGCGCCGGCTCCACGCCGAGGACGACGAGGGCGACAACGGCCTCGCCCTGCACTTCGACCTCACCGTGCCGTTCGCGCGCTACGTGCTGCAGAACGCCGGGCACCTCGACTTCCCGTTCCGTCGCTACCAGATCCAGAAGGCGTGGCGCGGCGAGCGACCCCAGGAGGGTCGCTACCGCGAGTTCACCCAGGCCGACGTCGACATCGTGGGCCGCGACAGCCTCGCGTTCCACCACGAGGTCGAGGTCGCGCTGGTCATGGCCGAGGTCTTCCGTGCCCTGCCGTGCCCGCCCGCGGTGATCCTGGTCAACAACCGCAAGCTCGCCGAGGGCTTCTTCCTCGGCGCGGGAGCCGCCGATGCGGCAGCCGCTCTCCGTGCCATCGACAAGCTCGACAAGATCGGCGCGGCGAAGGTGGCCGACCTGCTGGTGGACGAGGCGGGCCTCACCCCCGAGGGCGCGCAGCTGTGCCTGTCGCTGGCCGCGATCCGCAGCGAGGACACGTCGTTCGTCGAGCAGGTCCGCGCGCTCGGCGTGGAGCACCCGCTGCTCGACGAGGGACTCGCCGAGCTGGCCGCCGTGGTCGGAGCCGCGCACTCGCGGATGCCGGGCGCGCTGGTGGCCGACCTGAAGATCGCACGCGGCCTGGACTACTACACCGGCACGGTCTACGAGACCCAGCTCGTCGGCTACGAGTCCTTCGGCTCGGTCTGCTCCGGCGGTCGCTACGACGCGCTCGCCAGCGACGGCAGGACCACCTACCCGGGCGTGGGGATCTCGCTCGGCGTCAGCCGCCTGATGAGTGTCCTCGTCGGGCGGGGCCTGGTCACCGCGAGCCGGTCGGTCCCGACGGCCGTGCTCGTGGCCGTCACCGCCGAGGAGTCGCGGGGAGCATCCGAGGCCGTGGCCGACGAGCTGCGCGCCCGTGGCATCAGCACCGAGGTCGCGCCCAAGGCCGACAAGTTCGGCAAGCAGATCCGCTACGCCGATCGCCGGGGCATCCCGTTCGTCTGGTTCCCCGACTCGGACGGTGGTCACGCCGTCAAGGACATCCGCAGCGGCGACCAGGTGCCGGCCGATCCCGGCTCCTGGCGTCCTCCTCAGGAGGACCTCGCACCCGTCGTCCGCCTGACCAGCCCCGAGAACGAGGAGATCCACCCGTGATCCGCACGCACACCGCAGGCAGCCTCCGGTCGGAGCATGTCGCGGAGACCGTCACCCTGGCCGGCTGGGTCGCGCGTCGCCGCGACCACGGCGGCGTCGCGTTCCTCGATCTCCGCGACGCCTCGGGCGTGGTCCAGGTCGTCGTGCGCGACCCCGAGGTGGCGCACCCGTTGCGCAACGAGTTCTGCATCAAGGTCACCGGCGTCGTCTCCGCGCGTCCCGACGGCAACGCCAACCCGGACCTGCCCACCGGCGAGATCGAGGTCGTCGCCACCGACCTCGAGGTGCTCAGCGTGTCCGCTCCGCTGCCGTTCCCGATCGACGAGCACGTCGAGGTCGGCGAGGAGGCGCGCCTGCGCCACCGCTACCTCGACCTGCGCCGCCCGGCGCCCGGTGCGGCCATCCGGCTGCGCAGCGAGGTGAGCCGGGCTGCCCGCGACGTGCTGTACGCCCACGACTTCGTCGAGATCGAGACGCCGACCCTCACTCGGTCCACGCCCGAGGGGGCCCGCGACTTCCTGGTGCCTGCCCGCCTTCGTCCGGGCAGCTGGTACGCCCTGCCGCAGAGCCCTCAGCTGTTCAAGCAGCTGCTCATGGTCGCGGGCATGGAGCGCTATTTCCAGATCGCGCGCTGCTACCGAGACGAGGACTTCCGAGCCGACCGTCAGCCGGAGTTCACCCAGCTCGACATCGAGATGAGCTTCATCGAGGAGGATGACGTCATCGCGATCGGCGAGGCCGTCGTCACCGCTCTCTGGAGGCTCATCGGCCACGAGATCGCCACGCCCATCGCGCGGATGACCTACGCCGAGTCCATGGCCCGGTTCGGCAACGACAAGCCCGACCTGCGCTTCGGCAACGAGCTCGTCGAGTGCACCGACTACTTCGTCGACACGCCGTTCCGCGTGTTCCAGGCGCCCTACGTCGGCGCCGTCGTCATGCCTGGCGGCGCGTCGCAGCCGCGCAAGACGCTCGACGCCTGGCAGGAGTGGGCCAAGCAGCGCGGTGCCCGCGGACTCGCCTACGTCCTCGTCGGTGACGACGGCGAGCTCGGCGGCCCGGTCGCGAAGAACCTCAGCGAGGCCGAGCGGGCGGGCCTCGCCGAGCGCGTGGGCGCGAAGCCGGGCGACTGCGTGTTCTTCGCCGCGGGCGAGGTCGGTGCGTCCCGCGCCCTGCTCGGCGCCGCGCGCCTGGAGATCGGCAAGCGCTGCGAGCTCATCGACGAGTCCGGCTGGGCGTTCGTGTGGATCGTCGACGCACCGCTGTTCGAGGCGTCGTCCAAGGCGACCGACAGCGGCGACGTCGCGGTCGGCAGCGGTGCCTGGACGGCCGTGCACCACGCCTTCACCTCGCCGAAGCCGGAGTGGATCGACCGCTTCGAGGAGGACCCGGGCGCGGCCCTGGCCTACGCCTACGACCTCGTGTGCAACGGCAACGAGATCGGCGGAGGGTCGATCCGTATCCACAGCCGCGACGTGCAGCAGCGCGTCTTCGCGATGATGGGTCTCTCGGCAGAGGAGCAGCAGGAGAAGTTCGGGTTCCTGCTCGATGCGTTCGCGTTCGGCCCGCCGCCGCACGGCGGCATCGCCTTCGGCTGGGACCGCATCTGCGCTCTGCTGTCGCGGATGGACTCGATCCGCGAGGTCATCGCGTTCCCGAAGACGGGCGGAGGCTACGACCCGCTCACCGCAGCGCCGGCCCCCATCACCGAGGCGCAGCGCAAGGAGGCCGGCGTGGACTTCGTGCCGGAGCCCGCCGACGACGCCGAGACCGCCGACGCCTGAGGTCAGTGTGGCGGGTCGATGCCGCGCGAGTGCAGCGGACCTGAGGTCTGACCGCGCACGCAGGTGAAGCCGAGCCGGGAGTAGACGCGGCGCGCCGCGTCGTTGTCGGCGTACATCCCGAGGGTGACCGCCGGGCTGCCTGCCCGCAGCGCGTCGACGGTCACCTGACCGCAGAGCAGCCGCGCCAGGCCGCGACCGCGCCGGTCCGGGTGGGTGGCGACGTCGTTGAGGTGGTCCGCGCCCGAACGCGGCCGGGTCACCGCGAGGACGGCGGCCAGCCCGCCGGTGTCGGGCAGGCCGCCCTCGGGGTCCTCCACCCCGGCCCAGCGCACCACGCGCGGGTCGCCCGGGCGCAGCGGGGCGCTCGGCGAGGCGAGGTCGAGCAACCGCCCGAGGCGCGGGTCGTCGCCGTCGAGGTCCGAGACGCGCGCGGAGTCGCCGTACGCCGTGGCCGTCGCCGGTGGCTCGCGCTCGGTCCACCAGAAGTCCCACTCCCACGGCTCGGGCACCCGCAGCGCCTCGGGCAGGAGCGGGCGACCTCCGCGCGTGATGGTCACGCCCCGGATCGCTCCCTCGCTCCCGAGCGTGGGAGCGGCGAGATCGGCCAGGAGGCCCGCGGCGGCCGCGAGGTGGGCGGGGTCGTGCGGGTTCAGGGCGAGGCCGGTGGCCCAGCGCAGCCCGCTGCGGTGGCGTCCGATCCAGGCGACCCCCTCGCCCGGGCCGGTGGCCACGCTCTCGAGCGTGCCGGCGTCGAGCTCGAACCGGACGTACGGGTCGTGGTCGAGGGCCTCGAGGAGCGTGCGGTGGAGCGCGAGCTGGGTGTCGTCGGGTGCGGGCGTCACGGGGTCAACCCTGGCATGAGGCGCGACGGCGACCGCCTAGGGTTCTCACCGTGACCGCCAGCCTGTTCGACGAGGGAGCCTCCTCCTCGCGCTCCGGCGCGCCGCTCGCGGTCCGGATGCGCCCCCGGACGCTCGACGACCTCGTCGGCCAGCAGCACCTGCTGCTCCCCGGCAGCCCGCTCCGGCGCCTCATCAGCGCGGCCCACGACGGCGGCCCCGGTCCGACCAGCGTGATCCTCTGGGGCCCGCCCGGCACGGGCAAGACCACGCTGGCGTCGCTGGTCAGCACGTCGACGGGACGACGCTTCGTCGAGCTCTCGGCGGTGACGGCGGGGGTGAAGGACGTCCGTGAGGTGGTGGACCGCGCCCGCGACTCGCTGGGCATGCACGGCACCGGCACCGTCCTGTTCGTCGACGAGGTCCACCGCTTCTCCAAGACCCAGCAGGACGCGCTGCTGCCCGCGGTGGAGAACGGCTGGGTCACCCTCGTCGCCGCGACCACCGAGAACCCGTCGTTCTCGGTCATCTCGCCGCTCCTCTCGCGGTCGCTGGTCCTCACCCTGTCACCGCTGTCGGACGACGACGTCCGCGGGCTGATCCGTCGGGCCGTCGTCGACCCGCGGGGCCTCGACGGCACGGTCGAGGTGTCGGCCGAGGCCGAGGACCACCTGCTGCGCATCGCCGGCGGCGACGCGCGACGGGCCCTGACCAGCCTCGAGGCTGCCGCGGGTGCGGCGCTGGACTCCGGCACGCACGTCGTGGACCTCAGCGCGGTGGAACGGGCCGTGGCACACGCAGCGCCGCGCTACGACCGGGACGGCGACCAGCACTACGACGTGATCAGCGCCTACATCAAGAGCATGCGCGGCTCCGACGTCGACGCCGCCCTGCACTACCTCGCGCGGATGCTCGAGGCGGGGGAGGACCCGCGGTTCATCGCGCGGCGCCTGGTGATCCTCGCCAGCGAGGACATCGGCCTCGCCGACCCCACTGCGCTGCAGACCGCAACCGCCGCCGCCGCCGCGATCGCGCTGATCGGCCTGCCAGAGGGTCGTCTGACGCTCGCGCAGGCCACGATCGCCCTCGCCCTCGCCCCGAAGTCCAACGCCGTCACGGTCGCGATCGGGGCAGCCGAGGCCGACGTCCGTCGCGGCCTCATCGGGCAGGTGCCGGCGCACCTGCGCGACAGCCACTACTCCCGGGCCGCCGACCTCGGGCACGGCGTCGGCTACGTCTACCCGCACGACCTGCCAGGCGCGGTGGCCCCGCAGCAGTACGCCCCGGACGCCGCGGCAGACCGCCGCTACTACGTCCCGACGCGCCATGGCGCCGAGGCGAGGTACGCCGACGTCCTGGAGCGGCTCAGGGTCGCGCTCGGTCGCGACCCCGCGCCGGCGATCGCCGAACCGTCCGACGCGGTCCCGCCGGTAGGGTCGGAGCCCGCGGAAGCAGCCGAACCCGCACCGAGCCCGAGCACGTCGCCCCGCACCCGAGAGGCCCGACCTTGATGGACTCCGCCGAGATCCGCAGCCGTTTCCTGCGCTTCTACACCGAGCGCGGGCACGCCCCCGTGCCGTCGGCGTCGCTCCTGCTCGACGACCCCACGCTCCTGTTCGTCAATGCGGGCATGGTGCCGTTCAAGCCCTACTTCCTGGGTGAGGCTCCCGCGCCGTGGCCGCGCGCCACCTCGGTGCAGAAGTGCGTGCGCACGCTCGACATCGACGAGGTCGGCAAGACCACTCGCCACGCGTCGTTCTTCCAGATGGCCGGCAACTTCAGCTTCGGCGACTACTTCAAGGAAGGTGCGATCCCGTTCGCCTGGGAGCTGCTGACCCGACCGCAGTCCGACGGCGGCTACGGCTTCCCCGAGTCGAAGCTGTGGGCGACCGTCTACGACAGCGACGACGAGGCGCTCGAGATCTGGCACAAGGTCGTCGGGCTCCCGCTCGAGCGCATCCAGCGCCGCGACGCCAAGGACAACTACTGGTCGATGGGCGTGCCCGGCCCCGGCGGCCCGTGCTCGGAGATCTACTACGACCGCGGTCCGGAGCACGGCATCGAGGGCGGCCCGGTCGCCGACGAGGACCGCTACCTCGAGGTCTGGAACCTCGTGTTCATGCAGCACGAGCTCTCCGCGGTCCGCTCGAAGATGGACTTCGACATCAAGGGCGACCTTCCGGCGAAGAACATCGACACCGGCATGGGCCTGGAGCGGATGGCGGCGCTGCTGCAGGGCGTCGAGAACATCTACGAGATAGACACCACCCGTCACATCCTCGACCGCGCCGCCGCACTCTCCAGCGCGAAGTACGGCGCGGACCACGACGACGACGTGCGCCTGCGCGTCGTCGCCGACCACGCTCGTACCGTCGCGTTCCTGATCCAGGACGGCGTGCTCCCGGGCAACGAAGGGCGCGGCTACGTACTGCGCCGCATCCTTCGTCGCGTGGTCCGCAACATGCGGCTGCTCGGCGCCGGCGACCCCGTGATGGGCGAGCTGATCGCCGCGTCGGTCGAGGCCATGGGTTCGCAGTACCCCGAGCTCCTCGACGACGCGGGCCGCCTCGGGAGCATCGCCACGACCGAGGAGTCGCTGTTCGCGCAGACGCTGCGCACCGGCACGACGATCTTCGACACGGCCGTCGCGGACCTGCGCAAGGCAGGTGGCACGACACTCGGCGGCGACCAGGCGTTCGCGCTGCACGACACCTTCGGGTTCCCGATCGACCTCACCCTGGAGATGGCGTCCGAGAAGGGCATCGAGGTCGACCAGGACGGCTTCCGCCGCCTCATGGCCGAGCAGCGCGACCGGGCGAAGGCAGACGCCCGTCAGCGCAAGGCCGGTCTCACGAACACCACGGTCTACCGCAGCATCATGGACGCGAGCGGTGTCACGGCCTTCACCGGCTACGACGAGGTCGTGTCCGAGGCGACCCTGCGCGGTCTGCTCGTCGACGGTGTCGATGTGCAGTCCGCGCGCGAGGGCGACTCCGTCGAGGTCGTTCTCGACCGGACCCCGTTCTACGCCGAGGGCGGTGGCCAGCTCGCCGACGCGGGTGTGATCACGCTTGCGGACGGCGCCGTCCTCGAGGTCGACGACGTGCAGCAGCCGGTCCCCGGTCTCTACGTCCACCGTGGACGCGTCCTGTCCGGCGAGGCCGTGGTCGGGCAACCGGTGGTCGGCACGGTCGACCTCGAGCGCCGCCGTGCGATCTCCCGTGCGCACACCGCGACCCACATGGTGCACAAGGCGTTCCGCGAGGCGCTGGGGGAGACCGCGACGCAGATGGGCTCGGAGAACTCGCCGGGACGCTTCCGCTTCGACTTCCCGCTGTCGTCCGCGGTCCCGGCGTCGGTCATGGCCGACGTCGAGGCACGGGTCAACGACGTGCTGGCGGAGGACCTCGTGGTCAACGCGGAGTACATGTCGCAGGAGGCCGCTCGCGCTGCCGGCGCGATGGCCCTGTTCGGAGAGAAGTACGGCGACCGGGTGCGCGTCGTCTCCGTCGGCGACTGGACGCGCGAGCTGTGCGGCGGCACGCACGCGCAGCGCTCCGGGCAGGTCGGTCTGGTGAAGTTCCTGTCCGAGGGGTCCATCGGCGCCGGGGTACGACGCGTCGAGGCGATCGTCGGCGTCGACGCCTACCGCTTCCTCGCCCGAGAGCACCTGCTGGTGGCCCAGCTGTCGGACATCGTGAAGGCCCGGCCCGAGGAGCTGCCCGAGCGCATCGACTCGATGCTCGTGCGGCTCAAGGACGCGGAGCGCGAGATCGCGCGGATGCGCTCGGCCGCGCTCGTCGCCAACATCGACGGGCTCATCGGCGAGGCCCAGGACTACGGCGACGTCCGGATGTGGACGTTCGTCGCACCCGAGGGCACCGACGCGGCCGGCCTGCGCGAGCTCGTGACCAAGGGCCGCGACAAGGCTCGTCGCGAGATCCCGTCCGTCCTCGTCGGCGCCGCCGTCTCCGACGGCAAGGTGTCCCTCGTGGCGGCCACCAACGACGCAGGTCGCACAGCCGGGCAGTCGGCCAACCGGGTCCTGCAGGCCGCGCTCGCGGTGGTCGGCGGTCGCGGCGGCGGCAAGGACGACCTCGCCCAGGGCGGGGGCACCGACGTCTCGGCGGTCGACGCAGCCCTCGAGGCGGCCCGCGCGGCCGTGCGCGGCGGAGCGTGAGCGGGGGTTTCCGCCGCGGGATCCGGCTCGGGATCGACGTCGGGAGCGTCCGGGTGGGCGTGGCCAGGTCAGACCCGGACGGCCTGCTGGCCGTCCCGGTGGCCACGCTGGCCCGGCCGAAGGCCGTCGCCGCGGGGCGTCCCGACCTCGTCGAGCTGGTGGCCCTGGTCGCCGAGTACGACCCGCTGGAGCTGGTCGTCGGGCTCCCGGTGGGTCTCGACGGCACCGAAGGCCCGGCTGCCGCTGCCGTACGTGTTTATGCGCATGCTCTGGTGGGGATGCTCGGTGAGCGCGGGCTCGGCGTGCCCGTGCGCCTGGTCGACGAGCGGATGACCACCGCCCAGGCCACCCGCGGTCTGCAGGCGGCCGGGCGGAACTCGCGGGACGGCCGGTCCGTCATCGATCAGGCGGCTGCTGTCATCATCGTCCAGCACGCCCTTGACACCGAGCGCGCGACCGGCACGCCGCCCGGCACGCTGCTCAGCCCCCCGGAGGACACCGCATGAGCCAGCTCGGACTCGGCATGGAGCCTGACACCGGTTCCAGCCGACGGCGGGAGCGGCCGTCTCGCTCCGGGGCACGCCCCGTGCTGGTGGCCGTCGCCGCCCTGCTGGCCGTCGGCCTGGCCGTGTTCCTCGGCCTGCGCTCGATCGGCGGGGGCTCCGGTCAGGCCTTCCAGGGCGAGGGCGACGGGTCGGTCACCGTGGTCGTGGCCAAGGGCGACTCGCTGCGCCAGATCGGGAAGACGCTCGCCGACGCGGGCGTGGTCGCCGACGACGGAGCGTTCGTCGACGCCGCGTCCGCGGATCCTCAGGCCCAGAGCATCGCGCCCGGCACGTACACGCTGCACCAGCACATGGGCGGCACCGAGGCGGTCGCGCTCATGCTCGACCCCTCGTCGCGCCAGGTGAAGAAGCTGGCCATCCCGGAGGGGTGGCGCATGGACCGGATCCTCATCGCCGCCGCGAAGGCGACGGGGCTGTCGGAGGACGCTCTCAAGGAGAGCCTGTCGCGGGCCGGCGCGCTCGGCCTCCCGGCGTACGCGGAGGGGAGCCCGGAAGGCTTCCTGTTCCCGGCCACCTACGAGTTCCAGCCCGGCGTGACCTCCGACCAGGTCGTCTCGGCCATGCTCAAGCGCTTCGACCAGGCAGCGGCCGATGCCGATCTCGAGGCTGCGGCGAAGGCCGCGGGACGGACTCCCCTCGAGATAGTCACGGTCGCCAGCATCCTCGAGATCGAGGGGGCGCCTGCCGACTACGACAAGGTCGCTCGTGTCCTCTACAACCGGCTCGACAAGGGCATGCGCCTGCAGCTGGACTCCACGGTCAACTACGCGCTGGGCCTGGCCTCGCTGAAGCTCACCGCGGCGCAGCTGAAGACGGACTCGCCGTACAACACCTACCTGAACAAGGGCCTCCCACCCGGGCCGATCAACTCGCCCGGGGACGCCGCCCTGCAGGCTGCGCTGAACCCTGCCCCTGGTCCGTGGCTCTACTTCGTCACCACCGACCCGAAGACGAAGACGACCGAGTTCGCGACGACCTACCCCGAGTTCCTCGCGCTCAAGAAGAAGTTCCAGTCGAATGCCGGCTAGCGCGGCGCACCGTCGTGCCGCCGTGCTCGGCCACCCCATCGCGCACTCGCTGTCGCCGGTCCTGCACCGCGCGGCCTACCGGGAGCTCGGTCTGGACTGGTCCTACGACCGCGTCGACGTGGTGGGGGAGGAGCTCGCCGCCTTCCTGGACTCGCTGGATGCGTCCTGGGCCGGTCTCTCGCTGACGATGCCGCTGAAGAACGACGTGCTCCCGCTCCTCGACGTCGTCGACCCGGTGGCGCTCGCGACAGGAGCCGTCAACACCGTGGTGCTGGCGGACGGTCGTCGGCGCGGCTACAACACCGACGTCGACGGGATCGTGGTCTCTCTCGACGAGACGCACGCCGGTCGTGGGTCCGCCGTGGTCCTCGGCGCCGGCGCCACGGCGCGCTCGGCGGTGGCGGCACTGGCCGCCCGTGGCACGACGTCCGTGACCGCCCACGCGCGGCGCACACCGGCCGCGGCCGACCTCGAGCTCACGGCAGCGGCTGTCGGCGTACAGCTCACCGTCCGCCCCTGGTCGGAGGCGGGTGGCTCCCTCGGGGCCGACGTCGTCGTGAGCACCGTCCCGAAGGGCGTCGCCGACGAGCTCGTGCCGGCGGTGCCGGATGCGCCGGGAACGCTCCTCGACGTGGTCTACGACCCGTGGCCGACCGCGCTGGCGTCGGCCTGGCTGCACCAGGGCGGGGCGGTCGCGTCGGGCCTCGATCTCCTGCTCCACCAGGCGGTGCGCCAGGTCCGGCTGATGACCGGGCGCGACCCCTCGACCGAGCTGCTGAGAACGGCCCTCCTCGAGGCCGCGTCCACGCGCTGAGCCCCGCCCCCGGCCCGTGCGGCGCCCTGCTCAAGGCGAGCCCGCCAGCCGCCGATGGGGAGGTGTGGCGGTCGACCGGCCCCACGTCCGCGATGCGTCGAGGTGCCCCATGTCCGAGCTGCCCACCGGCCGCGCCGCGCGACTCGACCGCGCACTGGCCGACCTCCTCTCGCAGGCCCCCGAGCTGGAGGCCGCTGCCGTGGTCTCGTACGACGGCCTCGCGATGGCCTCGGCGTTGCCCGTCGGCATGGACGAGGACCGTGTCGCCGCCATGAGCGCGGCACTCCTGAGCCTCGGCGAGAAGGCCGCGCAAGGGCTCGGACGCGGCGACCTGTCCCAGGTCTACGTCGAGGGCGAGACCGGCACCGTCTTCCTGGTCTCCTGCGACGACGAGGCGGTGCTCGTCGCTGTCGCGGCCGCGGGCGCCAAGGCCGGCCTCATGCTCTTCGAGGTACGCCGTGCAGCCACTGCCATCGCCGAGGTCCTGCGGGTCGCCGCACCCCCGGCGCCGGTCGCCGTCGACCAGGACGCCCTGGCCGACGCCGAGGCGGCCTATGCGGCTCACCGCGCCGGGCTCGTCGAGGCCGAGCGAGCCACCGTGCCCGCCGCACCGGAGACCCGGCACCAGCCCGAGCCCGAGCCGGCTCCCGATCCCGTTCCCATCGCGGCTGAGGCGCTGTCGTCCTCGAGCCCGGTCGGAACCGTCTACCACCCCGACACCCCGCTGGAGCCGACCCCCAGCCTCAGCCTCGCCGCCTGGATGACCGACGGCCAGCCGGAGCCCAGCAGGTCGTGAGCCGTCCGTCCCGCACCCACCCCGCACGTCCGAGAAGCAGGAGGAGGCCCGCACCGTGAACCTCGAGGGTTCGCTCGACGCGTTCGGGCTCCCTGACGTCTTCGCCCTGCTCGCGACCACCGGGAAGACCGGTGGTCTGCTGCTGCGCCGGGGGACGCACGTGGCGCCCGCGCTCCAGGGCGTGGTGTGGTTCCGGGACGGACGCATCTGCGGGGCCAGCTCCGACCGGTCCCGCGCCTCGCTCGTGCGTCGCGTCGTGGGATCGGGGGCCGTCGACGACGCCGCCCTCCGGCAGGCGGTCGCTCGTGCCGTCTCCGGGGGAGTGGGTGTCGCTCGCGCGTTGCTCGAGGCCGGCGCGGTGGACCCCGAGCTGATGCGCCAGGCAGCCACCGACCAGGTGGCCGACGCGGTCTTCGACCTGCTGCGCTGGCCCGACGGCGACTTCGGGTTCGACCAGTTCGCCTCCGACGTCGACGACGTGGGGATCAGCCTCGAGCACCAGCGGGTGCTCGCCGAGGCCCAGGCACGTGCGGAGGCCTGGATCGCGCTCGAGGTGCTGGTCCCCGGGCCGGACTCCGTCCTGGCCGTGCCGGTCGTCCTCCATGAGGATCCCGACGTCTCCCGCGACGAGTGGGCGCTGCTGGCGCTGGTCGACGGCCGCCGACGCGTCCGCGACCTGGTCGAGCTCACGGGGTGCGGGGAGTTCGCGGTCACGTCCACGCTCGCCCAGCTCGTCGCGCGCGGCCTGCTGCACGTCCGCGACGCGGCCCAGCCCGACCACGTCACCGTCGTCGAGCGTCGCATGGCGATGCTGGCCGGCGTCGAGCCCACCGCGGAGGCCTACGCCGCCGCGGAAGAGCCCGAGCCGGAGCAGCAGCACGTCGCAGGGCCGGGAGCCCTCGGCATGAGCGCTGCTGCGGCGCTGGCCGCCGCCCGTGCTGCACAGGGCCTCGCGCAGCCCGGCGTGCCCGGTCCGGGGACCGTGACCCGCTCCGCTCCCCGTCGCGAGGTCGTCCCGCCGCGCCCCGAGCCGTTCCTGCCAAGCCGGCGCCCGGAGCACCCGGAGCCGGTCGCCCCCGCGATGCACCACAGCTCGCCCCTGCGGGGGTCGAACGGCGCCGGGCACGTGACCGAGGGCGCCACCGCACGGGCATTCACGGAGCCGTCCGTCATGACCGAGCAGGTGCCCGAGGGCGTCATCGAACGCGATCCCGCCGTCAACCGCAGTCTGCTGCTGCGCCTCATCGCCGGCGTCCGGGGGTTGTGATGGCAGCGCGCAGGAACCGCCAGCGGGGCGGACAGGCGGTCAAGATCGTGGTCACCGGGCCGTTCGCGGCAGGCAAGACCACGCTCATCCGCACGATCTCCGAGATCACCGTGCTGTCGACGGAGCGCGGCATCACCGACGAGACCCGTTCGCGCAAGGCCGAGACGACCGTCGCGATGGACTTCGGTCGGATCACGATCGACCGCGACCTCGTGCTCTACCTGTTCGGCACGCCCGGCCAGGAGCGCTTCGACTTCATGTGGGAGATCCTCGGCGAGGGCATGCTCGGCTACGTCCTGCTGATCGATTCGTCGCGCCCGGAGACCCTGTCGGAGGCGCAGAACATCCTCGACGCCTTCCGCCGGATGGCCCGCGTGCCGTTCGTCGTCGCGCTCAACCGGCCCGACCAGCACGGGTCGATCGACGAGGGAACCGTCCGGGGCGCGCTCGACCTGCCCGCCCACGTCCCGGTCGTCGCCTGCGACGCCACGGACAAGGACTCGGTGAAGAACGTGCTGCTCGCCCTGCTCTACTCCGTCCTCGACGAGATCGAGGCCACGGCGGCCAACGCCTAGGCGACACCATGGGCCTGCGACTGTTCGGCTGGTGGCACCGGGGCTCCGCCCCGGTGGGGCGGCATGCCCGGGTGCTGCCCGTCGTGACCGTCCCGGGGGCCGCTGCCTCGTTGGTCGGCTCGGCCGTGCGCGACCCGCTCGTGACGGGAGCGGGGCTCCCGGCGCCGCGCGCGGCGGGTGCCGAGAAGGTCGCGTCGGTCGAACCGTCGCCAGTCTCCGTCGTCGGCCTCGTGTTCGCCGACGGTGAGAGCGTCCAGCTCGCCGAGGACGACCCCCGGGTTCGGACGTTCCGCGCCGCTGCGGCTGCGCTCCTCGAGCAGACCGCCTCCTGACCCGCGTCCCGTCACCGCCGGGCTTCAGCCCGGCCATCCTGCTGCCGAATGGGTGAAGGAGGGGATGGCGTCAGCACGGCGTCGTCTCACCGACCGTCACCGACGACCTCGGTCGAGCCGCAGAGAGGGCAACCGTGAAGCAGCTGGGCGACATCCTCATCGAGGGTGGACTGGTCACCCGCGACCAGCTGGACTCCGCCGTGCTCGAGCAGAACCGGCTCGGGCGCAGTCTGGGACGGGTCCTCGTCGACCAGGGCGTGCTGACGGAGGCGCAGCTCGTCGCGTCGCTCGCCGCGCAGATCGGCATGCGGTTCGTGGACCTCGGCGAGTTCGCCGTCGACGCCACCGCGCTCGCCCGCGTCCCTGGACACGTCGCGCGTCGTCACACGGCCATCCCGATCGGGTTCGAGGACGGCAAGCTGCTCGTCGCGATGGCCGACCCCGCCAACGTCTTCGCGATCGACGACATCAAGTCGATCGCCGGGCAGCGCAGCTACGTCGAGATCAAGCCGGTCGTCGCGACGCGCAACGACGTCGTGGCGGCGATCGACCGCTACTACCGCGCCGGCGACGAGCTGGACAGCCTCTCCAGCGAGATGGACATGGGGGAGGAGGAGGAAGACCTCTCCAAGGTCAAGGAGATCACCGAGGACGCGCCCATCGTCCGGTACGTCAATCTCCTCATCACGCAGGCGATCCAGGACCGGGCGTCGGACATCCACCTCGAGCCGACCGAGCACGACCTACGGGTGCGCTACCGCATCGACGGTGTGCTGCACGAGGTCATGAGGTCGCCTCGTGCGATCCAGTCCGGTGTGATCAGCCGCCTGAAGATCATGGCCGACATCAACATCGCGGAACGGCGTATCCCGCAGGACGGGCGGCTCTCGGTCAACGCCCACGGCAAGAAGATCGACCTCCGCGTGGCCACTCTCCCCACGGTGTGGGGCGAGAAGGTCGTCATGCGAATCCTGGACAACTCCACCGCGCGGATGGACCTGTCCGACCTCGGGTTCAGCCCCTACAACTTCGGGATCTTCGAGAAGTCCTACGTCAAGCCCTACGGGATGATCCTGGTGACCGGCCCGACGGGTTCGGGCAAGTCGACCACGCTGTACGCGACGCTGAACGTGGTGAACAAGCCCGAGGTCAACATCATCACGGTCGAGGACCCGGTGGAGTACCGCCTCCCCGGCGTCAACCAGGTGCAGGTCAACCCGAAGGCGGGCCTCAGCTTCGCCGCGGCGCTGCGATCCATCCTCCGCTCGGACCCCGACATCGTGCTCATCGGTGAGATCCGCGACCACGAGACCGCACAGATCGCCGTCGAGGCGTCCCTGACCGGACACCTCGTGCTCGCCACCCTGCACACGAACGACGCACCGAGCGCCGTCACCCGACTCACGGAGATGGGCATCGAGCCCTTCCTCGTCGGGTCTGCGCTCGACTGCGTGCTCGCGCAGCGGCTGGCCCGCCGCCTGTGCAGCAAGTGCAAGGAGCCGTTCGTCCCCACTCCCGAGCAGCTTCAGAGCATCGGCTTCGCGCAGTACCCCGGCGACCCGGTGCCGTCGTTCTACCGCCCCGTCGGATGCTCCGCGTGCTCGAAGACGGGGTACAAGGGGCGGCTCGCGCTGCACGAGGTCATGAGCGTGTCCGACAGGATCGAGCGGCTGACGGTCGAGCGCGAGTCGTCGTCGAAGATCATGCAGACCGCGACCGCCGAGGGCATGCGCACCCTGCGCGAGGACGGCCTGCTCAAGGCCGCGTCCGGCATCACCTCCCTCGACGAGATCTTCCGCGTCGTCACATGAACGCCCAACCGACCTCTCGGGCGGCTCAAGCAGCCCGCCCCGCGGGCCGATGCCAGAGCAGGAGAGTCGGCATCCCTGTGCCGGCCGAGGACGAGGAGTGACCGTGGAGACCACGCCGTACGCGGGTACGACGCCGGCTGCGCCGGCGACGGGTGGTTACCCCGCCGTCGCCTACCCCGAGCCCGCTCCGCAGACCTTCCTCCCCGAGGGCATGGCCCCCGCGCCCGCGCCTGCGCCTGCCCCTCCGGCAGCCGCCGCGCCGGAGCCGACGGTCGATGTCATGCCCGAGGTGGTCCCCGAGCCCACCGCGGCGGCGGTGGCTCCGCCCGCGAACGCCCCCTGGCTCCCCGCTGACCTCGGCCCGGCGCCCGGCGCCATGGGTCGCACCGTGCACGACACTGCGCTGAACCCGCACTCGGCAGCCACGTTCGGGCACGAGGGCTCCGCGCTCACCGGTCGTCAGTCGACCGAGCAGACGCTGCGCGAGGAGGACTTCTCCCTCGTCGACGCGCTGACCCAGATGCTCGATCGGGGTGCCTCCGACCTGCACCTCACCTCGGCGTCGAAGCCGATGATCCGGATCAACGGTGAGCTCACGCCGCTCGACGACTTCGAGGTCCTGACGCCCCCGGTGCTCCAGCGCGTGGTCTACGCGATCCTCACCCAGGCCCAGCGCCTGAAGTTCGAGGAGGAGCTCGAGCTCGACTTCGCATACTCGCTGCCCGGCCGCGCCCGTTTCCGCGTCAACGTCTACCGTCAGCGCGACGCGGTCGGCTCCGCCTTCCGTGTGATCCCGTTCGAGATCAAGACCCTCGAGACTCTCGGCATCCCGCCGGCCGTGTCGAACTTCGCGGCACTCCCGCGTGGTTTCGTCCTCGTCACGGGGCCAACCGGCTCCGGCAAGTCGACGACGCTGGCCGGTCTCGTGGACCTGGCGAACCGCACTCGCCACGACCACATCATGACCGTCGAGGACCCGATCGAGTTCCTCCACCGGCACAAGGGCTGCCTGGTCAACCAGCGCGAGGTCGGTGAGGACACCTGGTCCTTCTCGAACGCGCTCAAGCACGTCCTTCGACAGGACCCCGACATCATCCTCGTGGGCGAGATGCGCGACCTCGAGACGATCCAGGTCGCGCTGACCGCGGCCGAGACCGGTCACCTCGTCTTCGCCACGCTCCACACCCAGGACGCCGCCCAGACCATCGACCGCATCATCGACGTGTTCCCCCCGCACCAGCAGCAGCAGGTGCGCCAGCAGCTGGCCATGTCGCTTCAGGGCGTCGTGTGCCAGACCCTCTGCCGCACGATCGACGGTCACGGTCGTATCGCCGCGACGGAGGTCCTCGTCGTGACACCGGCGGTCCGCAACCTCGTCCGCGAGGGCAAGACGCACCAGATCTACTCGGTCATGCAGGCTGGCGCCCAGCACGGCATGCACACCCTCGACCAGCACCTGGCCGAGCTCGTGCGCACCCGTCGGATCAGCTACGAGACCGGCATCGAGAAGTGCCACCACATCGACGACTTCAACCGGCTCGTCGGCCGGGCCTGACGTACGAGAGGCAGAGACGCCATGGCATCCACAGCCACCTTCGGGTACGCGGTCCGGGACAAGTCGGGGAAGGTCATCACCGGCAAGATCGAGGCCGAGTCGCCCGCGCAGGTCGCGGCCAAGCTCAAGAGCATGGGCTATGCCCCGCTGAAGATCAGCGAGGTCAGCACCAAGGGCATGAGCATGGAGATCAACCTCCCCACGCTCGGCTCGAAGGTGAAGCTGAAGGAGATCGCCGTCTTCAGCCGGCAGTTCGCGACGATGATCAACTCCGGCCTGTCGATGCTCCGGTCGCTGTCGATCCTGGAGGAGCAGCAGCCGAACAAGTACTTCAGCCTGGTCATCCGTGAGGTCCGCGCGGACGTCGAGGCCGGTGCGGCGCTGTCCGCCAGCATGGCCAAGCACCCCACCGTGTTCGCGCCGCTCATGGTCAACATGGTCCGCGCCGGCGAGGTCGGCGGATTCCTCGACCAGGTGCTCACCCAGCTCGCGGACAACTACGAGTCGGAGGTGCGGCTGCGCGGGAAGATCAAGGCGGCCATGACCTACCCGGTCGTCGTGTTCGTGATCGCCATGCTGGCCGTGGCGGGCATGCTGCT
>JADGOZ010000049.1 GCA_017882705.1 Candidatus Nanopelagicales bacterium | reverse complement strand
TCGGGCGGGCCATGGGCGCGTGGGTGCGCGAGCTGGAGCGCGTCGCGCCGGACGCCGCGCGCGGGCAGGTCGAGCGGGCCGGCCTGGACGCGTGGGCGGGCGACAACCTGCTCGCCTACCTCGACGACCAGCGCACGGCCACGGGCCACCTCCCCGACGACCGCACGCTGCTGGTCGAGCGGGTGCGCGACGAGCTCGGCGACTGGCGCATCATTCTGCACTCGCCGTTCGGCGCCCAGGTGCACGCACCGTGGGCGCTCGCCGTCGCCGCGCGGATCCGCGAGCGGCACGGGGTCGACGCCCAGGTGATGCACGCCGACGACGGCATCGTGCTGCGGCTCCCCGACGTCGAGGACGACGACGTCCTGCGCGGCGTCCTCGAGGCGGCGATCATCGACCCCGACGACGTCGAGGCGCTCGTGACCGCCGAGGCAGGGGGTTCCGCGCTGTTCGCCGCGCGGTTCCGCGAGTCGGCTGCCCGCGCCCTGCTGCTGCCGCGGCGCAACCCGGGCAAGCGATCCCCGCTGTGGCAGCAGCGTCAGCGCTCCGCGCAGCTGCTGTCGGTGGCGTCGCAGTACGGATCGTTCCCGATCGTGCTCGAGACGATGCGCGAGGTGCTGCAGGACGTCTACGACGTGCCCGGCCTCGTCGCGCTGATGCGGTCGATCCAGTCGCGCGAGGTGCGCGTCGTCGAGGTCGAGACACCCACCCCGTCGCCGTTCGCCCGCTCGCTGCTCTTCGGCTACGTGGCCGCGTTCCTCTACGAGGGCGACAGCCCGCTCGCCGAGCGTCGCGCGGCCGCCCTCACGCTCGACCCCACGCTGCTCTCCGAGCTGCTCGGGCAGGCCGAGCTCCGCGACCTGCTCGACCCCGACTCCCTCGCGCAGGTCGAGGTCGAGCTCCAGCGGCTCGTGTCCGACCGTCATGCGCGCGACGCCGAGGGCGTCGCCGACCTGCTGCGCATGCTCGGCCCGCTCACGCGTGCCGAGCTCGCGGCGCGAGGTGCGCAGCCTGCGTGGGTCGACTCCCTCGTCGCGGCTCGCCGCGCGATCGAGGTGCGGGTCGGTGGCGAGGTCGAGGTCGCCGCCGTCGAGGACGCCGCGCGCCTGCGTGATGCGCTGGGAACCGCTCTGCCCGTGGGACTTCCGGACGCCTTCCTCGAGCTCGTCGCCGACCCTGTCGGCGATCTCGTGTCTCGCTGGGCGCGGACCCACGGCCCGTTCCACGTCGCCGACGTCGCAGCTTCTTTCGGCCTCGGCAACGCCGTCGTCCTGGGCGCGCTCACCCGGCTCGCAGCGTCCGGGCGGGTGGTGAGCGGCGAGTTCCGCCCGGGCGGCTCGGGCACCGAGTGGTGCGACGCCGAGGTGCTGCGGCTGATCCGCCGCCGGTCCGTCGCGGCGCTGCGGCGCGAGGCCGAGCCGGTCGCGCCCGAGGCGCTCGGCATGTTCCTGCCGGCGTGGCAGCAGGTCGGCGGCCGGCTGCGCGGCGCCGACGGCGTGCTGCGCGTGGTCGAGCAGCTCGCCGGCGTCGTGATCCCCGCGTCGGCGTGGGAGACCCTCGTTCTGCCGGCGCGGGTCGACGGCTACCAGCCCGGGATGCTTGACGAGCTGACCTCGTCGGGCGAGGTCGTCTGGGCAGGCGCGGGATCGCTGCCCGGCGGCGACGGCTTCGTGGCGCTCGCGCCCGCCGACACCGCCGCGCTGCTGCTCCCCGAGACCGTGGAGCTCGAGCTCGACGACGTCCACCGCGCGCTGCTCGACACTCTCGCCTCCGGCGGCGGCTGGTTCTTCCGGGCGCTGTCCGACCGCGCTCGGCCATGCCGAGCCGCACCGGACCGCCGTCGGTGAGCGGGCGGTGGTCGCTGCTGGAGCCGCGCTCCGCCGATGTCACGCTCCGCGCGGCCGCCGTCGCCGAGGGGCTCCTCGACCGCCACGGGGTCGTGACGCGCGGGGCCGTGATGGCCGAGCGCATCGTTGGCGGCTTCGCCGGGGTCTACCGCGTGCTGTCGGCGTACGAGGACGCCGGGCGCTGTCGTCGGGCCTACGTCGTCGAGGGCCTCGGCGCCGCGCAGTTCGCGCTGCCGGGCGCCATCGACCGCGTGCGCGCGGTGGCACCCGGACGGCACGAGGCGGGCTCGCTGCCGAGCGCGGTCGTGCTCGCCGCGACCGACCCGGCGAACCCCTACGGCGCGGCCCTCGGCTGGCCGGTGCAGGCCGACGACGTCGCGAGCGGCCACCGGCCCGGGCGCAAGGCCGGCGCACTCGTGGTGATCGTGGACGGCGCCCTCGTGCTCTACGTCGAACGCGGTGGTCGCACGTTCCTCACCTGGTCCGACGACGCCGACGTCCTGCGCAGCGCGACCACGGCGCTCGCCGCGGCCGTGCGCGGTGGCGTCCTCGGGCGGCTCACCGTCCGGAAGGCCGACGGCGAGTCGGTGCTCTCGCCGCGCTCCCCGCTCGGTGCCGCGCTCGAGTCCGCCGGCTTCACCGCGACGCCGCAGGGGCTGCGCCTCCGCGGCTGAGTCGTGCGAGCGGGCGGTGCCCGACGTCAGCGGGTCTTGGCGCGGTGGAAGGCAGCCTCGGCGGCGGTCTCGCACGTGCCGGTCGCGCCCTCGTCGGCGAAGGCGGTCGGGATGTCCACGCCGGCCTTGAAGGCGAGCGCGCCCAGCATCCGGCAGGCGTCGTCGACGTTGGAGGAGACGTCGAACGTCGTGGCCGTGCCCGCCTCCGAGCCGATCCCGGCGACCTGATGCTGCAGCTCGTCGAGCTTGCTGTTCATCGACACCAGCCCGAGCACGAGGCCCACGACGAGGACGACGAGCACCCCGATCGCCCACATCGAGAGCACGCCCCAGTTCAGGCCCAGGCTCGACGTCGTCGGAGCCTGCGGACGAGGCGTCTCGGTCTCAGCGGCCATGGCTCAGGGTGGCACGGCACGAGCCCGGCGGGCAGCGGATCGGGTCGAGATCCACCGCGCGTCGGTGCACTAGGCGCGGACCACGCTGACGTTGAACGACGGGCTGCCGAAGCTGCCCATCAGGCTCAGCCACAGCGGGAGGTAGAGCTCGAGGCCGCGCGCGGCGCCGATCCCGCCGGCGTCGACGATCTCGTCGCTCTCCCAGCCGAACCCCCGCAGGAGGTCCGCGGCGACCGCCTTGGCGTCGGCGGAGTCACCGGCGACGAAGACCGAGTGCGAGCCGGGCAGCGCGCGCGGGTGCACCATCACGTCGGCGTTCATCGTGTTCAGCGTCTTCACCACGAGCGCGTCGGGGAACGTCGCCTGGATCAGCTCGCCGAGCGAGCGGCCGTCGGGCTGCGCGACCTTCGGCGGGAAGCCCTCGGAGAAGTCGAGCGGGTTGGCGACGTCGAGCAGGACCTTGCCCGCGAGGTTCTCCGCGCCCGCGGCGGTCAGGGCGTCGACGGACACGAGACCACCGGTGGCGTTGACCACCACCTCGCCCCAGGACGCGGCGTCGGCGAACGTGCCCTCGCTGGCCCCGGATCCGGTCGCCGCGACCCACGCGACGGCTCTCTCGTTGCCTGCCCTGCGCGAGCCCATCCGCACCTCGTGCCCGGACGCGACCAGCGCGCTCCCCAGCGTCGTTCCGACGGCACCCGTGCCCAGGACGGCGATCCTCATGACATGCTCCTCTGCTCGACCTCGCGGTCAACACCGCTCGCGCCCCGTGTTGTTCCCGGCCAGGATCGTCTACGCCGGTCCGCACCCGGCGACGAACGCGGAGAGCCGCCGCGCCGAAGGAGGGACACCCCGTGCCCGAGGGCGACACCGTGTGGCTCGTCGCGAAGCACCTCGACGACGCGCTCGCCGGCGACGTCCTCACGCGCACCGACTTCCGGGTCCCCGCGCTGGCGAACGCCGACCTCGTCGGCCGCACGGTCCTCGGCGTCGCCTCGCGCGGCAAGCACCTCCTCCTGCGCGTCGACGGCGGGCTCACCGTGCACTCGCACCTGCGGATGGACGGCGCCTGGCACCTGCACCGGACAGGTGCGCGCAGGACCGGTGGTCCGGACCACCAGGTGCGCGTGGTGCTCTCGACAGCGAGCTGGGACGCGATCGGCTATCGCCTCCCCGTCCTCGAGATCCTCGAGACCGCGCGCGAGGACTGGGCGGTCGGGCACCTCGGACCCGACCTGCTCGATCCGGCGTTCGACCGCGCGGAGGCGCTGCGCCGGCTGTCCGGCCGCCCTGACCGGGAGATCGGCCAGGCGCTCCTGGACCAGTCGAACCTCGCGGGGATCGGCAACATCTACAAGGCTGAGAGCCTGTTCCTGTGCGGGGTCTCGCCGTGGGCACCGGTCGGCACGGTCGACGACCCGGGCGCGGTCGTCGACCGTGCTCGTCGCCTGCTCGAGGCCAACAAGGCGCACGCGTCCCAGTCCACGACCGGCGACCCGCGGCGCGGGCACGAGCACTGGGTCTACTCCCGCGCGGGTCGGCCGTGCCGGCGCTGCGGGGCGCGGATCGTGTCGGCGAGCCAGGGTGCTCCGCCGTACGACCGGGTCACCTGGTGGTGCCCGACCTGCCAGCCCGGGCCGGGCCCGGCGTCGCCGGCAGCGCGACCCGCTCGCCGCGGTGGACGCTGACCGCGGGTTGGCCGCACCGGCGCGCGTAGTGTCGAGGCGTGTCCGAACGCGAGCTCGAGATCGCCCAGCTGCCCGACGGCTCCTTCACCGCGAGGTTCTCCGAGCGCGACCCGGAAGTGCCCGTCGCGTCGTGGGCCGACATCCGGCGTCTGCGCGCGCGGCACCGGCAGGAGGACCACTGGGCTCCGGGAGTCCGGGAGGCCTTCGTCGCGGCGCACGGCCACCCCTTCGACGACTGGTGGGCGTCGCTCGGGCCGGAGGTCCAGGCCGCGCTGCTCGTCGATCCCGACGGACCCGTGCCTGCGGCGTACGCCGAGGCCGTGAAGCGGTCGCTGCGCTCGGAGCCGGGACGCGACGGGCTGCGGGTCGACGGCTCGTCGTTCACGCACGAGGTGCGGGAGTTCCTGGCGACGAAGGCCGGCTGAGCTCAGGACGAGGGCGCGGCGAACGACGTCGTGCGGACCGCCACAGGCAGCGCCTGCGCGAGGACGCGCGCCTGCGCGGCGCGGGAGTCCTGGGTGCCGGGCTCGAGGACGTGCGAGGCGAGCCAGCGACAGACGAGGTCGACGTGATCCGGTGCCTGCGAGCGGTCGGCGGCGTCGAGCACCAGGGCGACCTCGGCGCGCACCACGTCCCAGCCGGCGCCGGTGCCCGGGACGGAGGCGGCCAGCAGTGCGGCGGGCTCGACCGTGCGCATGCCGACCAGCACCTGGTGCGCAGCGACGCCGTCGGCGGCGCGGGTCAGCGCCACGGCCAGGTCGTCGGCGGCGAGGTCGCGGCAGTCCGTGCCCAGCTCCGCGACGTCGTCGGCCACGAGGCCGGCGATGAGGTCGTCCTTGGTGCGGAAGTGGTTGTAGAGCGTGGCCTTGGCCAGACCGCCGCGGACCGCGACGTCGCCCATGGTCGCCTTGCGCAGGCCGTGCTCGGCGAGCGTGCGACGCGCGCCGTCCAGGGCGGCCGTACGTGTGCGTCCCATGGCGTTGCCCGCGCGGGACCGCGGAGAGCGCTCGGGCACGGGGAGTCGGATCAGGCCGCGGCGACGACGGTGTCGGGCACGACGGGGAGCTCGGTGACGGGCGACAGGCCCTCGAGCACGGCCACCTCGTCGCTCACCGCGCGCAGCACGATCGCGAGGGGGACGTCGAGGGCGGTGCAGATGGAGGCGAGCAGCTCGCTGCTGGCCTCCTTCTGTCCACGCTCGACCTCGGAGAGGTAGCCGAGGGAGACCCTGGCGGCCGAGGAGACCTCACGCAGCGTGCGACCCTGGTCCTGGCGACGGCGGCGCAGCTCGTCACCGATCACGCGACGGAGCACGATCACGGGTGCACCCCCCTTCGCGGGCCGGGTCCCCTGGGCGGGGACGTAGGTTCCACGGTACCGGGCAGTGACGCTCTGCGCACTGTCGGCGCCCGTACGGGTTACGTCGGCGCGTCGCGGTGCCACGGCGGGGGTGACGGGCTTGCGGGCTGCGGTGCTGATCACGGGACGCGCCTCCTGTGCCGGCGGACTGCGCCCCGGACGGGGCGCGACGGCTGACGCCGTCGAGTGTGTAACGACGTAATCATCGGTCGGTGTTCCCGCGACCGCGACCGGGTTTCGCTCCCGCCAGCGGTCCGAGCCGCCCCAAGATCACGACTTGTGGACGCGAAAGTGAAAGAAACCGACCTTGATCGTCCCTAAGGGACGAGAAGTGCAGTCGTGAAGGTGGTCAGGGCGGCGGCGGTGGCGGCTGCGCGGACTTCTGCTCGTGTCGAGGTGGGCGGCAGGGTGAGGCGGGTGGGCACCGACCTGCCCGTCGCGGCGGACCAGAGGGCGATCCACACCTCGCCGACCGGATGCCCGTCCTGCTGGTCAGGTCCGGCCACCCCGGTGGTCGCGAGGCCGTGGTCTGCGCCGAGGCGTACGCCGACCCCACGGGCCATCGCCCGCGCGACGTCGGGGTCGACCGCCCCGACCCGTTCGAGCAGCTCCGGGTCGACGCCGAGGAGGGAGGCCTTGAGGTCGGTCATGTAGGCCACGACTCCCCCGCGGACGACCTTCGACGCGCCCGGGACGGCGACGAGCGTCGCCACGACGAGCCCGCCGGTCAGCGACTCGGCGACCGCGACCGTCTCGTCGCGCTCGGTGAGCAGACGGACCACCTGGGCCGCGGTCTCCTCGACCATCGCGCCGGCCCCGAGCCGCACGTCGTCCCCGACCGTCGGCTCCTCCATGTCAGGCCTCCGTGTCCGCGGGGACAGGGATGCGGCGACGCAGGGCCCGGGCTCGGGCGATGTAGTCGATGCCGGTGCCGATCGTGAGCAGGACGGCCACGCCCATGACGATCTCGCGCGCGGTCACGAGCCAGCCGGTCAGCGGCAGCAGGTACATCAGGATCGCGACCATCTGCGCGACGGTCTTCGCCTTGCCCCCGCGGCTCGCGGGGATCACGCCGTGGCGGATCACCCAGAACCGCAGCAGCGTGACGCCGACCTCCCGGGCGAGGATCACGATCGTGACCCACCACGGCAGCTCGCCGAGATAGGAGAGGCCGACGAGCGCGGTCCCGGTGAGCGCCTTGTCGGCGATGGGGTCGGCCACCTTGCCGAACGTCGTGACCTGGCCCTGCCGTCGCGCGAGCTCGCCGTCGACGAAGTCGGTGGCCCCGGCGACGACGAACACGACGGCTGCCCAGACGCGTGAGGCGGAGTCGTCGCCGCCGTCGCGCAGCAGCAGCCACGCGAACACCGGGACGAGCAGGAGCCGCAGCACCGTGAGCCCGTTGGGCACGTTGACCACCGACGGCGACGAGACCGGGTCACCGACGTGGTCGGGCAGTGCCGGACGGATCACCGCACGAGCCCCCGCGGGACGGCGGCGAGGTCCACGCCGTCGGAGCTGACGACCTCGGCCGTCACGAGCGAGCCGACGCGGAGGTCGGCGAGGTCGAGACCGCCCGCGACGAGCAGCGTGCTGCCGTCGACCTCCGGCGCCTGGTGCACCGCGCGACCCTCGACCACGAGCCCGTCCTCGGAGTCGACGACCGCCTCGACGAGCACCTCGACCGTCTCGCCGATCCGGTCCTCCGCCCGCTGCGACGTGAGCTCCTCGACCAGCGCCGACACCCGCTCGACGCGCTCGCGCACGACGTCGTCGGCGAGCTTGCCGTCGTAGGTCGCCGCCTCGGTGCCGTCCTCGTCGGAGTAGCCGAACACCCCGACCGCGTCGAGCCGTGCGGCCACGAGGAAGCGCTCGAGCTCCTCGAGGTCGTCCTCGGTCTCCCCCGGGAACCCCACGATCACGTTGCTGCGCGCACCCGCGAGCGGCGCCAGCGCCCGGGCGGACGCGAGCAGGTCGAGGAACGACTCGGTGCCGCCGAAGCGCCGCATCCGGCGCAGGACGGTCGCGGACGCGTGCTGGAACGACAGGTCGAAGTAGGGCGCGATGCCTGGTGTGGTGGCGATGACCTCGACGAGCGAGGGCCGCGTCTCCGCCGGCTGCAGGTAGGACACCCGCACCCAGTCGATGCCCTCGACGGCGGCGAGCTCGGGCAGCAGGGTCTCGAGCAGCCGCAGGTCGCCGAGGTCCTTGCCGTACGACGTGGAGTTCTCGCTCACCAGCACCAGCTCGCGGACGCCGTGCTCCGCGAGCCAGCGCGCCTCGTCGAGCAGGTCGGACGGGCGGCGCGACACGAACGAGCCGCGGAACGCGGGGATGGCGCAGAACGCGCAGCGGCGGTCGCACCCGCTCGCGAGCTTCAACGGCGCGCTCGGTCCGTTGCCGAGCCGACGGCGTACGACGCGGGGGCCGCTCGCCGGCGCGACCCCCTCGGGCAGGTCGGGCTCCTGCGCGTGACCCGGCAGCGCGACCGGCACGGCACCGCGCTCGACGGGAGTGACGGGCAGCAGGAGCCGACGGTCGCGCGGGGCGTGCGGCACGTGCGGCACGCCCGCGACGATCCGCCGCAGCCTCGCCCCGATGTCGGCGTAGTCGTCGAAGCCGAGCACGGCATCGGCCTCCGGCAGCGACTCGGCGAGCTGGTCGCCGTAGCGCTCGGCCAGGCAGCCGACGGCGACCACGGCCCGCGGACGTCCGGCCGCCTTGAGGTCGGCCGCCTCCAGGAGGGTGTCGACCGAGTCCTTCTTGGCCTGCTCGACGAACCCGCAGGTGTTGACGACGATCGCGTCGGCGTCGGCCGCGTCGTCGACGAGCTCCCAGCCGTCGGCCGCGAGGCGGCCCGCGAGCTCCTCGGAGTCGACCTCGTTGCGGGCGCAGCCCAAGGTCACCAGCGCCACCCGACGGGGAGCCTGCTCGGACGACACGGTCATGGCGTGAGCCTACGGCCCCCCGCGCGCGCTGCTGCGCCGTCAGGCCGCGGAGACGGTCGGGTCACCCGGACCGAAGTCGACCTTGATGACCTGGCCGCTCGCGCCGGGAGCGCCGAGGTCGCGGCCGTTGACCTTGAGCGAGACCGCGCCGGCGTTGCCGACGAGCAGCTTCACCCTGGTCTTGTCGCGGAAGGTCTTCGTGTCGCCCTTGGTCAGCGTGCCCTCGAAGAGGGTCTTGCCGCTGGCGTTCGTGACCCGCATCCACGACGCGCTGCCGGTGACTGCGAGCTTCACGGTGACGCCGTCGGCCTGGGCGACGACGTCGCTCGGGCTCGTGCTCGGCGTCGGCTGGGTCGTCGGGGTGGACGACGGCGTCGAGGAGGCCGAGCTGCCCGGGGTCGGGGTGCTCGACGTCGGGGCGGGGTTCGAGGCCGTCGGCGACGAGGACTGCGGCCGCTGCAGGAACGAGATGACGCCGATGCCGACCACGACCGCGAGGGCCAACGCCATCACCGCGGTCCAGTTCGCGCCGCGACGACCGCCGGACATCGACGCGCCGAGGGTGCCGGCGAGCGCGGACAGCCCGTGGTCGCCGCCTCCGCTCGCCATCACCTGGGTCGGCTGGTCGACCGGTGCGACCGGCTCGGCCGCGACGCGGGCGGCGCCGCGCTGGGCGTCGAAGAGGGCGGCGAGAGCCACCGGGTCGGTGCCGATCGACGACGCGATGCTCTTGAGGTGGCCCTTGGCGTAGGCGTCCCCGCCGCAGGAGCGGAAGTCGTCCGACTCGATGTCGGAGATCACGGTGGCGCGCACCCGGGTCTGGGCGGCGACCTGGGCGACGGTCATCCCGGCAGCGGCGCGCGCGCGGGCGACGGTCTCGCCGACCGACAGCAGTTCCTCGCTCACGCCGTGACCTCCCACCCCAGGAACGACGGTGAGCAGCACGGATGCCGCTCAGTGCACCGTCGGAACCCCCATGCTAGGGCGGGACCGCATGCTGCGGCCAACCCCGGCCCGTTCGCTACGCACGGAGAGTGATGTCCGTCACTCTCCGCCGAGCAGGGCCAGGATGCCGTCGAGCTCGTCGGCGCTGACGAGGACGTCGCGCGCCTTGCTGCCCTCGCTCGGCCCCACGATGCCGCGGCTCTCCATCAGGTCCATGAGGCGCCCGGCCTTCGCGAAGCCCACCCGCAGCTTGCGCTGGAGCATCGAGGTCGACCCGAACTGCGAGGTCACGACGAGCTCCACGGCCGCGCGCAGCAGGTCGAGGTCGTCGCCGATCTCCTCGTCGACGTCCTTCTTCGACGCCGCAGGCGCGGCGATGTCGGAGCGGTAGGCCGGTGTGAGCTGGGTCTTGCAGTGCGCCACGACCGCGCGGATCTCGTTCTCGGTGACCCACGAGCCCTGCAGCCGGATCGGCTTGCTCGCGCCCATCGGGAGGAACAGGGCGTCGCCCTGGCCGACGAGCTTCTCGGCACCCGGCTGGTCGAGGATGACCCGGCTGTCGGTGACGCTCGAGGTCGCGAACGCCATCCGGCTCGGCACGTTGGCCTTGATGAGGCC
>JADGOZ010000048.1 GCA_017882705.1 Candidatus Nanopelagicales bacterium | reverse complement strand
CGACAGGACGCCGCTCTGCTCGGCGTCGCTCGACCGGAGACCGTGCAGCGCACCGAAGGCGATCTCGTCGGTCGGGCAGAAGACCGCCGTCACTGCCCTGGACCCGGCCGAGCACATGGCGACGGCCGCAGAGCGGGCGTCGTGGACCTGCTCGAACTCATCGACCCGGACCAGCGGCAGGGACGACTCCGACAGGACCTCGAGGAAGCCCGTTCGGCACCGCTCGGCCGGCTCGGCCGGCGAGCGCACGTGCCGCGGAGCCATCGTCGAGGTGGAACCGGTGGGTGATGATGCCGTCGGTCTTGATCCGGCCCCCGCGCAGCGCGGCGATGGCGGCGGCGAACGACGTCACCTCGGCGAACGAGCCCAGGATGGTGATCTCACGGCGGAACACGTCGAACGGGTGGAAGTGGACGAGGTCCTCGCCCTTGGTGACGCCGTAGACCAGGACGGTGCCGCCGTTCTTCTCGACGCCTCGTTCAGCCGTGGTCCGCGCGGCGACGAGGTGCTCGAGACACTGCGCGCGCGGTGCGGACACCGAGGGCGAACATCGGGCTCGGCGCGAGCCGGGGCAGGAGCGTCGCCTGGAGCGCGTGGTAGACGTCGGGCTTGCCGGCCCACGTGCCCGCGAAGACCTGCAGGTCGTCATCGAGCTCGTGGTGCCACGAACCGCGCTCGAGGTCGACGAAGTGGCGGCGGGCGAAGTCCCACCAGCGCGCGTGGTCGGCGGCGTAGGCGTCGTCGCCCGTGACCTGGTGGAGCACCGCGGCGGCGCCGACGGCTTCGGTGTGGACCCAGTGCATCCGAGCCGTGGTCACGGGGCGTCCGTCGAAGTCCGTGGTGTAGACGAACCCACCCGACCCTGTTGTGTCCCAACCGATCTCGACCGCCGTGCGGTAGAGGCCGCTCGCGTCGGCCACCAGCATGTCGCGCGCCTCGAGGCCGTCGGCGATCTCGGCCGCGTAGAGGTGCAGGCACAGTCGCGCCCACTCGAAGAGATGCCCGGGGGTGACGCCGTAGGGGCGGAAGGGGTGCGCGCGATCGGCCGTGTTGTAGTCGCGGAGCACGGCGTAGTCGGCGTCGTAGTGCTCCGGGAGGAGCCAGTCCGCCGCGCGCGCGGTCCCGTGCACCACGTGCTCGACGATGCGAGCCGCACGCTCGCGCCAGATGCGGCCGTCGTCGCCGAGCGCGTCGGCCGCGGCCAGGAACGCCTCGACCGAGTGCATGTTGGCGTTCGCACCGCGATAGGGCTCCCCCACGGTCCAGTCCGCGCTGAAGCTCTCGCGCATCATGCCGGCGTCGTCGTCCCAGAACCGCTGCTCGACGACGTCGAGAGCCTCGCGCAGGAGGTCGCCCGCCGCGGGCCTTCCGGCCACGACGGCTGCGGAGGCTGCCAGCACGACGAACGCGTGTGCGTAGGCGGCCTTCGTCGGGTCGACGACCGAGCGCGCTGCCCCGTCGCCGGGCAGGACGGACGCGAACCATCCGCCGTCGACGTCGTCGTGGAGGAGGCCGCCCGGGAGCAGGGCGGCGAGACCGTGGTCGACCCGCTCCACGTCGTCCGCGCGGCCGGCAACGGCCCCGAGCGCGAAGGAGTAGGTGAGCCTGGAGCTGGAGAACGTCGCGACGGGCGCATGCGGTTCGAGCCTGCCGTCGTCGTCCAGGCTGCCGAAGCCACCGCCCGAAACCCTTGCGGCTTCTGCGAACCGGAGCAGGCGGTGGAACTCGGCGTCGAGCTCGGGAACGGGCGGGGACGCCGGGCTCGACCGCTCCCACTCCCCCGGAGCAGCGATGCGGGGGTCGTGGCTGCTCGGACGACCAGCCGTGGTCACAGGCGTCGTCTCCTCCGGTGGCGGGGTCCCGGCGGCGCAGGCTGCGCGGACGACGCTCGTCCTCGAGCCGCGTCCCACGACCAGCATGTCACCGGTGACGGACTACGACGACCCCGGGCTGCTCCACCTTCGCGTCGATAGGGTCTCGTCGCAGCACTCGCCGGAGACGCACCCGTCGAGACCCACCGAGAGGGACCATGCGAGCTCTCACGACCGCGCTCGTCGCCGACCCGCCCGACGGCGTCGAGGTGCCGGCGTACGACCGGGCCGGACTCCGCGCAGGGATCGCGCACCTGGGCGTCGGCTCCTTCCACCGGTCGCACCAGGCGGTCTACGTCGACGACCTGCTGACGCGGGGCCGGGGACGGGACTGGGCGATCGTCGGGATCGGCGTGCTCCCGGACGGGGGGATGGGCAAGAGCCTGCGGGCCCAGGACATGCTCTACTCGGTGTCGGTGAAGCACGGCGACGGACGCATCGACGACCGGGTGATCGGGTCCCTGGTCGACTACGTCTACGCAGCCGACGAGGCCGCTCGCGCGCACGAGGTCCTGACGGATCCGTCGATCCGGATCGTGTCGCTGACCATCACCGAGGGCGGCTACGTCGTCGAGCCGACGACCGGCGGGTTCGACGAGGCGGCTGCGCGGGCGCAGGTGGCCGCGGCCGACGCCGGGCTCGCTCCCCGCCCGGCGTTCGAGCTGCTGCTCGACGCGCTGGAGGCTCGTCGCGCCGCCGGGACTCCGCCCTTCACGGTGATGTCGTGCGACAACGTCCGGGGCAACGGCCGCGTCGCGCGCCAGGCCATGCTCGGCTTCGCCGCGCTGCGGGGCGACGCTACAGCCGCCTGGGTCGAGCGCAGCGTCGCCTTCCCGAACTCGATGGTCGACCGCATCACCCCGGCGACCACTCCGGACGACGTCGAGGCCCTCGCTCGGCGCCGGGGCTACCGCGACGCGAGGCCGGTCGTCTGCGAGCCCTACCTCCAGTGGGTCGTGGAGGACGAGTTCCCGGGCGGCCGTCCTCCGCTCGAGGAGGTCGGCGTGACCTTCGTCGACCACGTGGAGGCCTACGAGCTGATGAAGCTGCGGCTTCTCAACGCGTCGCACCAGGTCATCGGGCAGCTCGGTCGGCTCGCCGGCATCGACCACGTCCACGACGTCCTCGCGGAGCCGGCGTTCCGGCGCTGCGTGGAGCTGTACATGACGCAGGAGGCCGCGCCGACGCTCGTCCCCATCCCCGGTGTCGACTTCGCCGCCTACGGCGAGACCCTCGTCCACCGGTTCTCGAACCCGGCCATCGCCGATACGACGGACCGGCTGTGCGCGTTCGCCTCGGACCGGATCACGCCGTGGATCCTGCCGGTCGCCGAGCACAACGCCGAGACGGGCGGCGCTGTCGGCATGTGCGCGCTGACGGTAGCCGCCTGGTCGCGCACGTGGCTGGGCCGCGACGACACCGGATCGGATCTGCAGCAGACGGACAACCGGGCCGAGATCCTGCGACGCGCGTCGCGCGGCCTGGCCACCGATCCCCTCGCCCTGCTCCGCGAGCGCGACGTCGTCGGCGACTTCCGGCTCGACGAGCGGTTCGAGACGGCCTATCTGCGCGCCTGGCGCCTGCTCGAGGAGCGGGGAGCGCGCGGCGCGGCCCGGGCGATGGCCGACGAGGCCGGTCGCGCGTAAGGGGATGGGGCTCAGCGGGCGACGTACACGGAGTTCGTCGCGTCGCGGTCCTGCAGCGGGTTGTCGAAGCGCACGACCTCGCAGGCGACCTGGTCGAAGACGCCACGCAGCACCGCGACGTAGTCGTCGTCGGGCGGGTCGTTCGACCACAGCGTGAAGACACCGCCCGGACGCAGCCGCTCGGACAGTCGGCGCACTCCTGGCTCGGCGTAGAACGCGGCGTTGCCCGGATTCAGCAGGTGGCGCGGCGAGTGGTCGATGTCGACGACGACCGCGTCGAAGAGCCGGTCGGGCTGGTCGGGGTCGAAGCCGGCTCCGGCGCTCATCGCGAAGAAGTCGCCGTGCACGAGCCGGCACCGCGAGTCGCTCGACGACGAGACGCTGACCGGCACGAGACCCCGCTCGTGCCAACCGATCACGGCCGCCAGCGCGTCGACCACGACCAGCGATCGGACCCGCGGATCGTCGAGGACGGTCTGCGCGGTGTAGCCGAGGCCGAGCCCGCCGACGACGACGTCGAGGTCGGTGCCCGGCAGCGCGGCGAGCGCGATCCGCGCGACCTCTTCCTCGGCGACCGTGAACCGGCTCGACATGAGGTACTCGTCGCCGAGCTTGACCTCGAAGACATCGCCACCGGTCGTCGGATCGAGGCGCCGCCACAGAGTCACGTCGCCCAGCGGCGTGGGGCTCACGTCGAGCACCTCGAAACGAGCGCTCACCCGACTCACCCCTCCCGACGTCGCGAGGCACCGCACGCCGCCTCTACGGCGACCCTACTCAGGGACTGTGCGGTGCCGGATCGTCAGGCGAGCTTGCGGCGATAGGCGACCATGGCGAGGGCGTAGGCGACGACGAGGATGCCGAGGCACCAGGCGAGGGCGGCCCAGATGTCGGTGCTGACCGGCTGCTGGGAGTAGAGGTCGCGGATCGCGTTGACGATCGGTGTCACCGGCTGGTTCTCGGCGAAGGCGCGCACCGGGCCGGGCATGGTCGCGGTGAGCACGAACGCCGAGCTGACGAACGGCAGGAAGATGAGCGGGTAGGAGAACGCGCTCGCGCCGTCCACCGTCTTCGCGGACAGGCCCGCGATGACGGCGAGCCAGGTCAGCGCCAGGGTGAACAGGAGCAGGATGCCCGCGACCGCGAGCCACGCCAGCGGCCCCGCCCCTGACCGGAAGCCCAGGAGCAGGGCGACGAGGACGACGACCACGACCGAGATCAGGCTGGCGACCAGCGAGGTCAGCACGTGCGCCCACAGCACGGAGGACCGTGCGATCGGCATGGACTGGAAGCGCTCGACGATGCCGCTCGACTTGTCCATGAAGAGGCGGAACGCGGTGTAGGCGTTGCTCGACGCGATCGTGATGAGCAGGATGCCGGGCAGCAGGTAGTTCACGTACGACCCCGACCCCGTGTCGATCGCGCCGCCGAACACGTAGACGAACATGAGCAGGAACGCGATCGGCATGATCGTCGTCGTGATGATGGTGTCGGGGCTCCGCGCGATGTGACGCAGCGACCGCCCCGTCAGGGCGGCGGTGTCAGTGACGAAATGCTGGGTCATCGCTCTACCTCACTCGTCGATGCCGCGGTCGGATCGTTGCCCGCGCCGCCCGCCGTGCCGCCGGTACGGACGACGGCGAGGAAGACGTCCTCGAGGGTCGGCTGCCTCTCGACGTACTCCACGGTCGCCGGCGGGAGGAGGGCCTTGAGCTCGGCGAGCGTGCCGTCGGCGATGATCCGTCCGCCGTGCAGGATCGCGATCCGGTCGGCGAGCTGCTCGGCCTCGTCGAGGTACTGCGTCGTGAGCAGCACCGTCGTGCCTTGTCCGGCGAGCTCCTTGATGCCCTTCCACACGTCGAGGCGACCTTGCGGGTCGAGACCGGTGGTCGGTTCGTCCAGGAAGATCACGGGCGGGTTCCCCACGAGGCTCATGGCGATGTCCAGCCGGCGCCGCATGCCGCCGGAGTACGTCGCCACCCGGCGATCCGCCGCGTCGGTGAGCTGGAAGCGGGCCAGCAGGCCATCCGCGAGCCGGTCGCGGTCCTTCCGATGCCAGAGCCGAGCCATCAGGACCAGGTTCTCGCGCCCGGTGAGGATCTCGTCGACGGCCGCGAACTGCCCGGTGAGGCTGATGGACTCGCGCACGTTGGCGGCAGCCGAGACGACGTCGAAGCCGGCGACGGTGGCCGACCCGGCGTCGGGCTTGAGCAGCGTCGACAGGATCCTCACGAGAGTCGTCTTGCCCGCACCGTTGGAGCCGAGGAGCGCGAACACCGTGCCGGCGTCCACGGCGAGATCGACGCCGGCGAGCACCGTGAGGTCGCCGTAGGACTTGCGCAGACCGTCCGTCGCGATGGCCGCGTCGGCGGTCGAGGTGATCGTCATGAGCCGCCTCCTGTCACGAGTCGCCGGCGGCAGCGCGGACGACGTCGATGTCGCCGGCGCTGGTCTGGGCGTGGATCTCGACGGTCGGTGCACCCGCTGCCGGCTGGCCGGTGGCGTCGAGCTCGTTGCGCACGGTGCCGAACGAGGTGCTCAGGTCGAGGAGCGCGGAGGTGCCGCTCGGGATGCCGATCTCGATGCGGCCCATCGACGTCTTCAGCGCGACGGTTCCGCGCTCCGCACTGCCGATGCTCAGGTTGCCGTTCGCCGTGGTGGCGTTGACGTCGCTCTGTGCGCGTCCGACCGTGATGCTGCCGTTGGCCGACTTGATCCGCAGCGGTCCCCCGCTGTCGCCGATCCGCGTGTCGCCGTTGGAGTTCTTCACCTCGGCGCGACCGCCGATCCGGTCGATCTGCACTGCTCCCGACCCGGTCTTGCAGAAGGCCTCGCCGTCGATGTCCCCGGCGGAGACGACGCCCATGCCGGTCCGCAGGTCCGCGGTCGTCGCGTCCTGCACCCGGACGTCGCCTGCCGACGACTTCACCCGGCACGGCCCGAGCGCGCCCTCGACGACGACCGTCCCGAGACCGGTGTCCACGTCGAGCTCCGATCCGGCGGCGAGCAGGACAGAGACCTGCACGGACCCGTACTTCTTGTTGAACACCCCGGTGCGGTTCCTCGGTCCGACGACCCGGAGGCGGCCGTCGGCACAGGTCACCGCGGTGTCGTCCGCCGCAGAACGGTCCTTCTCGTTCGACGGGTCCGTCGGGGTCACCTCGACGACGGTCGCGCCGTCGTCGGCCGTGACGACGCGGATGTCGCCCCACTGGACGTCGATCGACGCCGAGACAGTGCCGGTGGTGGGGAAGCTGGTCATGTCGAGTCCTCCAGTGCGATCGAGGGATGGAGAGGGGCCCCCGGCGTCGTCGCCGGGGTCAGCGTGCCCATCCGCGGTAGTGGTCCGAGCCGCGTGCGGTCGTCCAGGTCGGCGATCCGGCCGGCGGGCGATCGGCCAGGGTGCTGGTGGCGGCACGTACGAGCCAGGCGTTGACCGACATCCCTGTCGCGCGCGCGGCGTCCTCGACGCGGTCCTTGAGGTCCTGACCGAGGCGCAGGTTGATCCGGGTCATCGCGTCGTCGTCGCCCGACGCAGAGGCGCTCGGGGCCTCAGCCGCCGCGCGCCCGACGCCGGCCGGCTCGGGTGGCACGACCACGACGAACTCGGGGTCGCGGCCACGCAGCCGCAGCTCGACGGACACGGGGGCCAGCTCCTGGGTGATCTCCGCCGTGGCCGCGGACAGCGCATCGAGCAGCGCGAGCCGGAACGTCGACTCGAGCGTGGCGGCGAGCCGGTCGGCCAGGTCGCGGGCCTCGGGGCCACCGGGCTCAGCGGCGGCCGCGAGCTGGGTCCGCAGTTCGGTGAGGTACGGCGTGAGCTCCATGGCACAAGAATGGCACCACTATGGTGCCAATGTCTATCTCGGTGGTGCCATGCGGTGCCATCACGTCGTTCTGGGCCGGTGGCCGGCTCGTCCGTCGCTACGCTCACGACCGTGAGCCGGGTCTTCACGATGAGCGTCGCGTCGGTCTACCCCGCCTACCTGGCGAAGGTCGAGAAGAAGGGGCGCACCCAGGACGAGCTGGACCAGGCGATCTGCTGGCTCACCGGCTTCGACGAGGCAGCGCTGCGCCGGCACCTCGACGCCGGCACGACGTTCGAGGACTTCTTCGCCGAGGCGCCGCTGAACCCGAACGCCGTACTCATCACCGGCGTGGTGTGCGGGATCCGCGTGGAGGACGTCGAGGACCCGCTGATGCAGAAGATCCGCTACCTCGACAAGCTCGTCGACGAGCTCGCCAAGGGAAGGCCGATGGCCAAGGTCCTGCGGGTGTGACGGTCAGTCAGGCGCTGATCGCACAGCACGTCAGCGGTGGAGACGCCGCGCGAGCGACGCCTTCAACGCATCCGTGCGAGCCGGACGGTGGAACGCCCTCGCCTGCGTCGTGAGCTCCGCGAACTCGTCGTCGGCGAGGTCGATCTCCGCGGCCGCCGCGTTCCTCTCCAGCTGCTCGACGCTGGAGGCGCCCGGGATGGCGATCACGTTCGGCTGGTGCAGCAGCCAGGCCAGTGCGGTCTGCGACATCGTCACGCCGTGGTTGCCCGCAACCTCGCGGAGCGTGTCGAGCAACCCGCGAGCGCTCTCGAAGCTCTCCGGGAGGAACAGCGGGTTCATGTTCCGCACGCCGTTGGCCGGGCGGTTGTCGGCGTCGTAGCGGCCGGAGAGGAAGCCCTGGCCCAGCGGGCTCCAGGCGATGACGACGCGATGCTGGGACGCGGCGTACGGGACCAGGTCGTCGAGCGGGTCCATGTGCGCGAGCGAGAACTCGACCTGGTTGGACAGCACGGGGCTGCCGAGCTGCCGCTCGGCGTCCTTCCACCGGGCCAGCGAGTAGTTGCTGACGCCGACGTCGGCCACCAGACCCTCGTCCTGCAGCTGACGCATGCCAGGCATCGTCTGCCCGTCCTTGATCAGCGGGTTGGGCTGGTGCACCTGGTAGAGGTCGATGCGCTCAACGCCGAGCCGCCCGGCGCTCGCCTTGCCACGGTTGACGACGACCGGCGCGATCGGGAAGAACGGGAAGATCTTGGTGGCGACGTAGACCTTCTCGCGCAGGCCCTCCTCGCGGAGCGCGTCGCCGACGATCCGCTCGCTGGCACCGAAGCCGTACGCCTCGGCCGTGTCGACCACGGAGATGCCGAGCTCGACCGCGCGGACGACGATCCGTGCGGCCTCGGCCGCGAAGTCGTCGCCGTAGCCCCACTCCTTCGACCCGAACTGCCAGGTGCCCAGTCCGATCCGCGACAGCGGCTTCTCGCTCGGGACGTTCTCGAGATAGCGCATCAGGTCTCCTCGTGTGCGGCTACGTCCACCCTCCCCCATGGCCGCCTCCCGCGCACGTGAGGCAGCACACCCGCGTCACGCCCCGCTGCTCCCGTTGTCGTTCTCGAGCACGACCGCGAGGCCCTGGCCGACACCGATGCAGATCGCGGCGACACCCCAACGCTCGCCGGACTCGCGCAACCGGTGCGCCAGCGTGCCGAGGATGCGGCCGCCGGAGGC
This sequence comes from Candidatus Nanopelagicales bacterium, assembly GCA_017882705.1. Taxonomy (GTDB): domain Bacteria; phylum Actinomycetota; class Actinomycetes; order S36-B12; family CAIYMF01; genus Longivirga. The sequence continues at coordinate 13,368 of JADGOZ010000048.1, read as the reverse complement.
GCCGAGAGGATGGCCGATGGCGATGGCGCCACCCTTGACGTTGAGGATCTCCGGATCGATCCGCCAGGCGTCCAGGCACGCGAGCGACTGGACGGCGAAGGCCTCGTTCAGCTCGACCGCAGCCACGTCGCCCCAGCTGATCCCGGCCCGCGCGAGGGCCCGTTCGGCCGCCGCGACGGGCGCGATCCCGAACCGTTGCGGCTCCACCGCAGCGGATCCGCGGCCGGCGATCCGGGCCATCGGGTCCAACCCGAGTCGATCCCCGGCGGCCCGGGTCCCGAGCAGGACGGCCGATGCTCCGTCGTTGAGCGGGGAGGCGTTCCCGGCGGTGATGGTGCCGCCGGGTCGAAACACCGGCCTCAGCGCCGCGAGCGACTCGGCGCTGCTGTCGCCCCGGATGCTCTCGTCGCGGGTCAGCTCGACGCCGGGCACCGCCACGACGAGCTCGTCGTAGAACCCAGCCTCCCAGGCGAGCGCCGCGCGCCGGTGCGAGGCCAGGGCGAAGTCGTCCTGTCGTTGCCGCGGGATCGCGAGAGCCTCGGCGAGTTGCTCGTTGGCCTCGCCGAGCGAGACGGTCCACTCCGCGGGCATCCGCTCGTTCACCTGTCGCCAGCCGAGCGTGGTCGACACGGCGGTGATGTCCCCGGCAGGGAACCCGCGCGATGGCTTCGGCAGCACCCACGGGGCGCGGGTCATGGATTCCACGCCGCCGGCGATCACGACCTCGGCGTCCCCCGTCTCGAGCAGACGCGACGCGATCATCACAGCGTCCAAGGACGAGCCGCACAAGCGGTTGACGGTCGTCGCCGGCACGCTCACCGGCAGCCCCGCGAGCAGCACAGCCATCCGGCCGACGTTGCGGTTGTCCTCACCCGCGCCGTTGGCGTTGCCCCACACCACCTCGTCGACCTCGGCCGGATCGAGACCGGGCGCCTTCGCCAGCACACCCGTCAGGGCCAACGCGGCGAGGTCGTCCGGTCGGACACCTGCCAGCGCGCCACCCCAACGACCGAAGGGCGTGCGCGCCGCGGCGTAGACGAAGGCGGACGGATCCGGTGTCATGCCCGCGAGGTTACGGCCTCCGTCGTCGTGGTGGTTGACGCACGTGGGTTCGACGAGCGGCGTCTCCCCGCAATGCCGCGCCCTCGTCGATCGCTGGTCCCCGGGGCTGCAGATCCGCCTGCGGTCAGCTGGGCCGGACGAGGGTCCGGCGGACACCTGCCAGGCGAGCATGGACTTCGCGACGAGGCTCAGGGTGATGCAGACGGTCTCGCCGTGGAGATAGTCGCTCCACGTCCCGATCTGGCGGTACTGCAGCCACTGGTTGACGGCGAAGCAACTGACGAAGACGAAGAGCGAGATGAAGATCCCGTAGACGAAGCCGGGCGGGCTCGCAGCGTCGCTCGGGCTCACGAGGTCGCAGCCGGGTGAACGGTGCTCCCGGGGCGGACTCGTAGCTTTGACCCCCGGGTCAGGGCCGCTCTCGACCGGAGGGTCTGTCAGGGGTGGATACCTGCGCAGCTCGAGCCGCGCCTCAGGTGGGTCGCTTCTCCAGGACCGCGAGATCGCGCAAGGCGAACTGGCGGTGCCACCACTCCTCGTTGAGGAGCGTGAGCAGGCAGTCGCGGACCGGGTAGCTGCGCTGCTCCGGCCAGCCGGGGCCGTCGACGGGCACCGTGTCGGAGGCGAGCGTCGCGTCGTCGAGCGTCGCGAGGTAGCGGCTTACGGCGGCCTGCCGGTCGAGCCGCAGCGCGAGCGCCTCGTCGAGCGAGGGCCGCGCGTCGAGGTCGCGCGGCACACCCTCGGTGTCGGGCATCTGCTCCCAGGGCAGCGACAGCGGTGCCCACGGCCGGGGGTCGCCGAGGATCGCGCGGTGCAGCCAGCACTCGGTCGCGAAGGCCAGGTGCCGCAACGTCTGGATGAACGACCACTCGCCGTCGACCCGCTCGTGCAGCGCGGCCTCGGGCAGGGCCCGCGCGCGCTCGACCGTCTCGGCCCACAGCCGCTCGATCGTGCGCCAGCCCTCGCGGAACCCGTCGGTGTCGGTGGGTCGCATCTTCGCCAGGTCGGGCTCGCGGCGCTCCAGCTCGGCCTGGATCAGCGGTCCGACGTCGACGCCGTTGATGGTGACGCCCTCGAGCTCGCCCTCGATCCGCACGTTCTGGAGCGCGACGCCGCGCATCACGACGCCGGAGAGGAAGACCTCGCGGAACTGCGCGCCGCTCAGGTCGACGTCGTAGAACTCGGCGTCGTTGAGATGCACCTCGCGGAACGAGGCCCGCTGCAGGTGGACCTGCTCGAAGCGGGAGCCGGCGAGGTCCTGCTGGTGGAAGTCAGCCATGTCGGGGAGGCTAACGGCACCCGCCGACACCTGGGGCGCACTCGCGCGACAAGCTGCAGCAGGACCTGAGGCTGCGACCTCCAGGTCCTGAGTTGCCGAACGTGATGGACGGCACGGCCGCACAGCCCGCCGTCCGTCGGTTCCGCGCGTTCCGCTAGGTCAGCTGCCAGCCGTAGATCCCGGTGAGCACCATCGCGTAGAGAACGACCGCGTAGAACCAGCGGCCGCCGAGCTTCGGTGTCGCGATCGGTGCGACGTTGAGGGCGGCCAGCACCATCAGCGCGGCGTAGAGGGCGACCGAGAACGCCGACTGTCCCAGCGCGGGCTCCAGGAGGAACATCACGCCGAGCAGGAGGACGTTGTTGTCCAGCGCCAGCCCCCGATACGTCGAGCCGTCCAGCAGGCCGAAGACGTTGAAGTAGCTCAGCCGGATCACCCCGGCGGCGAGGACCACGAACGCCCCGGGGACGAACCAGGGGCTGAACCGGCCGAGGCTGAGGAGCAGCACGGCCGGGGTGACGCTGAAGCTGACGACGTCGATGAGCGAGTCGAGCTGGGCGCCGAACGCCGCCTGCTCGACGGTGCGCCCGGGCATCTGGCGGGCGATGCGCCCGTCGGCCCAGTCGAGCACGACCGCCCACAGCAGCGCGATCATCGCCGCCGGGTAGGTGCCCCGGATCGCGAAGTAGACCCCGGCTGTGGCGCACAGCAGACCGGCGAGGGAGGCGATGTTGGGCCTGTCACCGGCGAACGAGAGCATCGGTGCGGGCTCGGTCCGCGGTCGAGCGGTGTCACCGCTCATCGCGTCACCCCCGGATCCGGGCAGCGGGACGGTGGTCCGCCTGCGACGGACGGCAGTCCGGGGAAGATCAGTTCGGCGGCACGCAGATCCACCGCAGCGTCGATCTCGTACCACCGGTCGGTCGGGAAGATCACCGCCTCGGCCGTCATGCAGCCCTGCGCCGTCATCTCCGCGAACACCGTCTCGTAGAACGTCCCGGTCTCCCCCGCGGCCACGTGCAGGTCGAGGCGTCGGCGGACCTCGTCCCAGGTGCCGCGCGAGAGGCTGCAGATGTTGACGGCCATGAAGTGGTCGGCACTGGTGCAATGCGCCCCGTAGATGCCCGGGGGCGCGGGGAAGAACGCATCCACGATGCCCTCCGCGGCCAGGGTCACCGTGGTGCCGCTCATCCACGGCAGCTGCCGGGACACCGCGATCCGATCAGGTCGGAGGAGCGGCAGCAACAGGTCCGTGTCGAAGACCAGATCGCTCTCGACCAGCAGGAACGCCTCGTCGATCAGGTCTCGCACCAGCCACAGCGAGTAGATGTTGTTCGTGGTCTCGAACACCGGGCTGACCACGTACTCGATGGCGAGCTGGCCGAAACGCTTGCCCAGATAGTCGCGAATCACGTCGGACCTGTAGCCGGTGACCACGACCAGGCGCTCGAATCCGCACCGATCCAGGGACCGGACCAGACGCCCCAGGATCGGCATCCCGCTCACCGGGACCATGCACTTGGGCACCGCATCGGTGAACGGCGCCAACCGGCTTCCCAACCCGGCGGCGAGCAGCACTGCGGTCCGTACCCGTTCACCCGTCGGGGAAGACTCGTGGCGATTCATGCGTTCCTCGGCTCACCGAAGGTCGTCCGCTCCGTTCCACGTTAGCGAGTTCCTGGGCCGGACGTCCCAGGTGGCGTCCTTCCGGCGCCGCGCGCGGGTGGCTGCCGGGCAGGGGTGCCCTCGATCCGGGGCCACGGCGACGAGCCCCGACCCGGACGTGGTGTCGAAGGAGCAGGGAGCGGATCGGGCAGCTGCGCGACGTCCACGTCTACGTCGACGTCGATGCACCGATGTCGGCAGGGTCCGCTCGCTGGGGTCCCGGCGTTACGGCGCGACGGCCTGGGGCTGGTGGGACAATGACGTTGGGACGAGTCCTTCATGGGTCTCGGTTCCGGTTCGACGGTCGAGGGTGCGTGCATGTCTACCCTGGACACGACGCATCGTGCGGCCAGGAAGAGTGGTGTGCGATGACTGCCAAGTCCGACCAGGTCAAGGGCAAGGCCAAGCAAGTCACCGGGATCGTGACCGGCGACAAGGACCTCGAAGCCGAGGGCAACGCAGATCGGCTCTCCGCCGAGACGGCTGAGAAGATCGACAACGCCCAGAGCAAGGTCCACGAGGTGATCGACAGCGTCGAGGAGTTCGTCGACGGAGCGTTCGACAAGGCCAAGGAGGCCGTCGACCAGGTCCTCGACAAGGCCAAGGAACTGATCCACTGACGGACCATCCCACCAGGCGAGGCCCCCCGGCCTGCGGCGCTGCCCTGACGGCGGCTGGTCCGCCATCTGATGGGCGCCAACGCACCCGCGAAGCCGGAGCCGTCAGCGGATCCGGCGGGAGACGTCCACCGATCCCGTCCTGTCACCGTCATCACCGGTGGGGGCAGGCGGGATGGGTCTCGCGACCGCGAGGATCGGCCGCGACCACCAGCTGGTCCTGTGCGACGTGAGCCAGGACCGGCTCGATGCAGCTGTCGTCGAGCTGTCGGCTCTGGGCATCGAGGCCGACACCGTCCTCTGCGACGTCACCGACATGGCGGTCGTACGCCGTCTGATGGACCGGGCGTCGTCCGCGGGGCGCGTCGCCGCTGTGATCCACACGGCTGGGGTGAGCCCGCAGATGGCGCCCTCCGAGCAGATCCTGCGGATCAACACCATCGGCACGGTGAACGTCACCGAGGCGGACGGCCGGAGGAGATCGCGGCGGTCCTGGCGTTCTGCGCGAGCGAAGCACCCGGCTACCTCACCGGCACCGGCACCGACATCCTCGTCAACGGAGGCCCGGGCGAGAACCTCGGCCTCAAGGGCCTCGTCTCGATGATCCGGTCCAAGCCCTTCAGCAACAACTGAGAACACCCTCCTGGAGGTGGGCACGATGACCGAACAGCTCGAGTACGACCTCGTGGTCGTGGGTTCGGGGACCGGGATGCTCGCGGCCCTGGCCGCGGCCCGCGACGGCCTCTCCGTGCTCGTCGTGGAGAAGTCCGAGTTCTTCGGAGGATCGACCGCGCTGTCCGGCGGTGGCTTCTGGATCCCCGGCAACCCCCTGTTGAGCGACGCGGGTGTCGTGGACAGCCCGGAGCGCATCCGCGAGTACCTCACGAACGTCACCGGTGGCGAGACGGGCGAGGACCGGTGGGGCACCTTCATCGAGCACGGGCCAGCCGCGGTCGAGGTCCTGCGGCGATCGACGCCGCTGCGGTTCCAGTTCATGAGCGACTACGCCGACTACTTCCCCGAGCTGCCTGGCGGTTCGGCGGCAGGACGGGCGATGGAACCGGCCCCGTTCAACGTCAAGCTCCTCGGCGAGGACCGCGCGCTGCTGCGTCCGCCGGCGATGGCCGCGCCCTTCCCGATGCCGGTCAGCGGTCGCAGCTACAAGTGGCTCAACCTGGTGGCGCGCACTCCGCGCGGCCCCATCACGGCCGCCCGGTTGCTCGGACTGGGTGTCGGCGGCATGGCCATCGGGCGGGAGTACGTCGCCGGCGGTGGCGCGCTGGCCGCGGGCCTGTTCGCCGGGCTCCGTCGGGCGAACATCCCCGTCTGGTTCGAGTCGCCGCTCGTCGAGCTCGTCGTCGACGGCGGTCGGGTCACCGGCATCGTCGTGGAACGCGGCGGTCGCAAGGTGACCGTGAAGGCCGCGCGCGGCGTCGTGCTCTCCGCGGGTGGCTTCGACCGCAATGCCGAGTGGCGCGAGAAGTACCAGTCGCCCCAGGTCGACGGCTCCTGGGCCTTCGGCAACCCCGCCAACACCGGCGAGGCCATCGCCCTCGCGGAGTCGGTCGGTGCCGACCTCGCGTTCATGGACGAGGCCTGGTGGTTCCCCGCAGTCCCGTCCCCCGGACCCATGCCCGCCACCCTGCTCGCGGAGCGATCGCTGCCCGGCCAGATCATCGTGAACCAGCACGGCGTCCGTTTCATGAACGAGGCGGTCAACTACATGACGGCCGGGCAGGCGCTGATCAAGCAGCAGCTGCCCGTGTGGATGGTCTTCAGCCAGACCTTCCGCAACCGCTACCTCTTCGGCGGCGGGCTGTTCCCGCGACAGGCGTTCCCCCAGGCCTGGTACGACGCCGGCGTGGTCCACAAGGCGGCCTCGCTCGCCGAGCTCGCGGCGACCGTCGGACTGCCGCAGCTCGAGGCGACCGTGGCGCGGTTCGACCTGCTGGCCGCGGCCGGGCGCGACGACGACTTCGGGCGCGGCGACAGCGCCTACGACCGCTACTACGGCGACCCCACGATCCACCCCAACCCGTGCCTGGGACCCATCGGGTCCAAGGCCCCCTTCTACGCCGTCAAGGTCGTGCCCGGCGACCTCGGCACCTGCGGGGGCATCCGGGCCGACAGCTACGCCCGCGCCCTTCGCGCCGACGGCTCGGTCATCGAGGGCCTCTACGCGACCGGCAACTCCGCGGGCAATGCGTTCGGCCGGGTCTACCCCGGACCGGGAGCGACCATCGGCCAAGGACTCACCTACGGCTACATCGCGGCCCGCCACGCAGCGGGGAAGCTGGCCTGATCACAGGGCGGGCGAGTGGCCTCGACCGCCTCCTCGGGGGGTCGAGGCCACTCTTCGCGGGATCGAGAACCGTGCTCGCCTCGTCTTCACCTCGCGACGCCAGTCCGACCGGACGCGGCGCACACATCCGTGGTGGGCGAAGCTGCGCCGGTTGCTGGCACGCCTCGAACACGGGTCCGGCACCCGTCCGCTGTCCGGCTGACTGTCGTCGAGCCAGTCCGTGCGTGCGGCGGGCCTCCTGGGTTGCCAGGGCCGCGTCATCTATGAGCTGCTGCCGTGATGACCGGGGACCCTGTGGCTACTGCGTCCTCCCCGCAGAGGAGCGGCGCGACCACATCGCGATGGCGAACGCGACTCGGTCGTTGAAGGCGAGCGGGTCCCGCCCGGTCAGGTCCCTGATCCGCTCCAGCCGGTGGCGGACGGTGTTGACGTGCAGGAACTGCGCCCGGGCCGTGGCGGTGAGCGAACCGTCGAGCGCGAGGAAGGTCGCGAGAGTGGTGATGTAGTCGGTCCGACGATGGTGGTCGGAGGCCAGGAGCGGCTCGAGGAGCTGGTCGACGAACGGGCGCAGCCGCTCGGGGGGCTGCTGGGCCAGCAGCCCCTCCAGGCTGGTCAACCCCTCGGGGCCCACGCATCCCCCTCGCGCACGAGCGAGCTCGAAAGCGGCGCGGGCCTCACTGATGCCGCGAGCAGATTCAGCCGGCACCACGGTTCTGGACAGGCCGCACACGACTCCAAGGGCCAAGGCGATGGAGCGGACCTCGGTTTCGGAGCCGGACACAGCGACGGTCGCGGACGGTGTCTCGCCCAGGGCGACCGCGGTGGCGAAGGATGAGGCGAGGACTCTGGCCGCTCCGGCGGGCCAGACGGAGAAGACGAGACCCGTCGTCGACAGCCCGGACTCGCTGATCACGATGTCGAGTGCGGCGGGGTCTGCCAGCCGGTCGCCGACGAGCGAGAGTAGTTGCCCGGTTCGCTCGCGCCGGAGGTCCTGCTCGACGTCGCGCTCATGGCGGGCCACGTCTAGGACGCGCACGAGCGACGCCAGAAGCGACGCGGACGGGCGAGCGCCGGCGCCTCGCCAGATGAGGGTGACGTCGTCCGTGGTCGCCGACACCTCGAGGTCTTCGGAAGCGACCCCACGCCCGACTGACCGATGGATCGGTCGGTCCCCCTCGAGCAGGTCCAGGCTGCCGCCCAGGGTCTCGACCGCGAGCTCCATGAGCTCCTGGGCGGACGCGTGTCTCCGGACGTGGGCCAGCAGCTCTGCGAGCAGCTGGCTGCCTCGCTCTCCGGTAGCGGACTCGGCCTCCACGCGGCGCTGGGCGAGGTGCTCGCTGATCGCCATGAACGGGACGCCGAGGGGAGCGACCAGAAGGGGCAGCCCGAGCCGGGCGCAAGCGGAGACCAGGGCAGGTGGCACCTCGTCGTGGACGTCCCCCACCCCGAAGCAGATCCCCGCGGCGTTCGCGCCGGCTGCCGAGGTCGTGAACCTCTCACAGGCCTCGACCGTGGTCAGTGAGGTGCCGATCGTGCAGACGAGCTCTCCGCCGCGGAGGTAGGACGCCGGGTCGAGCAGTTCGGTCGTGTGCGACCAGCGAACGGGCAGGTCGAGGCGATCCTCGCCGGACGCGCACGCGAGCTGGAGGTCGGGGGCGCCGAGCAGGTCGCGCAGCGTGACCGGCAGCCCTGCCACCGCTCGGCGTCCGTCGTCGTCGGTGTCGGTCACGGCGTCACAGGGCCGATGCGACGATCACTGCAGTGGAGGAACATCCAACGATGATGCCACCATCAAGTGGGTTCCTCCCCTGTTCCCCCCCAGACCTTGTATCTCCGGACAGTCCCGGGATGATCTGCGCCACACCCTGTTGGAGGTCAGATGTCCCACGAGCCCCTGACGACGACCGCGGAGCACACGCTCAAGCGCGAGTTCTCGCTCTGGTCGTCGTTCGCGTTCGCGTTCGCGTTCATCTCCCCGATCGTGGCGCTGTACGGCATCTTCGGCCTCGCCATCGGCACCGCTGGACCCACGTTCTGGTTCGGCTTCTTCCTCGTCTTCGGCGGTCAGCTCCTGGTGGCGTTCGTGTTCGCGCAGCTGGTCTCGCGCTGGCCCATCGAGGGCTCGATCTACCAGTGGTCACGCCGCCTGATCGGAACCGGGTACGGCTGGTTCGCCGGCTGGGCCTACATGTGGACCCTGGTGATCGCGATGGCCACAGTGGCCCTCGGGGCGGCCGGCTTCCTGGCCAACATCTTCGGGCTCGACGCCCCGACCGGGACCCAGCGCGCGTGGATCGCCTTCGCGATCCTGCTCGGCGGCACTGGGCTCAACCTCGTCGGTCGCCAGGCCCTGAAGATCTTCATGACGGCGAGCATCATCGCCGAGGTCGTCGGGTCCCTCGGGCTGGGCACGTGGCTGCTGCTCTTCCACCGCAACCAGCCGCTGAGCGTGCTCACCGATGGCCTCGGGTCGGGAACGGGTGGCGACTACCTGTCGCTGTCCGGTCCGTTCCTGGTCGCCGTCGCGTTCATCGGCTGGTCGTTCGTCGGGTTCGAGAGCGCGGGCGCGATCGCCGAGGAGGTCCACGAGCCTCGCCGCAACCTCCCGAAGGCGATCATCTTCTCCCTGTCGTTCATCGCCGTGGTCGTCATCTACTCCAGCCTGGCGATCATTCTGGCCATCCCGGACATGTCCGCGGTCACTTCGGCCCCCGGCGACCCGAACCACGTCGCGGACCCTGTCTACTCCACGCTGACGGCAGCGCTCGGCGACGGGATCGCCAAGCCCGTCGAGGTGCTGTTCATCATCGGCTTCCTCGCGAGCTTCCTCGCCCTGCAGACCTCGGCATCCCGGGTCATCTGGGCCTACGCCCGCGACGGAGCCCTCCCCGCTGCGCGCGCACTCACCCGCCTCAGCGCCGGGCAGAAGCAGCCCATCGTCGCCACATTGGTCACGACCGTGGTCGGTGCTGCACTGTTCCTGCTGAGCAACTTCTCGCCCAACATCTACCTGCTGATGGTCAACTTCACGACCGGTGGGTTCTTCCTCGCGTTCCTCTTCCCGCTCGTCGGCGCCCTGGTCGTGCAGCTGCGAGGGACGTGGCGGCCCGGACCGTTCACCCTCGGCCGTGGCTCGATGCTCGTCACGGTGCTGGCCGTCATCTGGGCGGCGTTCGAGTTCCTCAACATCTCCTGGCCGCGCGCGGTGAACGCGGAGCGTTTCCTCGACTGGTCGGTCTGGATCGCCGTCGCGGTCCTCGGAGCCGTGGGCGTCGTGATCTTCGTCAGCGTGAGGTCGCGCATCGTCGCGACGGAGCTCATCGACGAGGAAGAGCTCGAGGACGAGATGGCCGATGAACGCACGCTGAGCGCATGACAGCGCCCTCGACCCCGGTAGCCGCTGCGATCCCCCGCGCGGTGGTCACCGGCTCGGCCAGCGGGATCGGTGCCGCCGTCGCACGTGAGCTCGCGAGCCGCGGGTACGCCGTGGCCGGGATCGACCTGGCGCCGTCGCCGGACTGCGCCTGGTCGGCCCAGGTCGACGTCACCGACGCGGACGCGATGGCCGCGGCGGTCCGGGATGCCGAGGCTGCACTCGGACCGATGAGTGCGGCCGTGTCAGTCGCCGGCTACTACGAGATGCTTCCCCTCACCGCGATCACCACCGACCGATGGACCCGCATGCTGCGCGTCCACCTCGGCGGACTCGTCAACCTCTCCCGAGCGGTGCTGCCCGGCATGCTCGACCGGGGCACCGGGTCGATCGTGGCGATCACCAGCGAGCTCGCCGTCGGCGGCGGCGCCGAAGATGCGCACTACGCCGCCGCGAAGGGCGCGATCATCGGCCTCGTGCGCAGCCTCGCCGCCGAGGTCGCCGCACAGGGGGTGCGCGTCAACGCTGTGGCACCCGGACCCACCGACACCCCGCTCCTGCCCGCCGACTCGCCCTGGCGGGCACCGGACTACCTCGCCACCCTCCCCCTCGGCCGTCTCGTGAACCCCGACGAGGTTGCGCTGTGCGTCGCCTACCTCGTCGACGAGGGGCAGTTCTGCGTCGGCGAGGTCCTCAACGTCAATGCCGGGGCGGTGATCTGAGTGGCACGCAGCTCTCTGATGGGTCGGGTCGCCCTGGTGAGCGGCGCCGCGCAGGGCATGGGGGCATCGCACGCCCGACGCCTGGCCGCCGACGGAGCCCTGGTCGTCGTCAACGACCGGACTGCCTCACCGGCGCTCGATGCGGTGGCGGCCGAGGTCGGCGGGATCGCCGTAGCGGCCGACATGAGCGACCCCGTCGCGGTCGCCGGGCTGGTCCATGAGGTCCGCGATCGGACGGGCCGCCTCGACATCGTCGTCGCCAACCACGCCTACATGACGATGGGCCGGCTCCTCGACCACGACCCCGAAGACTGGTGGCGCGTGATCGACACCAACCTGTCCGGGACTTTCCACCTTGTGCGCGAGGCCGTTCCGGTGATGCGCGGGACGGGCGGTGGTCGCGTCGTCGTCATCACCAGCGAGTGGGGCGTCACCGGCTGGCCCGAGGCGACGGCGTACGCCGCGTCCAAGGCCGGACTCATCGCACTCGTGAAGACCCTCGGTCGTGAGCTCGCGCCCGAGGGGATCATCGTCAACGGCCTCGCACCCGGCGTCACCGACACCCCCCAACTCCTCGTCGACGCCGAAGCCGCCGGAGTGAGCCTCGCGGAGATCCATGAGCGCTACGCCGCCGATATCCCGGTGCGACGCATCGGGCGCGCGGAGGAGCTCTCCGCCGCGGTGTCCCTGCTCTGCGACTTCCGGCTCAGCGCGATGGTCGGCCAGATCGTCCAGGTCAACGGCGGAACGACACGCAGCCGGGTCTGAGAACGGCACCACACCCGCCGGGTCTCGGCGGGACCACGACGAGGGAGCTGAGCACTGTGGTCGAGCACCACGTCCGCTACGACGACGGCACGGTCGGACAGGTCGACGGCATGCGCGTGCCGCGGTACGCCGGACTCACGACCTTCGCGCGCCTGCCCCGGGCCGAGGACGTCGGCGCCTTCGACGTGGCCGTGGTCGGGGTCCCCTTCGACTCGGGCGTCACCTACAGGCCGGGTGCGCGGTTCGGCCCCTCGGCGATCCGGCAGGCCTCTCGGCTGCTCCGCCCCTACAACCCCGCCCTCGACGTGTCACCGTTCCAGCGATCGCAGGTCGTCGACGCCGGGGACATCGCCTGCAACCCGTTCGACATCGTGCAGGGGCTCGCGGAGGTGCAGCAGGGCATCGCCGGACTCGTCAGCGACGGGCGCCGCGTGGTCTGCCTCGGCGGCGACCACACCATCGCGCTGCCGGTGCTTCGCGCGCTGCACGCCGAGCACGGGCCCTTGGCACTCGTGCACTTCGACGCGCACCTCGACACCTGGGACACCTACTTCGACGCCCCCTACACCCACGGCACCCCGTTCCGTCGGGCCTCCGAGGAGGGACTGATCGTCAAGGGCCGATCGGCGCACGTCGGCATCCGCGGGTCGCTCTACGACCGCGAGGACCTCATCGACGACGAACGGCTCGGGTTCACCATCGTGCACTGCCGGGACTTCGACCGGCTCGGCATCGCCGGTATCCTCGAGCGCGTGCTGGACCGCGTGCAGGACTCCCCGGTCTACGTCTCCATCGACATCGACGTGCTCGACCCAGCCTTCGCACCGGCGACCGGCACCCCCGAAGCCGGCGGCATGACCAGCCGCGAACTCCTAGCAGTCCTCAGGGGGATGCGCGAGGTCAACCTCGTCGGCGCCGACATCGTCGAAGTGGCACCGGCATACGACCACGCCGAGATCACCGCCGTGGCCGCGGCCAACCTCGCCTACGAGCTGGTGAGCATCATGTCCGAGCAGACGGCGTCGTGATCGAGCCCGCCGCTCCCGTGAGCTGGCCACAGGGGTACTCCTCGGCCGCGGCCTTCACCTTCGACGTGGACGCCGAGTCGGCGCTGCTGTGGGGCTCACCGCAGAACGTCGATCGCATGAGTGTGATGAGCCACCAAGCTTACGGCCCGCTCGTCGGCGTTCCCCGACTGCTCAACCTCCTCGAGAGTCACCGCATCCGGTCGACGTTCTTCGTGCCTGGCTACACCGCGCACCGCTACCCCGGCGTCGTGCGTGACATCGTCGCCGCCGGCCACGAGGTCGCGCACCATGGATACCTCCACGAACAGCCCACCGCAGTCACCGCCGAGGAGGAGGCCGACAACCTCGACCGCGGACTCGACGCCCTCGAGGAGGTGGCCGGCGTCCGACCCACCGGATACCGCGCACCGATGTGGGACCTGTCCTGGCGCAGCCCCGGCCTGCTCGCCGACCGGGGCTTCCTCTACGACTCGAGCCTGATGGACGCCGACGTGCCCTACGAGCTCGACGTCGACGGGCAACGCTCGATCGTGGAGATCCCCATCCAGTGGG